>NZ_CP029188.1:2482500-2825000 GCF_003097515.1 Streptomyces tirandamycinicus | reverse complement strand
ATATGGTGCCCGCATGAGCGAGTCGCACCCCAGGATCAGCAAGGCTGTCATCCCCGCCGCAGGCCTCGGCACCCGGTTCCTGCCGGCCACGAAGGCCACTCCCAAGGAGATGCTGCCCGTCGTCGACAAGCCGGCGATCCAGTACGTGGTCGAGGAGGCCGTCGGCGCCGGCCTCTCGGATGTTCTCATGGTCACCGGACGCAACAAGCGCCCCCTCGAGGACCACTTCGACCGCAACTACGAACTGGAGGAGGCGCTGTCCCGCAAGGGCGACGCCGGGCGCCTCGCCAAGGTCCAGGAGTCCAGCGACCTCGCCACCATGCACTATGTGCGCCAGGGCGACCCCAAGGGCCTCGGTCACGCCGTCCTGTGCGCCGCGCCCCACGTCGGCGAGCAGCCCTTCGCCGTGCTCCTCGGCGACGACCTGATCGACCCCCGCGACCCGCTGCTGTCCCGGATGGTCGACGTCCAGGCGCGCGAGGGCGGCAGCGTCGTCGCCCTGATGGAGGTCGAGCCGTCCCAGGTCCACCTGTACGGCTGCGCCGCCGTGCAGGCCACCGGCGAGGACGGCGTCGTCCGGGTCACCGGCCTGGTCGAGAAGCCCGACCCGGCCGAGGCGCCCAGCAACTACGCGATCATCGGCCGCTACGTCCTGGACCCGGCGGTCTTCGAGATACTCCGCAAGACCGAGCCGGGCCGCGGGGGCGAGATCCAGCTCACCGACGCCCTGCAGATGCTCGCCGCCGACGAGAGGATCGGCGGGCCCGTGCACGGCGTCGTCTTCAAGGGACGCCGTTACGACACCGGCGACCGGGGCGACTATCTGCGTGCCATTGTCAGACTCGCGTGCGAACGTGAAGACCTGGGCCCGGACTTCCGAGCCTGGCTTCGCCGTTACGTCACCGAGGAGATGTAGCACGTGAGCAGCACGGCAACACCCGGCACGGGCTCCGGCCCCGCCACCCCGGCCGGGGCCGGCCCGGCCGGGGAAGCCCCCGGCGGCCGGCAGGGCCTGTGGTCGGTGGACGACCATCTGGAGGACGTCCTCGGCGCCATCCACCCGCTGGACCCGATCGACCTGCCGCTGCCCGACGCCCAGGGCTGTGTGCTGGTCGAGGACGTCACGGTCGCCGTGGCACTGCCGCCCTTCGACAACAGCTCGATGGACGGCTACGCGGTCCGGGTCGCCGACGTCGCCGGCGCGAGCGAGGCCTTCCCCTCCGTGCTCACCGTCATCGGGGACGTCGCCGCGGGCGGTGACGCGACACGCACCGTCGGCCCCGGGCAGGCCGCCCGGATCATGACCGGCGCCCCGCTGCCGCCCGGCGCCGAGGCCGTCGTGCCCGTCGAGTGGACCGACGGCGGCACGGGCGGCGGAGCCGCCACGGCCATGCGCCCGGCCGGCGCCGCCCCCGAGGGAGCGACCGGCGAGGTGCGGGTGCACCGGCCCGTGGAGCCCCGCGCCCATGTGCGCGAGCGCGGCAGCGACGTCCGGGCGGGCGACCTCGCCCTGCCCGAGGGCACGGTCCTCGGCCCGCCGCAGATCGGCCTGCTCGCCGCGATCGGCCGCGGCACGGTGCGGGTGCGCCCGCGGCCGCGGGTCGTCGTCCTGTCCACCGGAAGCGAACTCGTCCAGCCCGGAGAGGAATTGGGCGAGGGCAGGATCTACGACTCCAACAGCTTCGCGCTCACCGCCGCCGCCCGCGATGCCGGGGCGATCGCCTACCGGGTCGGCGCGGTCACCGACGACGCCGACGAGCTGCGCGCCACCATCGAGGACCAGCTCATCCGCGCCGATCTGCTCGTCACCACCGGCGGAGTCAGCGTCGGCGCCTACGACGTGGTCAAGGAGGCGCTGTCGTCCGTGGGCGACGAGGACGAGCCGGGCAGCGGGGTCGACTTCCGCAGGCTCGCCATGCAGCCGGGCAAGCCCCAGGGCTTCGGCACCATCGGGCCCGACCACACGCCGCTGCTCGCCCTGCCGGGCAATCCCGTCTCCTCCTATGTGTCGTTCGAGCTGTTCGTCCGTCCGGCGATCCGCACCCTGATGGGCCTGAAGGACGTGCGGCGGCCCCGGGTGCGCGCGGAGCTCCGCACGGACGAGGCGCTGACCTCGCCCGAGGGGAAGCGGCAGTTCCTGCGCGGTGCCTACGATGCGGAGAAGGGAACCGTCACCCCCGTAGGCGGCAGCGGGTCGCACCTGGTCGCGGCCCTCGCCCAGGCGAACGCGCTCATCGTCGTCCCCGAGGGCACGACCACCGTCGAGCCGGGCACGGAGACGGAGGTGGTCCTGCTCGGATGAGCGCGAGGCCGTGGCGGTAGCGTGTCCCACCACACAGTGACCGGGAGCCACAGCCATGAGTGCGCAGCAAGGACTCACACATATCGACGAGGCGGGCGCGGCCCGTATGGTCGACGTCTCGGAGAAGGACGTCACCGCGCGCACCGCACGGGCGAGCGGCCGGGTCCTCGTCTCACCGCGCGTCGTCGAGCTGCTGCGGGGCGAGGGCGTCCCGAAGGGTGACGCCCTCGCCACCGCCCGGATCGCTGGAATCATGGGTGCCAAGCGCACACCGGACCTGATTCCGCTGTGCCACCCGCTGGCGGTCTCCGGGGTGAAGCTGGACCTCTCCGTGGCCGACGACGCCGTCGAGATCCTCGCCACCGTGCGGACGACCGACCGCACGGGAGTCGAGATGGAGGCCCTGACCGCGGTGTCCGTGGCCGCGCTGACGGTCGTCGACATGGTCAAGGCGGTCGACAAGGCCGCCGTGATCACCGACGTCCGGGTCGAGGAGAAGACCGGCGGGAAGTCCGGCGACTGGTCCCGTGAGGAGGCCGGGCGATGACCCCGCGGGCGGGCGAGGTCCACGGCCACGCCCCCGGCGGCCCGCCGGGCTCCGGTCCGCGGGCCGGAGAGCCGGGGCGCCCGCAGCGCCGGGCGCTCGTCGTGACCGCGTCCAACCGGGCCTCGGCGGGCGTGTACGAGGACCGCGGCGGCCCCCTGCTCGCCGAGGGGCTCGCGCAGCTGGGCTTCCAGGTCGACGGCCCCCGTGTGGTCCCCGACGGGGACCCGGTCGAGGCGGCGCTGCGCGACGGCGTGGCAGCGGCGTACGACGTCATCCTCACCACCGGCGGCACCGGGATCTCGCCCACCGACCGCACCCCGGACGCCACCGCCCGGGTCCTCGACTACGAGATCCCCGGCATTCCCGAGGCGATCCGCGCCCACGGTCTCGCCAAGGTGCCCACCGCGGCGCTGTCCCGGGGCCTCGCCGGGGTCGCCGAGCGCACCCTGATCGTCAATCTCCCCGGCTCCTCGGGCGGCGTGCGCGACGGGCTGGCCGTGCTGTCCCGGATGCTGCCGCACGCCGTGGATCAGCTGCACGGCGGCGACCACCCGCGGCCCGCCGAGCCCGCCGGGCCGTCGGGTTCCGCAGGGAGCTCCCGCTGAGCACCCACTCCTGGCCCGTGGTCCTGGCGGACGGAGATGTCACCCTCCGCCCGATAAAGCTGCGTGACCAGCGGGCATGGCGCGAGGTGAACCGGCGCAACAGGGACTGGCTGCGCCCCTGGGAGGCGACCATCCCGCCGCCGGCCCCCGGCGGCCCGGTCGCGCAGCGCCCCACGTACCGGCAGATGGTGCGCCATCTGCGGGCCGAGGCGCACGCCGGGCGGATGCTGCCGTTCGTGGTCGAGTACCGGGGCAGCCTCGTCGGCCAGCTCACCGTCGCGGGTATCACCTGGGGCTCCATGTGCTCGGGCCACGTCGGCTACTGGGTCGACCGCGAGGTCGCCGGCCGCGGGGTGATGCCCACGGCTGTGGCGCTGGCCGTCGACCACTGCTTCCAGAACGTCGGCCTGCACCGCGTGGAAGTCTGCATTCGCCCGGAGAACGGGCCGAGCCGCAGGGTCGTGGAGAAACTCGGATTCCGCGAGGAGGGACTTCGCCCGCGCTATCTCCACATCGACGGCGCCTGGCGTGACCATCTGGTGTTCGCGCTCACGGCGGAGGAGGTCCCCGGAGGACTTCTGCGCCGCTGGCACCATGCGCGAGCGGCCCGACACGAGAAATGAAATAACTGTTCGAATTCTGTCGCCACTCGGTCGCCCGGTGATCTGAAGAATCACAAAAAAAGTCAGTGGGATCAGCCAGATCGTGCGACACACCGTGCCGATTGGCCGATGCCCTCGTGCGAATCCCTCTACGGTGTGATGCGTGAGCAGCAGCGGCCTCATCTACGCAGTCATCGTCGGGGCCTGGGCCGCCTACTTGGTGCCGATGTGGCTCCGCAGGCAGGACGAGCTCAACGAAGCCCGTCCGACCGAACGCTTCAGCACCGCCATCCGGCTGCTGTCCGGACGGGCGGGAATGGAGCGCCGGTACGCCAAGGAGCTGCGCGAACGCACCACCGAGGACGACCCCGCCACCGACACCGACCCGGCATCGGAGACGGAATCCGAGAGAGACTGGCAGAGTTCCGTCGACGTCCGGGAGTTCGCCGCGCCCCCGGCCAGGACCGAGGCGCGGGTGGCCATGCCGCCCGCCCCGGCCCGGGCGCGCAGGGAGCGCGCACACCAGCCGAACGGCGCCGCGGCCTCGGAACGCGCCCGGCGCTCCAAGGTGCTCGCCCGCCGTCGGCGCACCACCGTGCTCCTCTTCCTGGCCTTCACCCTCGGCGCGATCATCGCGGCCGTCGGCGGACTCGGCTTCCTCTGGGCGCCCGCGGTCCCCGCCGTCCTCCTCAGCGTCTACATCGCCTATCTGCGGACCCAGGAGCGGCGCCGCTTCGTGTACGTGATGGATCGGCGCCACGCCGAGGCGGCCGCGCAGCGGCTGCGCGAGACCCGCTCGCGACGCCGCCCGGCCGTCGCCGGGGACCCGGACGAGGCGGCCCCGGCACGGCCCGAGCCCGAGCCGGTACCCGCGGTCTCGCCGCAGGAGGCGGGCCGCCGCGCCCTGGTCGAGCAGACCGACCACGCGGAGTGGGTGGACCAGCAGCGCGACCCGGGTCCCGGGCGCGGCGACAGCTGGGACCCGGTCCCGGTGCCGCTGCCCACCTACGTCACCGCACCGGTCGCCCCGCGCGCCACGAGCGGCATCGACGTCACCGACCCGGAGACCTGGAGCTCGGCCCGCTCCTCCACGGCCGATCCGGCCGCACCCTCCGCCCCGCAGCCTCCGCGCCAGCGCACCACCCCTCCGCGCCGCACCCGCGAACACGGCCGCACGCCGCTCTTCGACCAGTACGCGGACGAGGACCGGCCCCGCGCCGCCAACGAGTAACGAGCAATGGGCAACGAGTGAGACCGCCGGGCCGGGCGGGCATCCGTGCCTTCGGAAGCCTGCCCGGCCCGACCAGCGAGGAACGGATTTCCAAGCACCCCGATCGGGGTGCTAAGGTTTCACCCGTTGCAAGGGCCTGTGGCGCAGTCCGGTAGCGCACCTCGTTCGCATCGAGGGGGTCAGGGGTTCAAATCCCCTCAGGTCCACAACAGGTCAGAGCCCCTGTCGGAGAGATCCGGCAGGGGCTCTTTCGTGCGGTACAGCAGCGAAGTACAGCAACTACTTCCGAACCGGCCCGTCCAGCGGCCGACCGAGCTTCCGCAGAGCCTTGCGCTTGCCTCGGACGGAATGTGTGTGGAAATCTCCAGGCCCACCGCGATCCGGCTGTGCCGGAGAATCCGCATCGCCATGCGGGGGCGTACATCGGGGGCCGCCGGCAGCGAGCCGGGGCACTCGAGCAGGGCCACGCGCGTCACCAGCGACAGCGCCGGGCCCTGGTGAGCCGGGCAACCGCTCGGATCAGTCGGCGGTCGGCTCCAGGTAGTACTCGCAGGTTTCGAGGTCGAAGGTGAGTCCGGTGAGCGGTGCGAGCGTGGCGGCCTGCTCCTCCGTCAACCGGTAGGTGTCACCGAGGTGGTCGGGGTGCGTGATGGGGAATACCTCTGCCAGGGTCCGCTCGCCGAGGTGGGTCACGTCCCACCGGTCATCGGTGAAGTCTCCGTCCCTGCGGTACTGGGCGATCCTGTAGATCACTTCTCCACCTTTCGTGTCGGGAACACCACTTCGGTGCTGGTGCTGGTGCTGGTGCCGGTGCCGTCGCGGTCGGGTTCTCCACGCTGCACCCCGGAACGCCGTGTGGCGTTCGTCGAGAGGCGCGAGACCGGCGATCTCTCCCGGTTGCTCGTCGATCCGGCCGCCTGAGATCAGCACCGTTGGGGTATCCGTCGGGCGCGGCCCCTGCGCGAGCTCGTCGAGCAGGACGTGGCGTTCGTTCACGACTGCCTCCCGTGGGACCGGCGCCGCGCCGCAGCGGTGAGCAGGATTCCGAGCAGCACTGCCAGGTCGGCCGCTCCTTCGGCGTCGTCGGCCCAGCGGGTGGTCTGAAGCGGGTGAACCTGGTCGAGGACGACGCCTTCCCGTGCCAGGACGAACGCCAGCGCCAGGACGGCCGCGCGGCCGTTGGCGTCCTCGAACGGATGGAAGAACAGGGAGTCGAGGTAGATCCGGGCGGCGAGTGAGGGGAGGGGCAGACCCGGTTGAGCGCTCTCGGACAGGCAGCGCTCGAATCGCGCCCGCGTGTCGGGTGCGAGGCCGTAGCGCTCCCGTCCGCTCTTCGCGAAAGCCGGCATCGTGCGGAAACCGGCAAGGCCGTGGCCCAGCACGGTCCGCTGCCACTTCGCCATGAGGGCGAACGTCAGCGGCCTGCCCTGCTCGGCGTCGGCGAAGGCCAGGTCGAGGGCGGTCAGAACGCGCGCGGTGCCCTCGCCGTCCCGTCCGTCTCGCGTTGCCACGAAGAAGTCGCGGAAGCCGTCGCGGGCTGGTGCTTCGGAGGTGAGGCAGGTGCCTCGCCAGGATGGCCAGGAGATCTTCGTCCGGATGCGCAACCAGTCGGCGAGGCTGTCCTTCGGCCGGCCGGGCTCCGGGGTCATTCGATGCCGCCCACGCCTCCGGCGAACCGCGAGCTCACTGCGTCGACCACCGGAACATCAGGTGCGATCCAACTGCCGAACCGGCCGCCGACCGCGTTCCTGACGATGTCCTGGGCCTGGCCCTCGTCAATGCCGTTGCAGGCGAGGAACCATCGGAGGACTTGCTCGCAGTGCCCGTACCAGCCGCTTTCGGCCTGGGTGCGGTCGGCCACGGTGGTGACCAGGCGGGTGCATGCTCGCTCCCAGTACCAGTGGTCCGCCGAAGGTGCCGGGGTGCTCCTCGGCGGGGACAGGTCCGCGAATCGCTCCGCCAGATCCTCCAGCCAGCCACGCCATTCCAGAAGGGAGTCGACAACCAGCGGGGCGGTCGCCTCAGGGGTCGTCACGGAGTCGGATGAACAGCACCACACCTCGACGACGCCTCCGTCGACGTCGCCCTCGCCGACCGACCAGTTCCATCCGCAGGCCCATCGGCCGTACCGGCCCGCCAGGAACTCGGTGACGGGAGCCAGTGAACGCAAGCGATCCTCGCGAGCGGCGTCAGCGTGGGGCAGCAAGGACGCGACAGCGCTCGCCAACTCCTCGGCCGCATCGGCGCCGAGCTCGAACGGATGTCGAGCCGGATCCACGTCTGCCCACGTCAGGGTATGTGCCCACAGTTCACTCACCGTCCCACTCTGCCGTGCGTGGCCGCCCTGGCTCCACCCCTTATCGAGCGGCCGTACCACCAGCGGGAGGCGATCCTCATCGGCTTCTGACCCGTCTGGGCGGGGCTGCTCGGGAACGCCCCGCAGGCGACGGGGCGTTCCCGAGTTCGCTCGGGTTCGGTGCCGCGAAGGCGAAGGCTGCTCAGGAAGGACCCTGTCTCCATGCCGGTGGCGTGTTTGCGAGGATGTCGGTGCTGGCGGCGGTTGCCGGCGGAGCTCCGGACCTGATCACCGATAAGGAACGCATCATGCCCCACCGCATCCGCCCAGTGCCGTTCGACGTGGAGTCGCTGATACCGGAACTCGCCGGTCTCGGGCGGGAGACGACCCTGCTGTATCCGCGAAGTGGAGAACCCGGCGTACACGCCAGCTCCATCGGCGGTCCCCTGCTGTGGCCGGCCGATGAACCGTGGCCGCTGTGTGCCGAGCCAGGGCACTGGAGGCCGCTGAGGACTCCCACCGAGGTGGTCGGACCCGAGCCGGTGGCGATGGTGCCGGTCGTGCAGCTCTATGCACGGGATGTGCCTGAGCTGCCGTTCCCGTGGGCCATGGACGTGCTGCAGGTCGTGTGGTGCCCCTTGATCCACGATGACGAGGTCGGGTCTGCGCTGCCGAAGGTGTACTGGCGCAACGAGCAGACGGTCGCGGCGGGGCGGGTGTTGCCGGAGCCGCCGGTGCCGTACGAGTGCGACGAGGACTTCATGCCCCGGCCCTGCACGGTGACGCCGACACGGGTGGTGGAGTTCCCCCACGGGGACCTTCCGGTAGACCTCGCCCAGGCCTTGAGTCAACGGTTCGATGAGATCGAGGAGGCGCTCGGGTTCTCCTACTACGAGATGGCCACCACCGTCCAGAGCAAGGTCGGAGGCTATCCGGGTTGGCTTCAGGAGCCCGACTGGCCCGACTGCCGCTGCGGCCGGCGCATGGACCACCTTCTCAGCATCACCGCCACGGAGCCGGTCGAAGGGTGCTGGTCGCCGCTCGACGAGCAGGAACCCGGGAGTTCGGACCCCGGCCCGGGTACCACGACCGACCCCACGGTGGTCGACGCCATCGGCCACGGGATGGACATGGGCGACCTCGGCGGCATGTACCTGTTCGTCTGCTCAGCGTGCCCGGACATGCCGTACGCGCACCGCTACGACTGCTGATCGGCCCGTCAACCCGGGAAGCCACCCGTGGGCGGAGGGGAAGCGACCGCCAACGGCTCGGCACACGCATCGGCCGGGTCCGCCTGGGGCAGCCCGCAACGGGGACGCTCCGGAGACGGCTCCGGACCGTTCATACGGAACGTCGAACCGGTCCGCGCGACGGTCGGGCTGTCACTGGCCGAACTCGTTGAAGGCGGCTTCGAGGTCGGCGGCGAGGCTCTGGGCGTCGCGGCCTTCGATGCGGTGGCGGGGGATGAAGTGGACGAGTTCGCCGTCCTTGAAGAGGGCGAAGGAGGGGTGGGACGGGGGGATGTCCGCGAAGTAGGAGCGCAGCTGGGCGGTGGCCTCGATGTCCTGCTCGTCGAAGACGGTGAGCAGCCGGTCGGGACGCTTGGCGTCGCCTGAGAGGGCGAGCCGGGCACCAGGCCGGGCCATGACGGCCGCGCAGCCGGTGACGGAGTTGATGGCCACCAGGGTCATGCCGGTGCGGGCGTCCTTCATGGCACGGTCTACGTCGTCGGCGGACAGCAGCTCGACGAAGCCGATGCTGGTCAGCTCTTCCCGCATGGGCTTGACCAGTAGTGGAGGGTACGGCATGACGAATCCTCACCGAGAACTACGGATGGGTCACTCAGGGTACTGACGCGTGCGTCGCTAGTGCGTCATTTCCGGCATCCCGCCTGGTCGGGGAGTGCACCGCGGCCGGGCCGGACCTCCTGGATCGGGCCTGGCGGAGGGCTCGGCCCGAGGGGCGCCGGCCGGTATCGTCGGCCGGCCGTGGCGCACCGGCCCACCACCCTCCCGAGCGCGGCACCCTCCCGCCACCCGCGCCCGAGCCGTGGCCAGCCGTGGCCAGTAGGGTCGCCGGGTGACGACGAAGACGGACACGGCAGGCGCGACGGAGACGACGGGCAGGGCAGGCACGGCAGGCGATCGGCTGCTGTACGGCTGCATGGGGCTCGGTGGGACGTGGGATACCGCGCCGTACGGCCCCGGGGACATAGCCGCCGCGGAGGCGGCGGTCGAGGCGGCGCTGGAGAACGGCGTCACCAGGTTCGACCACGCCGACATCTACCGGCACGGCAAGGCGGAGGCCGTCTTCGGCGAGGTCCTGGCCCGTGCTCCGGGGTTGCGGGAGCGGATCGTGCTGCAGACCAAGTGCGGTATCCGTCTCGCGGACGGGGAGCGCCCGGGGATCTACGACCTGCGCGGGCGGACCGTCGTGCGGCGGGTCGAGGAGAGTCTGGCGCGGCTGCGTACCGATGTGATCGATGTGCTGCTGCTGCACCGGCCGGACCCGCTGGCCGATCCCGACGACATCGCCGAGGCCCTGAGCTCGCTGCACCGGCAGGGTCTGGTGCGGCGGTTCGGGGTGTCCAACATGGGGGCGGCGCAGATCGCCGCGCTGCGGGCCCGGCTGGACGTGCCGCTCGTCGCGAACCAGCTGGAGATGAGCCTGCAGCGGCGCGACTGGCTTGAGGCCGGGGTGGTCGTGAACACCCCCGCGGCCGCCAAGAACGGCTTCCCCTTCGGCACCCTCGAGTACTGCCGGGACAACGGCATCGAGCTCCAGGCCTGGGGCGCACTGGCGCAGGGCCGGTTCACCGGACGGCAGGAGACGCCGGAGGAGCAGGCCGCGGCGCGGCTGGTCGCCTCCCTCGCCGAGCGGAAGGGCGTGCCGCCGGAGACGGTGCTGCTGTGGTGGCTGCAGCGCCATCCGGCGCGGATCTCCCCGGTGATCGGCACCGCCAGCCCCGAGCGCATCCGCGCCTGCGGGCAGGCCGCGCGGCGGGAGCCGGACCTGGACCACGAGGAGTGGTACGCGCTCTGGCTCGCGGCCCGTGGCGTGCCGCTTCCCTGAGCGGCTCCACCGCGTTCGCGTACTCGCCGCACTCATGTACCCGTCGGGGCCTGGGTGTTCGGCGGCCGGCGGGGGACGGGCCCCGCCGGCGCCTGGGGTCAGGAGGTCTGGGCCCTGTCGTACAGCGCCTTCGCCTCATTGCCGAAGTACGGGCCGAACATCCGGTTCGGCAGGAAGATGTAGCCGAAGCTGTTCACCGAGACCTGCAGGCCCGTGCCCGCCGTCTCGTTGAAGCCGGTGAACCAGGGGCCGCCGCTGGAGCCGCCGGTCATGTTGCAGCCCAGGCTGTGGTCCTGGGTGAACAGCCAGTCCTTGGAGCTGTTTCCGCTGCAGTAGATCAGCTTCGTGCCGTCGTACGGGGACGCGGCCGGGAAACCGAAGGCGTACATCTGCTTGTTGTAGCCGCCGTTGAACTGGATGCCCTGGGCGCCGGTGACCGCGGTCAGCTTCTGGCCGTTCAGCGGGGCGAGCACGGCCGCGCCGATGTCGTGGTTGATGTCCTCGGTCGCCTGCCACTGCGGGGTGGTCAGCGTCTTGGTGGCGCTCCACTGGCCGTACGGGGCCTGGCCGTTGTCGTACGCGGGCACGAAGACGACGTTGGTGTGCCAGCTGCCCTGGTACTTGACGCAGTGTCCGGCCGTCATGACGGTGCTGCCGTTCTGGCTGGTCACGGCGTTCGCCGAACAGGACGAGTTGCGGCCCTGGAAGGTGAAGAAGAGCCGGCCGGAGGTCTTCACGACCGCGCCGCCGCCGGTCCACGGGCCGCCCGCCTGGGGGAAGGCGGTCGGGGCCACGGTCGTCGTCACGGCCCCGGGCTTGGGGGCCTTGAGGGTCTTGAGCGCGTCCGGGCCGAGGTGGAGGTCGAGCGGGGCCGCGGCGCGCATCCGCTCCGCGGTCCAGAAGGCGCGGGCCTTCTGCTGCTCCGCGGCCGTGGCGTGGTGGGCCGCGGCGCTGGGGGCGGGGGAGGGGGCCGGTGCGGCGGCGTGGGCGGTGGTGGTGGCCGTCAGGCCGCCCGTGAGCAGAGCGCCGACTGATAACAGGATCGCTGCGGCTGTGCGATGGCGTCTCACGCATGTCTCCTTCTGCCGGGGCAGGTGGGGGATGAGAACGGTGCGGATCGACGTTCGTGAGGCAGGTTGCCACGCCTGGCCGAACTTGTCAGGAGCGCGTCAGGACTGGAGTGCTCGAGGGGGCTGCCGGGGCCGTTGAGGCAGACGGGACCGCGGAGGTGGGTGGAACCGCGGAGGTGGGTGGAACCGCGGGAGCCGTCAGGGGCGGCGGAGCCGTCGGCGCCGAGGGAGGGCGCCGGCCGGGCGGGACTCTCCCCGCTCGCGGGGTCGAGGGAAGCGTCGGGGCGCCGGGCTCAGCGGGCGCCGGGCTCAGCGCCGGGTGAGCGGCTTGGCGAAGCAGCGGCTGGTCTCGTAGTGGCGGTAGTGGCCGAACTTGGCGCACGGCTCGTAGCCGCTGGAGGTGTACAGCGCGATGGCCTCGGGCTGGGCGGTGCCGGTCTCCAGGACCATGCGGGTGCGGCCGGCCGCGCGGGCGTCCTCCTCCAGTGCCGCCAGCACGCGCCGCGCCAGGCCCAGACCGCGCGCCTCGGGGACGACGTACATCCGCTTCAGTTCGGCGTCGCCGTTCGCGTACCCCTCGGCGTTCTCGTCCTGGGTGCGCCAGCCGCCGGTGGCCACCGGGCGGCCCAGCCCGTCGTAGGCCAGCAGGTAGAGTCCGCGCGGCGGGACGAACATCGAGGGGTCCAGGGGTGTGACATCGCCCTCGTCGCCGTAGCGCGCGGCGTACTCCAGCTGCACCTGGTCGTTGAGTTTGACGGCGTCGGGGTGGTCGAAGCGCATGGGCTGGATGTTCATGCGACATATCGTACATCTATGCACGGTCGGCCTTCCGGCTATTGTTCCGGGGTGCTCACTGTGACCAGCGTGAATGTGAACGGGCTGCGGGCCGCCGCCAGGAAGGGCTTCGTCGAGTGGCTGGCGGGGACCTCCGCCGACGTGGTGTGCCTTCAGGAGGTACGGGCCGAGGCCCACCAGCTCCCCGACGAGGTGCGCAGCCCCGACGGCTGGCACGCGGTGCACGTCCCGGCCGCCGCCAAGGGCCGCGCCGGCGTCTCCGTCCTCACCCGGCGCGAGCCGGACGCGGTGCGCACCGGGTTCGGCAGTGAGGAGTTCGACGGCGCCGGACGCTATGTCGAGGTCGACCTGCCCGCTGTCACGGTCGCCAGCCTCTACCTCCCCTCGGGCGACGTGGGCACCGAGCGCCAGGACGAGAAGTACCGCTTCATGGACGCGTTCCTGCCGTATCTGCGGGATCTGCGGGAACGCGCGGCGGCCGACGGCCGTGACGTGCTGGTGTGCGGTGACTGGAACATCGCCCACCAGGAGGCCGACCTGAGGAACTGGCGCGGCAACAGGAAGAACTCCGGCTTCCTGCCCGAGGAGCGGGAGTGGCTCGGCCGGGTGTACGGCGACGGCGAGACCGGCGCCGGGTACGTGGACGTCGTCCGCGCCATGCACCCCGGGCAGGAGGGCCCGTACTCCTGGTGGTCCTACCGGGGCCGCGCCTTCGACAACGACACGGGGTGGCGCATCGACCTGCTGGTGGCGACCCCGCGCCTCGCGGAGCGGTGCGTGAAGGCGTACGTGGAGCGGGCCGCTAGCCACGCGGAGCGGTGGAGCGACCACGCGCCGGTGACGGCGGTCTTCGAGTCGTAGCCCCGGGCCGGGCCCCAGGCGGCGCGCCGGGCCGCGCGCCGGGCCCGTTCCGGGCCTCCGCGCCTGATGTCCGGGCCGGGCCCGTTCCGGGCCTCCGCGCCTGACGTCCCGGCCGGGCCGCACGCCGGACCTCCGCGCACCGCCACCGTGCAGGGGCCGACCGGCGCGTGGCGGTCGGGCCGGGCCCTGCCGGTCGGTCCGAAGCCTGTCGGCCGGGCCGGGTCCCACCGGTCACGACCCGCGCAGGCGGCGGTCCATCGCCATCGAGAGCTCCGCGTCCACCACGCTCTTCGCCAGCGGGCGCAGCCGCTCCAGGTCCCCCTCGGCCGCGTGGGAGCGCAGCAGTTCGACGAAGAGGGACGCCAGCGCCTCGGCGTGGCCGCGCACCTCGCGGCCCGCCGCGAGGACCGCCGACAGCGGGACGCCCTCCTTCACCAGTGCGGACGAGACGTCGAGCAGCCGGCGGCTGATGTGGACGATCTCGTCTCCGTCGGTCGCCAGATAGCCGAGGTCGAGCGCCGCCGTGAGGTTCTCCGCGGTGGCGTCGCCCTCGAAGTAGTCGGCCAGGTCCTCGGGGGTGAGCCGGGCCGGGGTCTCCTCGGTGGGCTCGCCGAGGCCCAGCACCTCGCCGACGTCGCGGCCGCTGTCGAACGCGGACGCCAGATCGGCGATGCCGCTGAGGGTGTGGCCGCGCTCCAGCAGGGCCGCGATGGTCCGCAGCCGGGCCAGGTGGTGGTCGTCGTACCAGGCGATCCGGCCCTCCCTGCGAGGCGGGGGGATGAGTCCCCGCTCGCGGTAGAAGCGCAGGGTGCGCACCGTGATTCCGGCCTGCTCGGCCAGCTCCTCCATGCGGTACTCGCGGGTCTCGCGGGTCTCGCGATCCGTGCGCAGCTCGTCCGTCACGTCCGCCAGCCTATGTTGTACCGCCGGTAACTTGTTCGGTTCCACCCCTACCGCTCGGTATGCGGAGGCTCTACCCTCCCATCGTGCCAGTGATTGCTGGCGCGGTCCGGTGGGAGTCTGTCTGCGGGAGGCGGCATGAGCCAGCGGTACGAGCACGTGCGGGTGGCGGTGATCGGATCCGGGTTCGGCGGTCTCGGCGCCGCCGTCCGGCTGCGCCGCGAGGGGATCACCGACTTCGTCGTGCTCGAGCGGGCCGAATCGGTCGGCGGGACCTGGCGGGACAACAGCTACCCCGGCTGCGCCTGCGACGTGCCGTCCCATCTCTACTCGTTCTCCTTCGCGCCCAACCCCGACTGGCCCCGGACCTTCTCCGGGCAGGAGCACATCCGGGCGTACCTGGAGCACGTCACCGACACCTTCGGGATCCGCCCGCATCTCCGCTTCGGCCACGACGTGCTGATGATGCGCTGGAACACCGGCGAACTGCACTGGGAGATCGAGACCTCGCGGGGCGCGTTCACCGCCGACGTCGTGGTCTCCGCCACCGGCCCGCTGTCCGACCCCAAGGTCCCCGAGATCCCCGGGCTCGACGGGTTCCCCGGCCGGGTCTTCCACTCGGCGCGCTGGGACCACGACTACGACCTGCGCGGCAAGCGGGTCGCGATGATCGGTACCGGTGCGTCCGCCATCCAGATCGTGCCTGCCATCCAGCCCCTGGTGGCGAAGCTGACGCTGTTCCAGCGCACGCCTCCCTGGGTGCTGCCGCGGATGGACCGGGCCATCGGCGCGGGCGAGCGGCGGCTGCACCGGCTGCTGCCGCTGACCTCGACCGTCCGCCGCGGACTGCTCTGGGGCATCCGGGAGTTGCAGGTCAGCGCGTTCACCAAGCGCCCGAACCAGCTCGGCCTGATCGAGTCGATGGCCAAGGCCAACATGGCCAAGTCCGTCAAGGACCCGGCCCTGCGGGCGAAGCTGACGCCGTCCTACCGCATCGGCTGCAAGCGGATCCTGCTGTCCAGCGACTACTACCCGGCGCTCGCCCGGCCCAATGTCGACGTCGTCGCCTCCGGGCTGACCGAGGTCCGCGGCTCCACGGTGGTCGCGGCCGGAGGCGCGGAGGCCGAGGTCGACGCGATCGTGTTCGGCACCGGCTTCCACGTCACCGACCTGCCGATCGCCGACCGGGTGGTGGGCGCGGACGGCCACACCCTCGCCGAGGCCTGGAAGGACGGCATGGAGTCGCTGCGCGGCGCCACCGCCGCCGGCTTCCCCAACTGGATGACGATCATCGGCCCCAACACGGGCCTCGGGAACAGCTCGATGATCCTGATGATCGAGTCCCAGCTGAACTACCTGGCCGACTACCTGCGCCAGCTGGACGTCCTCGGCGGCCGGGTCGCGCTCGGCGCCCGCCCGTCCGCGGTCCACGCCTGGAACCGGCGGGTCCAGGAGCGGATGAAGCGGACCGTCTGGAACACCGGCTGCTCCAGCTGGTACCTCGACGCGAGCGGCCGCAACACCACCCTCTGGCCCGGTACGACCGGGGAGTTCCGGCGGCAGACCCGCACGGTCGACCTCGCCGAGTACGAGGTGATCCGCGCGCCCCGCACCGCTGCCGCGGACCGGGCGGCCGGGAGCACCGGAGCCGTCCCCGCCGCGGTGGGGGAGGAGGGCGCGTGAGCCGGCTCATGCAGCGGTTCGCGACGGCCCCCGCCCCGCCCGTCGCCGCGCGCGAACTGACCGCCGTCTCGGCCGACGGCTCCCGCCTGCACGTGGAGGTCCACGGCCCCGACGGCGCGCCCGCAGTGGTGCTCGCGCACGGCTGGACCTGCTCCACCCGGTTCTGGGCGGCACAGATCAGGGAGCTGGCCGCCGACCACCGGGTCATCGCCTACGACCAGCGAGGGCACGGTCGCACACCCGCCGTCGGCGAGGCCGGGGCCGGGGCCGGGGCCGTCGCCGGGTACGGGTACGGGTACGGCACCGAGGCCCTCGCCGACGATCTGGAGGCCGTGCTCGCCGCCGCGCTGGCGCCGGGCGAACGGGCCGTCCTCGCCGGGCACTCGATGGGCGGGATGACGCTCATGGCGGCCGCGTCCCGGCCGGGGTTCGCCGAGCACGCCGCGGCCGCGCTGCTGTGCAGCACGGGCAGTTCGCGGCTCGTCGCCGAGTCGCTCGTGGTGCCGATGCGGGCCGGTGCGTTCCGCACCCGGCTCACCCGGGCGATCCTGGGCTCGCGTGCCCCGCTCGGCCCGGTCACGCCGGTCTCCCGGAGGATCCTGCGCTACGCGACGATGGGTCCGGGCACGGCACCGGAGCGGGTCGCCGAGTGCGCCCGGATCGTGCACGCCTGCCCGCGCCGGACCCGGGTGGCCTGGGCGCATGTCCTCGCCGGGCTCGATCTGGACTCCGGCGTACGGGAGATGAGGCTGCCCACGGCGGTCGTCGCGGGTACCGCGGACCGGCTCACCCCGATCGTCCACGCCCGGGCGCTCGCCGCGTCGCTGCCCGAGTGCACGGGGCTCGTCGAACTCGCCGGGACGGGGCACATGACCCCGGTGGAGGCTCCGGAGGCGGTCACGGCGGAGATCAGGAAGCTGGTGGACGCGTACCTGGGGCGGGAGGCCGCTGCCGGGCAGGGGTCCCGTACGGCCCGGGAGGCCGCGGCGCAGCAGGATTCCGGTACGGCCTGGGAGGCCGCGGCGCAGCAGGATTCCGGTACGGCCCGGGGCGCCGCGGCCCGTCCGGATTCCCGTACGGCCCGGGAGATCCCCGCCGCGCGGGAGCCCCGTACGGTGCGGGAGGCCGCCGCCCGTCCGGGCACCCCTACGACGCAGGAGGAGAAGGCATGACCAGGGGCAGCCTCGAAGGGCAGGTGGCCGTGGTGACCGGAGCCGCCCGCGGCGTCGGCGAGTTGCTGGCCCGCAAACTCTCCGCACGCGGGGCCAAGGTCGCCCTCGTCGGACTGGAGCCGGACGAACTCAAGGCGGTCGCCGGGCGGTTGCACGGAGAGTGCGACCACTGGCACGCCGACGTCACCGACCATGTCGCGATGACGCGGGTGGCCCGTGAGGTCAAGGAGCGTTTCGGCAAGGTCGACATCGTCGTCGCCAACGCCGGTGTGGCGTCGGGAGGCCCGTTCGCGGACTCCGACCCGGAGGCGTGGCGGCGGGTCATCGAGGTCAACCTCATCGGGAGCGCGGTCACCTGCCGGGCCTTCCTGCCGGTCCTGGTCGAGTCCCGCGGCTACTTCCTCCAGATCGCCTCGCTCGCCGCGATCACCGCGGCGCCGATGATGACGGCGTACTGCGCCTCCAAGTCGGGGGTCGAGGCCTTCGCCCACAGCCTGCGGGCCGAAGTGGGCCACAAGGGCGTGAAGGTGGGCGTCGGCTATCTGTCCTGGACCGACACGGACATGGTGCGCGGGGCCGACCTGCACGACGTGATGCGGGAACTGCGGCAGCGGCTCCCGTGGCCGTCGAACCGCACCTACCCGCTCGGACCGGCCGTGGACCGGCTCGTCGCCGGGATCGAGCGGCGCTCCGCCCATGTGTACGCGCAGTGGTGGCTGCGCGGGATGCAGTCGGTCCGCGGCGGCCTTCCGAGCCTCATCGGGCTGGTGGGCCGGCGTGAGATGAGGCGTTTCGAGCCGCGGCTCGGCGGGATGCGGACGGGGCTCGTGGGCGCCGGCGGGGCCGCTGACGAGCGGGAACGTACGGAGCGTAACTGATCGAAATGCGCGGAATGTCCGCTCATGCCAGTCTGGTCGAGGCCCCGGGGGCCGGCCCAACGGCCCCCGTACCTCTCACCCTTCCAGGAGTGAACCAGATGGGTATCCAGGATCAGTTCAAGGACAAGGCGGACCAGCTCAAGGAGCAGGGGAAGCAGAAGCCCGGCATGAAGCAGGAGGCTTCGCAGCGCTCGCCGCAGCAGCGGCCGCAGCAGCGCCCCCCGCAGGAGCGCGGCCGGGAGCGGGGTCAGGAGCACGGCCAGGAGCACGGCCAGGAGCGCCGCCGTCCGGAGCGTGAGATGGGCGACGACCCGATGCACCGTCGTCACGACGCCTGACGTCCGGGGCATGCCGAAGGGGCGCACCCAGTGCACGGGGTGCGCCCCTTCTCCGTGGCCGGACGGGCCTTTTCCGTGGCCGGACGGGCCGGGAAGGCGGGCGCGGCCGGCCCCCGCCCTCGTCGTTCAGTGACGCGGCGGCAGCGGGGGGCGGCGCCGGTCGGGGACGTCGTCGTACCCCGGAGGGGTCTTGGCCGGATCCTTCGCGAGCCGGTCCAGCGCGACCTGGACCGCGGTGTCGAGATCGGTGCGCTTGCCCTCGGCCCAGTGCAGCGGCGGCCGTTCGGCGAAGATGTCCGGCTCGACGCCGTGGTTCTCCACCGACCAGCCGTACGCGTCGAACCACGCGGCGTTCATCGGCACCGTGATCACCGTCCCGTCCACGAGCCGGTGCCGGCCGGTCATGCCGACCACACCGCCCCAGGTCCGCTGGCCCACCACGGGGCCCACGCCCAGCAGCTTGAACGCCGCCGTGATCATGTCCCCGTCTGAGGAGGTCGCCTCGTCGGCGAGCGCCACGATCGGTCCGCGCGGGGCGTTCGAGGTGTACGAGACCGGCTGCGCGTTCCGCGTCAGGTCCCAGCCCAGGATCTTGCGCGTCAGCTGCTCCATGACCAGCTCGCTGATGTGGCCGCCCGCGTTGCCGCGCACGTCCACGATCAGCGACGGCCGTGACACCTCCATCCGCAGGTCGCGGTTGAACTGGGCCCAGCCCGACCCGCCGAGATCGGGGATGTGCAGGTAGCCGCACTCGCCGCCGCTCATCTCCCGTACCACCGCACGCCGTTTGGCGACCCAGTCCTGGTAGCGCAGGGGGCGTTCGTCGATCAGCGGCACGATCGCCACCCGCCGCGGCGGGCCCTCGCCCTCGGCGGGCCGGAAGGTCAGCTCCACGGTCGTCCCCCCTGCCGCGGCCAGCAGCGGGTACGGGCCGGTCACCGGGTCCACCGGGCGTCCGTCGACGTGCGTCAGCACGGCGCCCTCGCGGATCCCGGTGCCCGCGAGCGGGGACCGCGCCTTGGAGTCCGAGGAGTCGCCGGGCAGGATCCGGACCACGGTCCAGCCCTCCTCCCTGCGTGCCAGGTTGGTGCCGAGCAGGCCCATCGCCCGCTGGTAGTGGGGAGGTCCCTCGTTGCGGCGCGCGGGCGTGACGTAGGCGTGCGACGTGCCCAGTTCGCCGAGCACCTCACGGAGCAGATCGGCGAACTCGTCGGGGGAGGCGACCCGTTCGAGCAGCGGGCGGTACTGGTCCAGCACGGCGTCCCAGTCGATCCCGCACATGCCCGGGTCCCAGTAGTAGTCGCGGATGAGCCGGCCGGCCTCCTGGTACGCGCCGCGCCACTCCGCGGGCGGGTCCACCTCGTGCAGGATCCGGCGCATGTCGAGATAGACCGTGGAGTCGCTGTCGCCGGACTCGGTCGCCGGTACGGCGCGCAGCTCGCCGTCGTCGAAGACCACCAGCCGGGAACCGTCGCCGCTGACCGCGAACCAGTCGAGGTGCGCGACGAGTTCGGTCCTGCGCGCCTTGGGGATGTCGAAGTACTCCAAAGTCGGCCGGTGCGAGGGGTCGGCGGGGTTGGCGAACGTCTCGCCGAGCGCGCCCGAGATCGGCCATCGCAACCAGACCAGACCGCCGCCCGCGACGGGGTGCAGGGAGGAGTACTTGGAGGCGGCCACGGGGAACGGAGTGACCCGGCTCTCCAGCCCCTCCACCTCCACCATCGCCGCGCCCTCCCCGATGTCGGCCTCGGCGGGGTCGAGCCCGCCGGCCGCCGGCCGTCCGTCGGGCAGCAGCGCGAACGGCGACGGCGTCGCCGACGACAGCGGTACGAGATAGGGGCGGCAGCCCAGCGGGAAGGACAGGTCGCCGGTGTGCACGTCGTACACCGGGTCGAAGCCGCGCCAGGACAGGAACGCCAGGTAGCGGCCGTCGCGGGTGAAGACGGGGGACTCGTCCTCGAAGCGGCCGTTGGTGACGTCGACGACGGTGCGGGGGCCGGGGCCGTCGATGCGGGCCATCTTGATCTGCCGCAGGGAGCGGCCGATGAAGGGGTGCGACCAGGCGAGCCAGTTCCCCCGGGGGGAGAAGGCGAGATCGCGCACGGGGCCGTTCACGGAGCGGATCAGTTCGGTGACGACGCCCTCGCCGGAGCCTGCGCTCCCGTCCGCCGATCCGGAATCCGCACCGCCGGACGCGGCTCCGGACGCGGCTCCGGACGCGTCGGTGGCGGACGCGTCGGTGCCGGATGCATCGGTCGCGGACGGGCCTGCTCCGGACGCCTCGGTGCCGGACGCGCCGGTGCCGGACGGGCCGGCTCCGGACGCCTCGGTCCCGGACGTCTCGGTCCCGGACGCGCCGGCTCCGGACGCCTCGCCCCCCGTCCCCGCCCCCCGTACCGCCTCGGCCCCCTCCTCCTCCGCCACCGTGATCAGCAGCAGCCGCCCGTCGTGCGAGGCGATCGCGAGCCGCTCCCCGGCCGGGTCGGAGACCATCTCCAGCACCCGGCCCAGCCGTCCCGACGCCAGCCGCCGGGGCGGCCGGTGGCCGCTGGCCCGGGGCAGGTACGCGATCTCGACGGCGTCCTCGCCGTCCGCGTCCGTGACGTACGCGACCTGCCCGCCGCCGCTGCCCAGCATCACCGGCAGCCGTACCCGGACGCCCGGGGTGTCGGCGATGGTGCGCGCCGGCCCGTCGCGGTGGGTCAGCCAGTACAGGCTGCCGCGGACGACGACCGCACTGGCACGGCCGGTGGTGTCGACGGAGAGGCCGGCGACGTTGCTGGCGGCGGGGACCTGGTGGCGCCGCCGTCCGGCGCGCGGGCCGCCGAGCCAGACGTCCAGCTTCCGCGGTTGGGAGCCGGGCGCCAGGTCCTCCACGATCCACAGGTCGCCGGCGCACTGGTAGACGATCCGGCTGCCGTCGCTGGAGGCGTGCCGGGCGTAGAAGGCGTCGTGGTCGGTGTGCCGGCGCAGATCCGTGCCGTCGGGCAGGCAGGAGTACAGGTTCCCGACGCCTTCGTGGTCCGAGAGGAACGCGATGCGGCCGCCCACGAACATCGGGCAGTCGAGATGGCCGCCGATGTCCGCGAGCAGCCGTTCGCCGTGCAGATAGAGCCGCCCCATGGCGCCGCCCCGGTAGCGCTTCCACCCGGCCGGCTCGTGCGGTGGCTTCCCGGTGAGCAGCAGGGTGCGGTGCTGCCCGCCGGCGTCGGCGACGGAGATGTCGGACACCGGCCCCCAGGGCAGGCGCTTTCCCGGGTCGCCGTCCGTGGGCAGCTTGTAGGCCCAGGAGAAGTAGGAGAAGGGCTGGCCGTGCGAGGAGACCGCGAGGATGTTGCCGTCCGGGTCCCAGCCGCAGACCCGGGTGTCGGTCGAGCCCCAGTAGCTGAGGCGGCGTGCCGGTCCGCCGCCGACCGGTGCCAGATGGACCTCCGGGTCCAGGCTGCGCCAGGTCGTGTAGGCGATGAGGCTTCCGTCCGGGGAGAAGCGGGGGTGCCCGACCCGTGTCCGGTCGACGGTGACCCGCCAGGCCCGGCCGGGACTCTCGCCCGCCGGGACCAGGGGGGCGATCCAGAGGTCGTCCTCGGCCGCGAAGCAGAGCAAGTCGGCGTGGAGATGCGGGAAGCGGAGATACGCGACGTCGTCACTCACCCCTAAATGCTTTCCGCGTGCGCGGGGCCCGGCAACTTGTGGAGCCGGGCTTTCCCGGGGCGGCGCGACTGTGGCCCAGGACACGTACGAAACGGTTTCGTTTCGCTGGACGGCGGGGTACGGTCTTGGTGTACGAAACCGTTTCGTTCGGAAGGCTGGTCATGGCTCGCAGCAGACTCACGCCCGAGCGCGCGGCCGAGCTGTACGAAGCCGTGCTCGACCTGCTGCGCGAGGTCGGTTACGACGCCCTCACCATGGACGCCGTCGCCGCCCGCACCCGTTCCAGCAAGGCCACCCTCTACCGCCAGTGGGGGAGCAAGCCCGAGCTGGTCGCCATGTCGCTGCGGAACAGCAAACCGGTGGACATCTCCCGGATCGACACCGGCAGTCTGCGCGGCGACTTCCACGAGATGGTGTCCCAGGCCGACGACGGCCAGATGGAGCGGGACAACGCGCTGATGTGCGGCCTCGCCCGGGCGGTCCACGAGAACGAGGACCTGCTGCAGGCGCTGCGCGAGCTGTTCATCGAGCCCGAGATCACCGGGCTCGACGTACTGCTGCAGCGGGCGGTCGCCCGCGGGGAGATCTCCGCGGACAACCCCGCCCTGAAGTACCTGTCGCACATGCTGGTGGGCGCGTTCGTGGCCCATCCGCTGATCAGTGACGAGCCCATGGGGCAGAGCGTCCTGCACGAATACCTGGACGCGGTCGTGCTCCCCGCCCTGGGCGTTCCCGCGGGCGGCGACTGACCTCCCCCCGTCCTTCCCCGTCCCCTCCCCGTCCTCTCCCCGCGTCGCGCGAGACCTCCCCACCCCGCGCGAACCCTCCCGCAACCGAGTGCGACACCCCTCCCCGCAACCCACGCAACACTCTCCCCGCCCCGCAGTTCCGCACCGTCCCACCTGACGCGAACCGCTCACGTCGTCGGGCTGGTCAATCCTGCCCATCACCCCTACGACCTGACCGGGAGATCTCCTCGTGGCCACCTTCCTCTACAAACTCGGGCGGTTCGCCTTCCGGCGCCGACGGCTCGTCGCGCTGCTGTGGGTAGGGCTGTTCGCCCTCGCCGGAGTCGCCGCCTCGTCCGCGCCGACCGCCGCGTCAAGTTCCTTCTCCATACCGGGTACTGAGGCCCAGAAGGCCTTCGACCTGCTCGACGAGCGCTTCCCCGGCACCAGTGCCGACGGTGCGACCGCGCGCGTCGTCTTCAAGGCGCCCGACGGCGAGAAGATGACGGACCCCGCCCACCGGGCCGAGGTCGGGAAGGCCGTCGCCGAGCTCAGGTCCGGATCGGACCAGGTCGCCTCGGTCGTCGACCCCTACCAGGCCAAGGCGGTCAGCCGGGACGGCACCATCGCCTACACCCAGGTCTCCTACAAGGTCAGCGGCATGGAGCTGACCGACAAGGACCGGGAGGCCCTCACCGAGGCCGGGGAGCAGGCCAGGGAGGCGGGGCTGACCGTCGAGATCGGCGGTGACGCCCTGCTGGCCGCCCCGGAGACCGGCGCGTCCGAGGTCATCGGCGTCGGCGTCGCCGCGGTGGTCCTCGTCATCACCTTCGGTTCGCTGGTCGCGGCCGGGCTCCCGCTGCTCACCGCCATCATCGGCGTCGGCATCGGCGTCTCCACCATCACGGCGCTCGCCAGCACCCTCGACCTCGGCTCCACCACGGCCACCCTCGCCACGATGATCGGCCTCGCCGTCGGTATCGACTACGCGCTCTTCATCGTCTCGCGCTACCGGGCCGAGCTCGCCGAGGGACGCGACCACGAGGAGGCCGCGGGACGGGCCACCGGCACGGCCGGCTCCGCCGTCGTCTTCGCCGGACTGACCGTGGTCATCGCGCTCGTCGGCCTCGCCGTCGTCAACATCCCCATGCTCAGCAAGATGGGCTTCGCGGCCGCCGGCACGGTCGCCATCGCCGTCCTCATCGCCCTCACCCTGATCCCGGCCCTGCTCGGCTTCGCCGGCAAGCGGGTGCTGGGCCGCAAGGCCCGGAAGCAGACCGCGCCCGCGGACGACAAGCCCAACATGGGTACCCGCTGGGCCCGGTTCGTGCTGCGCCGCCCGGTCGCCGTGCTGCTCGCCGGTGTCGTGGGCCTCGGTGCCGTGGCCGTGCCGGCCGCGTCGCTGGAGATGGGCCTGCCGGACGACGGCTCCCAGCCCACCAGCACCACCCAGCGCAAGGCGTACGACCTGCTCTCCGAGGGCTTCGGCCCCGGCTTCAACGGTCCGTTGCTCGTCGTCGTCGACGGTGACAAGGCGGCCGCGGACGGCGCGGCGAAGGACATCGCGGGGCTCGACGGCGTCGCGGCCGTCACACCGGCCACGTACAACAAGGCCGGCGACACGGCGATGATCACGGTGATCCCCGAGGACCGGCCCAGTTCCACGGAGACCGAGGACCTCGTCCGCACCATCCGCGACACCACCGGCGACGAGGTGCACGTCACCGGCGCCACCGCGATGAACATCGACTTCTCGCAGCGGATGAACGACGCGCTGGCGCCCTATCTGGCCCTCGTGGTGGGGCTGGCGTTCCTGCTGCTGATGGTGGTCTTCCGGTCCGTCCTGGTGCCCCTGAAGGCGGCGCTCGGATTCCTGCTGTCGGTGGTCGCCGCGCTCGGCGCGGTCGTCGCGGTCTTCCAGTGGGGCTGGCTCGGCTCCCTCTTCGGCGTCGAGCAGACCGGCCCGATCATGTCGATGATGCCGATCTTCATGGTGGGCGTGGTCTTCGGACTCGCCATGGACTACGAGGTGTTCCTGGTGACGCGGATGCGCGAGGCGTTCGTGCACGGCGAGCGGCCGGGTCAGGCGATCGTCACCGGCTTCCGGCACGGGGCCCGGGTGGTCACCGCCGCCGCGGTCATCATGATCGCGGTGTTCGCGGGCTTCATCGGCTCCGGCGAGCAGATGGTGAAGATGATCGGCTTCGGACTCGCGATCGCGGTCTTCTTCGACGCCTTCGTCGTCCGGATGGCGATCGTGCCGGCGGTGCTCGCGCTGCTGGGCGGCAAGGCCTGGTGGCTGCCGCGCTGGCTGGACCGTGTGCTGCCGAGCGTGGACGTCGAGGGCGAGAAGCTGGGCGACGCGGGCGCCCCGGCCGGTGACGGCGGCAAGGAGCGGGAACTCGTCGGCACCTGACCGCGGCCCGGCCCGGGCGGCGCCCGGCTCACGGCCGGCGTGCGGGTGTCCCGCCGGGGCCGGGGCCGGTCCACGTCGGGCGTCCGGCCGGTCCGCAGGCCGGCGTCCGGCCGGTCCGCAGGCGGGTGTCCCGCCCGGGCCGGGGCGCGGCGTCCGTCCGCTCCGGCCCCGGAGAACGCAGGGCGCCCACCGGTCGCATCGACCGGTGGGCGCCCGTCTGCCGGCCGGGCCGGACGCAGACCCGATGGCGGGCCGGACGGCCGGCGCGGGCCGGCCGGGTGGCCCGGTCCGTCGCGCCGTGCCGGCGTCACACCCTCGTTGCCGGCGCGGCCGCTTCCTCGTGCGTGCGGTGCAGGAAGCGCACGAGGGGGTGGGCGTCGAACTGGATCACCGACACCCCGTCCGGCGAATGGAACTCGACGACCACCTGGGCACGCCCGCAGGGCCAGACGGCCACCGGACCCCCGCGGGCCGGTGCGCGCAGCCCCGCCTCCAGGAGCTCGCGGCGGAACGCCCATTCGGTGCCGCTGGGGAAGACGCACCGCACCGCGTCGGGATCCCCGCCGGGCTCGTAGCGGAGGGCCACCGGCACCGACCGGTAGTGGGGGGCGTCGTTGATGATCCGGGCCTTGGCGTGTTCGACAACCGAGGGGCTCTCGACAGTGTGAGACATCGGACGCTCCCCACATTCGCTCGCTTTGTCCTCTAATGTCCCATATTTTCACCCGTAAAACCCAGGCGTGTCGCTTGCATCTATCGCTGCTACGCTCTTGCAATCGATTCGCAACAGGGCGCATCATCGGACCGTCGACCAGCCGGGCCCGACGCGCGGCCTGTCCCCGGAAGCGGAGCCCGCCATGCATGTCCCCGACGGATTCATCGACCTCCCCGTCTCCGCCGCGGCGGGGGTCGCCGCCGCCGGTGCCGTCGCCGTGAGCCTGCGCGGCGCCCGCCGGGAGCTTTCCGGCACCGCCCATTCCGGAGGCCACGGGGGAGAGCGGACCGCGCCGCTCGCGGGGCTCGTCGCCGCGTTCATCTTCGCCGTCCAGATGCTCAACTTCCCCGTGGCGGCCGGGACCAGCGGCCATCTGCTCGGCGGGGCACTCGCGGCGATCCTCGTCGGGCCGTACACCGGGGTGCTGTGCATATCCGTGGTCCTGCTGCTCCAGGGCGTCCTCTTCGCCGACGGCGGCCTGACGGCGCTCGGCGTCAACATCCTGGTCATGGGCGTGGTCACGGCCGTCGTCGCCTACACCCTGTTCCGCGCCCTGGTACGGGTACTGCCCCGGAAGCGCAGGTCGGTGACGGTCGCCACCTTCGTCGCGGCCCTGGTCTCGGTGCCGGCGTCCGCCATCGCCTTCACGCTCCTCTACGCGATCGGCGGCACCACCGACGTGCCCGTCGGCACGGTCCTCGGCGCGATGACCGGCGTCCACCTCCTCATCGGCGTCGGCGAGGCCGTGATCACGGCGCTGACCGTCGGCACCGTCCTCGCCGTGCGGCCCGACCTCGTCCACGGCGCCCGCGGGCTGTCCGCGCCACTCAAGCTGCGTGTGGACGGCGAACTGGTCGACGCCTCGCCCGCCGCCGTGCCCGCACCCGCCGCCTCCCCGCGTCCGGTGCTGTTCGCCGGACTGGTGATCTCCCTGGTCCTGGCCGGATTCGTCTCCTTCTACGCCTCCGCCGACCCCGACGGTCTGGAGCGGGTCGCGGCCGACAAGGGCTTCGACCGGAAGGTGGAGGACCACGGCGCCGCCGGCTCCCCGCTCGCCGACTACGGCGTCAGCGGATTCGACGACGCCCGGGTCTCCGGCGGCCTCGCGGGAGTGATCGGCGTCGGCGCGACGCTGGCGGTGGGCACCGGCGTCTTCCTCGTGGTCCGCCGTCGCCGCCTCGACACCACCGAGGCCGGCAAGGAAACCGTGCGGGCCTGAGAAGCGGAGCCGCAATGAGCACGGGGCACGCGCACAAGCTCTACCGGCACGGGCACTCACCGGTCCACCGGCTGCCGCCGCACTGCAAGATCGCCGCGGCCCTCGGCTTCGTGCTGGTCGTGGTCTCCACCCCCCGCGAGGCGGTCTGGGCCTTCGGCCTGTACGCGCTGCTGCTGGCCGCCGTCGCCGCGGCGGCCCGCGTCCCGGCGGGCTTCGTGCTGCGCCGCATGGTGATCGAGGTCCCGTTCGTTGCCTTCGCGCTGCTGATGCCCTTCCTGGTGCCGGGCGAGCGCACCGAGTGGCTCGGCGTCTCCCTGTCCGTGCCGGGCCTGTGGGGCGCCTGGAACATCCTCGCCAAGGGGACGCTGGGCGTCGCCACCTCCGTCCTCCTCGCCTCGACCACCGAGCTGCGCTCCCTGCTGCTCGGACTGCAGCGGCTGCGGCTGCCGCCGCTGATGGTGCAGATCGCGTCCTTCATGGTCCGCTACGGCGATGTCATCGCCGACGAGATGCGGCGCATGGCCATCGCCCGGCGCTCGCGCGGCTTCGAGGCCCGCGGGGTGCGCCACTGGGGCGTGCTCGCGAAGTCCGCGGGCGCGCTGTTCATCCGCTCCTACGAGCGCGGCGAACGGGTGCACCTGGCGATGCTCAGCCGCGGCTACACCGGCACCATGCCCGTCATCGACGAGGTCGCCGCGTCCCGCGCCCAGTGGGCGTACGCGGCCGCACTCCCCTGCTCGGCACTCGCCGTCTGTCTGCTTGGCTGGACCCTATGACCTCGCCCCCTCCGGCAGCCGCCGTCCCGCCGTCGCTCGACGTACGCGGTCTGGCGTACGCGTACCCCGACGGCCACCAGGCCCTCTTCGGGGTCGACCTCACCGTCGGCCGCGGTGAACGGGTCGCCCTGCTCGGCCCCAACGGCGCCGGGAAGACCACCCTCGTCCTCCACCTCAACGGCATCCTCACCGGCGGCGCCGGCTCGGTCGCCGTCGCCGGGCTGCCGGTCGGCAGGCAGCACATGGCGGAGGTCCGGCGCAAGGTCGGCATCGTCTTCCAGGACCCCGACGACCAGTTGTTCATGCCGACCGTGCGCGAGGACGTCGCCTTCGGCCCGGCGGCCGCCGGGCTCCGCGGGGAGGACCTGGAGAGGCGGGTCCGCACGGCGCTCGACCGGGTGGGGATGGCGGAGTACCGGGACCGGCCGCCGCACCACCTGTCCTTCGGCCAGCGGCGCCGGGTGGCGGTCGCCACCGTCCTCGCCATGGAGCCGGAGATCCTCGTACTCGACGAGCCCTCGTCCAACCTGGACCCGGCCTCCCGGCGCGAACTCGCCGACATCCTGCGCTCCCTGGACGTCACGGTCCTGATGGTCACGCACGACCTGCCGTACGCACTGGAGCTCTGCCCGCGCTCGGTGATCCTCAGCGAGGGCGTCATCGCCGCCGACGGGCGTACCCAGGACCTGCTCGCCGACCCCGGACTCATGCGCGCGCACCGGCTGGAACTGCCTTTCGGCTTCGATCCGCGTGCCGTGACGACGGGCGCGTGACCGGCCCGGTGCGGGCTCCCCTCCGCCGGTGACCGACCCGGAATCCGTTCGCAGCCCGGCACGTTGCACCATGGTGGGGCGAGGGGCAGGGCGGAACGGCAGGGAGAGGTCGGGGTGGACGTGGACGTCCGGGGCACGGTCGCGGAAGGCTTCGAGCCCGTCCGGGACGCGTTCGCCCGCAACTTCGAGGCGCGTGGGGAGCACGGCGCCGCCGTCGCCGTCTACCGGGACGGGGTGAAGGTCGTGGACCTCTGGGGCGGCACCCGGGACGTGGACGGCACCGAACCGTGGGCCGTGGACACCGCGCAGGTCGTGCGCTCGGCCACCAAGGGCGTCGCCGCGGCCGTACCGCTGCTGCTGCACCAGCGCGGGCAGCTCGACCTGGACGCGCCCGTCGGCACGTACTGGCCGGAGTTCAAGGCCGCGGGCAAGGAACGGGCCCTGGTACGGCACCTGCTGTCGCACCGGGCCGGAGTGCCCGCGCTCGACCGGCCGCTCACCCCGGCGGAGGCCGCCGACGGCACGACCGGGGCACGCGCCGTCGCCGCCCAGGCGCCCGCCTGGGAACCCGGCACCGATCACGGCTACCACGCCCACACCTACGGCTGGCTGCTGGCGGAACTCGTCCGCAGGGTCACCGGACGCACCATCGGCCGCTGGACCGCCGAGGAGATGGCCCGCCCGCTCGGCCTGGACTTCTGGATCGGGGCCCCCGGCGACGAGGCCCACCGGATCGGCAGGATCGGCCGGATCGGGGAACCGCCCACGGCATCCGGCGGCGGGCTGAAACTGCGGCCCAAGCGTTCCGTCGCCGAGGCGTACCGCGACCCCGACTCCCTCACCCGCCGGGCCTTCGGCGCGATCGACCCGTTGCCCGACGAGAACGACCCCGGCTACCGCTCCGCGGAGCTCCCGGCCTCCGGCGGCGTCTCCACCGCCCGCGCGCTGGCCCGCTTCTACGCGGCGACGATCGGCCCGGTCGACGGCCACCGGCTCTTCGCCCCCGCCACGCTCACCCTCGCCCGCACCGAGGAGTCCACCGGCCCCGACCGCGTCCTCGTCGTCGGCACCCGCTTCGGCCTGGGCTACATGCTCCACGGCCCGGCCTCCCCCCTGCTGGGCCCCGGCTCGTTCGGCCACCCGGGCCGCGGCGGTTCGCTCGCCTTCGCCGACCCGGAGTCCGGCGTCGCCTTCGGCTACGTCACCAACGGCATGCGCAAGGGCGTCACGGCCGATCCCCGGGCGCAGGCCCTGGTCCGGGCGGTCCGCTCGGCGATATGACCGGGTCGTGCGGCGTGCCGAGGGGGACGGCGGGCCGATCACCGGGCGGGGCGTCGCGGTGCGGCGCAGGGCGGCGCAGGACGGAGCGCGGCGGCTCGGGGCGGAGCGCGGCGAGGACCGCCGGCGCAACCGCGACCGTCACGCCGGGCGCTCGCGCACGTCCACCAGCTTCGCGCCCGCGTGCGCGATCACGGACGCGGGGTCGAGCGGGAACACGGTGTGCGGGGTACCGGCCGCCGCCCACATCACGGCGTGGTCGAGCAGACCCCGGTCGGCGAGCACCCGGGTCGCCGTGCGGTGCCCGAAGGGCGGCACACCGCCGATCGCGTACCCGGTCGTCTCCCGTACCAGGTCGGCGTCGGCCCGCCGGACCGCGGTGGCGCCCAGCTCCCGCCGCACCAGCTCCACGTCGACGCGCGACGAGCCGTCCATCAGCACCAGCACCGGCTCGCCCTCCTGAGGGTCCTCCGCCCCCTGGACCCCCTGGGCGACGAACACCAGGGACTTGACGATCTCGGCCACATCGCAGCCGATCGCGTCCGCGGCCTGGGCGGCCGTCCGCGTGGCGTCCGGGAAGCGGCGTACCTCGACGTCGAGGCCGAGCGTGCGCAGGGCCTCGGCGAAACGGGGGTGGGCGGGGGAGCCGGCAGTGTTCATGGGCGGTCACGCTAGCGGTGGCTGTACCGGCCATGCGACAGCGTTTCGGTCGGCGGTACGCGGATTGGGTGCGGGTGCGGGTGCGGGCTCGGGCGCGGTCCTCGTACCGCGGAGGCGGCGGGTCCGGCCGCCGGCGGGAGGCGGCCGGTCGCCTGTGCGGGGAGTCGCCTGCGCGGGGCGTTCGGCCGCCTGTGCGGGCCGGCCCGGTTCGGCGCGGGTCCCGCCCCGGGGCAGGCTCCGTGCCGGTCCCGCCGCGGGCCGCCCCGGCCCCGGTTCCGGCTCCGCCCCTGCCCTCAGCCGGACTTGAGGACCGACGCCACCAGCGGCCCGGCCGCGTCGCCGCCATGTCCGCCCGCCTGCACCACCGCGGCCGCCGCCAGGTCCCCGGCGAACCCGGCGAACCAGCTGTTCGACGTGGCCTGCCCGTCCACCTCCGCGGACCCCGTCTTCGCGCCCTTGTCGCCGGGCACGCCGGCCATCGCCTCCGCGCCCGAGCCCCACTGGGCGGTGGCCCGCATCATGTCCCGCAGCTGCCCCCACACCGATCCCGACAACCGCCGGTTCGCGGTGGCCAGTTCACGACCGTCCAGCGAGCGCGGCACCACGACGGGCTGCCGGAAGCCGCCGTTCTTGGCCGTGGCGGCTATGGAGGCGACGGTCAGCGCGTTCATCTGGATCGTGCCCTGGCCGATGTACTGCGCGGCCGCCTCCCCGCCGGCGCCCTCCGGTACCGAGCCGTCGAAGGTCGGCACCCCGGTGCTCCATTCGAGACCGATGCCGAACGTGTCCCGCGCCAGCCGCGACAGCGCCGCGTCGTCGCCGACCTTGCGGATCTGCTTGATGAAGGCGGTGTTGCAGGAGCGGGCGAAGCTCTGGGTGAACGTGCCGTCGGGGATGTCGAAGTGGTCCAGGTTGTGGAAGGTCTGCCCCTGGTACATCACGTTCTTCGGGCACTCCACCTTCCGGTCGGCGGCGACCAGCCCCTTGTCCAGCAGCAGCGCCGCGGTCACGATCTTCATCGTCGAACCGGGCGCCTGCTGCCCTCCGAGCGCCGCGTTGAAGCCGTCCGCGCGGTTGTTGGCCACCGCGCGGATCTCTCCCGTGCTCGGCCTGATCGCGACGACCGACGCCTCGCTGTGCCGCTTCACGGCCTGCTCCGCCGCGGCCTGGACATCCGCGTCGAGCGTGGTCACCACCTCGCCCGGCTCGCCCTCGGCCAGCGTCAGCACCGTGCTGTCCGCGCCGTCCGCGCCGTCAGCCGGGCTGATGACCAGCTCCACCCCGGGCTTGCCGCCCGCCTTGTCCCCGTAGCGCTGCCGCAGTTGGTCGAGCACCGGACCGAGCGAGGGGTACTTCTCCTTCGTCAGTTCCCTGCCCCTGCGGTCGACGGCCTTGATCGGCGGCGCGGCCGTGGGCCCCGTCTTCAGCCGCGCCCCCTCGCCGAGTTGCGGGTGGACGACGGACGGAGCCCAGTCGACGAGCGGACGGCCGGTGGTGAGACCGCGGACGACCGTGAGCTCGGAAGCGTACGTCCAGGGCTTGCTCGCGCCCTCGTACGAGACCGTGGCGCTGACCGTGAACGGCACCTTCGGCCCGACCGGCTTCCCCTGCTTCATCGTCACGCCGCTGACGTGGGCACCGTCGCGGAAGGAGCTGAGCAGAGGCTCCGCCTCGGCGGCGTCGTTGGTGAGCTGCGCGGCCCGTGGCGCCTGGCCGGACGCCCAGGCGGCGAGGAAGTCCTTCGCGGTCGTACGGATCTCCTCGGCGCTCGGCGGCCCCGACCTCTTCGTGACGGCGCCGGACTTCGACTCCGTACCCCCGTCGTCACCACCCCCGAGGGCGCTGTGGGCGCCGTACCCCACACCGCCCGCGAACAGCACGAACACACCGCCCACGACGGCGATCTTGGCTCCACTGCGCATACCGCAGTCCCTCCCCCGGGCTCCGCATGGCCTTGAACACGTTCGAAAGTATGTGTGGCACTCTACGTGACAGTAGTGATGCGGTTGACGAGCGTTACCGGACTGTGCCGTCGCCGGACGCGGCCCGAGACCCACCGCGCGCGACCCACCGCCCGCGACTCACCGCCCGCGACCAACCTCCCGAGCCGGGCGGGCGGCCTGTCCCTGCCGCCCGGCCGGGCGGGCGGCCGGACCCTTCGCCGAACCGGGTAGGGCAAAGGCCATGAAGCGCGCGCGCACCATCGACACCACCACGGCACCGTTCGCCGATCACTCGCCTGCCATGGTCTGGTACACGGCCTACGGCTCCAACACCCATCTGGAGCGGCTGTCGCACTACCTCACCGGCGGCCGCCCGCGCGGCGCGGCCCGCACCTATCCAGGTTGCCGCGACCCCCGCCCACCCGCGGCGTCCGTGCCGGTCGAAGTGCCGGGCGCGCTGTACTTCGCCACCCGCTCCCCGGTGTGGCGCGGCGGCCGGGCCTTCTTCGACCCCGCCGCGGCCGGCACGGTCCTGGCCCGCGCGCATCTGGTGACCGCCGCGCAGTTCTCGGACATCGTGGCCCAGGAGATGTACCGCGCGCCGGGGGCCGACCTGGACCTCTCCGAGGCGCTGGCCCGCGGGAGAGCGCAACTCGGCGGCGGGCGCTACGAGACGCTCGTCTGCCCCGGAGCCCTGGACGGACGGCCCGTCCTGACCTTCACGGCCCCCTGGTCGCTCCACGACGTGGAGTGGACCCGGCCGTCCGCCGCCTATCTCCGCCATCTCGTCGCCGGACTGCTGGACGCCGGCGCCTGGCCGGCGTCCGAGATCGCCGCCTATCTCGCGGCCCGTCCCGGCGCGGCGGGGCACTGGACCGCGGACGCCGTCGCGGCCCTCACGGCGGGGCGTTGAGTAGGGGGAAGGGCTGACCGCGGCCAGGTGCCCAGCGCGGGAAGGGCTGGGTGTGGCGGGGTGGGTGTGGCCGGGATGGGTGCGGGGAGACCTCAGTGCCCGGTGGTGCCGGCCACCCGTTCCATCTCCTTCCGGGCCCTGTCCATCTCGTCACCGATGACGGCGTCGGCACTGTCCGTGATGATCTTGTCGCGCTCCTTTCGCGGCAGGCCCTGGCAGTGTGGGGGCAGACCGGGGGCGATCTCCGTGCCGTCGGCGACGGCCGCCTCGATCTCGGCGGTGGCCTCGTCCCGGCACTTGACCGCGTCCGGGCGGTCCGGGCCACCACCGAGGAGGAGCACTGCCAGGGTGACGGCGAGCGCCGCCACGGCGGCGCTCGCCGATGCGGCGAGGACGGTGCGGTTCCGGGCGAGGTCGGTAAGGGTGGGCACGGGAGTTCCTTCCAGCGGTGTCCCTGTGTGGTGGGAGGAGGGGAGTCAGGTCAGGGCGAGGTAGCTGCTCCAGTCGGCGGTCATCACGGTCTTGACCGGCGGGTTGGTATTGGTCTTGCTCGGGTGGTAGACGCGGATGTTGCCGGTGGACGCCTCCCGGGCCCAGAGGTCGGGGATGCCGTCGCCGCTGGTGTCGGGAATGGCGATGATCTGGTCGATGTTGGTGGCGGTCCAGCTGGTTCCGTACGGGGTGTCGACGCCTTCGCGGGACTTGGCGGCGGTGGACAGCGAGACCGGGTCGAGGCCCTTCCCGCCGGCCGCGGGCTTTCCGTGCCGGATGTACATGTTGCCGTTGGAGGGATTGCGCCAGAGCATGTCGGCGGTGCCGTCCAGGTCGACGTCGGCGACGTTGATCAGGTCGCGTCCGGCCCAGGTGCCGTCGGCGAGGAGTTTGACGGCTTCGGCGAAGGCGCCGGCGGTGTAGCCGGAGAGGAACCAGAGCTGTCCGGCATCGGTGATGACCATCAGGTCCGCTTCACCGTCTCCGTTGACGTCGCCGGTGGTGCGCATCTCGTCCCAGGTGGCGGGGGCCGGAGCGTTGTCCGGCAGCAGTACGCGCACGCGTTCGTCGGTGTTGGTGCTGCCGTAGCCGTCCCCCGGGTAGATCCACAGCTTGCCGTCCGGGGTGCGGGCGAGGATGTCGGTGAGTCCGTCGCCGGGGTGGAGGTCGCCCCACTTGGAGATCAGGGCGTGCTTCTTCGTGGTGGCGGTGGCGCCGGCGTCGTACCAGTGGCCGGGGGGCGTCTGCCGGCCGGTGCCGTCGTAGGAGGCGATGAGACCGCCGTAGACCTCGCCGCCCTTCTCGCCGGGGTAGGTGTACAGGCTGCCGTCCCCCCGGATGACGACGAGGTCGGGCTGGGTGTCCCCGGTGACGTCGCCGGGGCCGTCGTCGGTACGGCCGGACGGGATGAACGTCCTGATCTGGCTGCGGACGGAGCGGTTGCCGACGGCGTCGTAGGCATAGGCGTGGATATAGGTCGGGCCTGCGGTGGGCGCCTTGAGGGTGATGGTGACCGGAGCGCCCTTGGCGGCGCGGGTCACCGTCTCGATGAGGTGCCCGGTGACGGGACTGCGGTCGATGCGGAAGGTCTGCCCGCCGGCCGGGTCGTCGAGGTAGATGTGGGTGTAGTCGATGGAGTTGAAGCCGATGGCGTAGCGGGTGGCCGAGGCGCTGGAGTCGAGGACGACGGTGCCGGAGGTGCCGTGCGGGGCCTCGACCGCCCAGTTGCTGCCCTCGGAGTTGGCCTCGGGAAAGTCGGTCGAGGTCAGGGTGGGGGCGGCGGGAGCGGTGTCGTCGACGGTGAAGCGGCAGGGGTCGGAGCCGTCGGGGAAGTAGGTGGAGACGGCGCCTTCGGTGTCCTCGGCGCGGATGTCCCAGGAGTAGGTCTTGCCGTCGGCGAGCTGGGACTCGGGCACGGTGACGGACGCGGTCTGGGTCTTGGACCCACCGCTCCCGGTGACCACCTTGTCGAGGATCTTGGTGCTGGCGCCGTTCTCCCAGAGGCGGAAGCGCAGCCCCTTGAGGTTGGAGTCCAGGTCGGTGGCGGTGGCCGACATGACGACGTCCGTGAGGCCGATGACCTCCTCGCCGATGACGGTGTTGCAGGAGCCGTTGGAGATGTCGCCGTTCACGGGCTGCTGCGGGGGCCGGTTGTAGTGGACGGTCAGCACGGCGCTGCCGGCGTCGAACTTGCGCCAGGAGTACGAGGAGGTCTCCGTGCTGGCCTCGAGGCCCAGGGTCAGGTAGTCCCAGCTGCCGTTCGCCGCTTCCTGGGCGCCGGACTTGACGTCGTATCCGACGTACGCGTCGGGGCAGGAGCTGTTGTAGCCGTGGGCGAAGGACTTGGCGCCGAGTTGCCGCTTCTTGCCGGGCTGGTTGTTCCAGGTGGTCGACGTGGAGATGGAGCCGGTGAGCCAGAGCTCGATCTGCCGGGCCTCGCAGGACCAGGAGTGGACGTTCTTGATCTTCCAGGTGGCGGAGATGACGGTCGAACCGGCGATGCCGCCGCCGAAGTTCATCTTCCAGTACGAGCGGGAGAGCCCGCCGGTGTTGGACTCGTAGCCGACGCGGGCCTCGTCGGTTCCGCCGCTGAAGTTGGTGCCGTTGTAGAAGTTGCTGTTGGGGTACGGCTTGTAGGCCATCGTCCACCCCTTCTCGGTTCGCTCGACCGTGGGGTCGAGGAAGACCGGGAAGCGGACCTCGCCCCGGTCGACGAGGTCACCTGTCAGCAGACCGGTCGCCGCGGCGTCCAGGGTGAGGGTGGCCGACCCGGTGCCGCCGCCGTCGAGCGTGGCGGGCAGGATCGCGGTGGCCGAGCCGGGCTCGGGGCCGGTGAGACCGGTCAGCGCGAAGGTGTTCCTGGCGGTGGTGGTGTCGGTGTACGGCTTCGCCGCCGGGTCCTCGGGGCTCTCGAGGCCGGCCGAGTCCCAGGCGAACGGGGTGGGAATCGCGCCCACGACCTCGTCGCTGTCCTTGTCGGTGATGGCCACGCCGCCGGTTTCGGCGTCGAGCGAGAACGCGGCGGTGTCCGAGCGCAGTCCGTAGGAGACCGTGCGGAGGGCCTTCTGCCGGGCCGCTTCCTCGTCCTTGACGATCAGCAGCTGGCCGAAGCCACCGACCTCCCGTGCCACCAGCAGGAGGTCCACGCCGGGCAGCACCTCGCGGTAGAGCGCGCGGTTGCCGTCGACGGCGGGCTCGGGCAGTTCGCCCGGCCAGGTGTAGGTGACGGTGTGCCCTTCGTAGCTGGTGGAGGCGAGGAACGTCTCGGGAACCGCGGGGTCGGCGGCCGGCTGGCTCCCGGGGCGGGCGGCCGGCTGAACCTGGGACCGCCCGCCGGTGGGACGCCACACGGCGGTGGCGGCGGTCCCGGCGCGATCGACGGCGTTGGACGCCGACCGGCTCGCCTTGCCGCCGCCCGCCGTGCGCGAGGCTCCCGCCGCGAACTCCACCGCGCCCGGCACGTTGACCGGGCGCAGCCGGGTGCCGTCCCCGGTGGGCCGCAGCCGGGCGTCGATGGGCGCCCAGGTGCCGTCGGGGCGCTGGGCGCGCACCGGGACGGCGTGGGTCTCGGTACGCCAGGTACCGTCCGGCAGCGCGAAGGTGCGGGAGGACTCGGTGGTCTCCGTCTCCACCAGCACGTCCCGTTCGGTGGCCCGTGCCTCGCGTGCCGCCTGGGCGGCGGTGACGGGGCCGGCCTCCCCCTCCGGAGCCGGCTTGGCGGCCCGGGGAGTGCCGGAGTTCCAAGGAGCCCAGGCGAGCAGCCCGGCCACCAGTGCGGCGCTGAGCAGCGCGGCCATTACGGCGATACGGGATCGCGGGCCGACCGGGACGAGCGGACGGCTGGGTGATCGGTCGGACACGACGGCAGGCTCCCCGGGAACACGACGGGCACGGCGCCCGAACCCCCGACCCCGGCGGTCGCGGTACTGACCTGGGCGTCTTTGGGCACGGGCCCGCACAAGCTGCCGCAGGGGCGAAGCCGCTGTCGAGTCCCGCCGGGAGACCGGAACGTGATCGATCCGTTGTCGATCACGCGGTGTGATGCCCGGAAAGTCGCATCTGGCCCCCGGGGGCGTCGTGGCGTGTGCCCTGCGTGCCGTGAATGCCCTACTGCGAGCGGAGTGATCACGTAAGTGGATCTTCCCCCGCTGTGTGGCGTTGCTGACGGCCGATCAGTCGCGCAATCCGTGGCCGACTTGTGATCGATCACTGTAGGTGACCTGTACGGATGTGGCGGGAATCGTGAAGGCTCCCCTGCTCAGTGCGTCACGGTGTCCGTGACTCGTGCGCACGTTCACTGCAATGGGCTGGGTTCGTTTGTCGCCGGCACGCCTCTGACGGGGTGTGGGGTGGGGGAGTTACGTGATGCGTCGTCGGGTCGGGATGTCCTGGTCGGGGCGGGGACGGTTGGCCGTGCCGGCCTCGGTGCGTGCCCGGCGCAGGCTGCGGTATGCCGGGCTGGTGGTGCTGCTGTGCACGGTGCTGACGGTCTCTCCGATGACGGGGACGGCCTTCGCGATCCCCGGCGACGGTATGGACCGCACGTCCAACGCGAAGGTGGACCTGCCGGAGCTCGACAAGGCCGTGGCCGTCGATCGCGACACCGACGAGCCCACGGATCTCTCCCGGCCGGCGGACGTACCGGTCGACGAGTACGTGCCCGCGCACGTGACTCCGTGGGCCGCCGCGGCCGACCAGACCGCGGACCTGACGGGTCTCGCCGCCGGGGAGTCGGTCCAGGTCGGCACCACCCCGGTGAAGCTCGGAGTGCCCGACGGGCAGGATCCGGCCGCGCTGGCCGGTACCTGGCAGGTGGACCTCGCGTCCGTGGACGCCTCCACGGCGGCGAACGTGCCCGGTGTGCTGATGGCGGTGACCCCGCCCGCCGGGGTGGACCCGGCAGCCTCGGTGGCCGTCGAGGTCGACCACAGCACGTTCACCGACCTGTTCGGCACCCAGGCCGCCGACCGCTTCCGGCTCACCGTGCTGGAGGGCTGCTCGCTGCCCGACACCGCCACGCTCGACTGCGGCGGCGAGGGCGTGTCCACCATGTCCGTCGCCGGTGACGAGGCATCCGGGCCGGAACTGGTGCCGGTGGAGTCGGAGATCGAGGTGGACCGCACGCGAGCGGTGACCAGCTCCGGTGCGGAGACGAAGGAGACGAAGCGGCGGTTGACCGGTGTCGTCCCGGTCTCCCTGCTCACCGTCCCGGACCCCGCCTCGGACGGGGGCACGCCGATCACCCCGGACGGCGACGGGGCCGGCGCGCCGGAGCCCGGGTCCTCCGGGCCCGGCGACACCGAGCCGCAGGAACTGCGGCCCTCGACGTCCCCGTCGTCGGCCTCACCGTCTTCGGCCTCTCCGTCTTCGGTCTCCCGGTCCTCCTCCGGTGGGGCGAACGCACGGCACGCCGCGTTCGCGGCCGCCGGCCAGGGGACCACGCCCACCGTGATGGGCGCCATGGACCTGGGCGCCTCCGCTTCCGGAGACTTCACCGCCACCCCGCTGTCCTCCTCGGGCGACTGGGCGGCGGGTTCGTCCTCCGGCGCCTTCACCTACTCCTACGGCGTCCAGGTGCCCGAGGTGCCCGGCGGCCTGACCCCCGACGTCGCCTTCACCTACTCCTCCCAGACCGTCGACGGCCGCACCAGCGCCACCAACAACCAGGCGTCGTGGATCGGTGACGGCTGGGACTACCATCCCGGCTCGATCACCCGCCAGTACGTCGACTGCAAGCAGGACGCCAAGGCCCGACCGGGCGGCAACAACGCCCAGCACCCCACCCACGACCTGTGCTACGGCTCGAACAACGCGACGATGACGCTGGGCGGGCAGACCGTCAGCCTGGTGTGGCAGTCCGGCAAGGGCTGGACGACGTCCTCCGGCGACGGCTCCAAGGTCGAGCTGCTCAAGGACACCGGGCTGAACAACGGCGACGGCGACGGCGAGTACTGGCGCGTCACCACGCGCGACGGGGTCCAGTACCACTTCGGACGGAACCGGCTGCAGGGCTGGAAGGACGGCGAGGAGGAGACCGGCTCGGTGTTCACCGTGCCGGTGGCCGGCAACCACGACGGTGAACCCTGCTACAAGGCGGGCGACTTCGCCGGCTCCTTCTGCGACCAGGCATGGCAGTGGAATCTCGACTACGTGGTGGACCCCTCCGGGAACGCCATGAGCCTGTGGTGGACGGCCGAGACCAACCGCTACGCCAAGAACTGGCAGTTCAAGAAGCCGGTCAGCTACGAGCGCGGCGGCTGGCTGCGCCGTATCGACTACGGTCTGCGCGCCGACTCCCTCTACACCACCGAGGCTCCGGCCCGCGTGTGGTTCACCATGGAGGAGCGCTGTTTCGCCGAGGGCTCGCTGGCCTGCACCGAGGCCAACTTCACCGCCAAGGACCCGGGCAAGTACCGGATCTGGTACGACACCCCGGTCTCGCTGCAGTGCAAGGCGACCGGTGACTGCTGGAACGCGGCGCCGTCGTTCTTCACCCGCAAGCGTCTGGACAAGGTCTCCACCAGCGCCCAGCGCAAGGAAGGCTCCGACACCCGCTACACCGTCGACGTCTACCAGCTCAAGCAGTCCTTCCCGACGATGACCACGGGCGCCAACACCGCCCTGTGGCTGGAGTCGATCACCCGCACCGGCTACGGGCCCGGCGGCGCATCCGCCGGCGTGTCCAAGACCCTGAACCCGGTGGCGTTCCAGGCGTCCAGCGAGTACATGCCGAACCGGGTGCTGCGCGGCGCTCAGGACCCGGTACCCGGGTTCGCCCGCCAGCGCATCGGCCGCGTCGTCAACGAGTACGGCGGCGAGACCGTCGTCACGTACTCCACTCCGTCCGGGGCCTGCGCGACCGGTGACGGCTTCCCGGACCAGAAGCAGAACTCCCAGCTCTGCTACCCGGTCGCCTGGCATCCGGACCCGTCCGTCGACAACGAGATCGACTGGTTCCACAAGTACGTCGTCACCCAGGTCGAGGAACTGCCGGCCATCTCCGGCGCGCAGTCCACCTCGACGTCCTACGAGTACGGCACCCCGGCCTGGCAGCTCGCCGAGTCGGAGTTCTCCAAGAAGACCCGGCGCACCTGGGCGAGGTTCGCCGGCTTCGACACCGTCACCACGATCACCGGCAGCGACGACAAGGACACCTCGGCCAAGCGCTCCAAGGGCATGACCCGCTTCTACCGGGGCCTGGGCACCGACGTATCCGTCAAGGACGTCACCGGCGCCGAGATCGGAAAGGACCACAGGGCGTTCGCCGGCCGTATCGCCGAAGAGGTCGACTACCCCTCGGCGACCGCCGACGCGGCGACCGGCTGGACCAGCCGCTCCACCACCGAACTGGCCGCCACCGAACTCGCCCGCCGGGTCCTCGGCGACGACCTGGACGACCTGGTCGCATGGCGCGTCACCGAGACCGGTGAGCACTCCTGGACGAAGTCCTCCGGAGCCGGGGACGACACCCGCACCCTGCGCAAGATCAGTTCCTCCACCCAGTACGACGGCGACGGTCTGCCCACGCGCATCGAGATGCTCGGCGACACCGGCGTGACCGGCGACGAGTCCTGCACGATGACGGAGTACGTCTCCGACACCACCAAGCACCTCATCGGCCTCACCAAGCAGATCCGTACCTCGCCGACGACCTGTGCCGCCGCCGCCTTCGACAATCTGGCGACGCTGACCGAGGCCTCCCGGGTCGCCTACGACGGCGCCTCCTACGGCACCGCACCCACCCGCGGGCTGGCCACCGAGACCTGGACGCTCAAGGGCGACGCCTCCGGCTTCACCTCCAACGGCACCACCGGCTACGACGCGCTCGGCCGCACCGTCAAGGCCACCCAGCCGGGGCAGACCGCCTCCGCCACCATCACCTACCAGCCGTCCGTCGGCCTGCCGCACCGGGTGACCGAGACCAACGAGCTCGGCCACACCAACGTCGAGACCGTCGAGCCGGGCCGCGGCACCACGCTGACCACCACCGACCCCAACGGGCACACCAGCAAGGCCGTCTACGACGCCCTCGGCAGACTCGTGGAGGCCTGGGGCGCGGGACGCGACCCGACCACCCACCAGGTGCCGGACCTTCAGGTCGGCTACGAACTCGCGGCCGGCGAACCCGCCGCGGTGATCGCCCGCACCCGCGGTCACGAGGACCGCGTGGAGACCTCGGTGACGCTGTACGACGGCCTCGGCCGCGTCCGCCAGACGCAGGAGCCCGCCACCGGCGGCGGCAGGCTGATCACCGACACCCTCTACAACGCCTCCGGCGAGGTGTGGAAGACCAACAACGCCTACTTCACCACGGGCGAACCGAACACCACTCTGTTCTTCCCCCAGACCTCGGGCGAGGTCCCCAACGCCACCCGCTACACCTACGACGCCATGGGCCGCGTCCTCACCGAGGTCCCGGTCCTCAACGGCACCGACGCCCCCGACCGGAGCACCGCCTACGCCTACGGCCTGGACCACTCCACGGTGATCAACCCGCCCGGCACGGCCTCGTACCGGACATGGACCGACGGTCTGGGCCGCACCTCCCGCGTCGACACCTTCTCCAACCCCGAGCGCACCGCGTTCGAGTCGATCCGCTTCAGCTACGACCAGCGCGGCCGGCTGTCCCAGGCCAGGCAGGACGACGGCACCGCGTGGAGCTGGAAGTACGACGCCATCGGCCGTGCCGTCGAGTCCACCGACCCCGACACCGGCACCGCCAAGACCACCTACGACGACCTCAACCGCCCCGTCACCAGCACCGATTCACGCGGCAAGACGGTGTGGACGGGCTATGACATCCTCTCCCGCCCCATCCTCACCCGTGAGAACGGCTCGGGCGGGAAGCTGCTCGGCGCCTACTCCTACGACCAGGCCGGCGGCGGCGTCGGCATGCCGTACTCGGCGCTGCGCTACACCGACACCGGCAACGCCGCCCAGACCCTGGTCAGCGGCTACACCAGCGACTACCAGCCGACCGTCGCCTCGACCGCGCTGCCCGAGGACCTGGCCGACCAGTACGGCCTGGAGGACCGCTACACCTACACCCAGACCTACACCGACACCGGACTGCTGCACTCCACGCGGCTGCCCGCCGTCGGCACCCTGCCGGCCGAGGAGGTCATCAACCGGTACGACGAGGAAGGCCTGGCCGACTCCGTCTCCGGCCACGACTGGTACGGAAGCCAGACCGTCTACTCCCCGTACGGGCAGGTCCTGCGCTCCACCCTCGGCTCCAACCCCTACCGGGTGTGGTCCACCGCCTCCTACGACGAGGCCTCCGGCGAGCTGACCGGGCTGGAGACCTGGCGCCAGCAGGCCGGGGAGACCGGCGTGGTCACCGGCAACAAGGTGTCCGCCACCTCCTACACCTACGACGGCGCGGGCAACATCACCTCCGTCCGGCAGGGCGCGGCGGGGATCCGCGAGCGCCAGTGCTTCCGCTACGACCTGGTTGGGCGGCTGAGCGAGGCGTGGACGTCCTCCAACCAGGACGCCTGTACCGCCGGCGGTGCCGGCTCGGCGGCGGACGTGTCGAAGGGCGAGGACGACTCCGGCTACTGGACGGACTACGCCTACGCCGGCCTGTCCGCCGAGCGCACCACGATGGTCGAGCACGACCTCACCGGCGACACCGCGAAGGACACCAGGACCACCTACGGCTACGGAGCCGGCGAGGCCGGTCCGCACGCCCTGACGTCGCTGGTGCGCGAGTACACCACCGAGGCCGGGGCCAAGGTGAAGCAGACCCTGTCCCGCGTCCACGACACGGCGGGCAACACCACGTCGGTCACCAGCGGCAGCGGCGACGCGCAGACGCTGACCTGGACGTACGACGGGCTGCCGGAGACGGTCTCGGGCCAGGGCGCCAACGGCCGCACGGCGTACCGGACGGACGGCGGGATGTGCCTGGACGTCCAGTCCGGCCTGGCCGTCGCCGACCAGCCGCTCCAGATCTACTCCTGCAACCAGAGCCAGGCGCAGAAGTTCGCCTTCGTCCCCGACGCGCCGGACACCGACGCGAACACCGGCAGCCTGCGCGTGTTCGGCGACTGGTGTGCGAACGCCGCGGGCTCCACGGCGGGTTCGGCCGTGAGGATCCGCCCGTGCGCGGGCACGACCGCGCAGAAGCTGACCCGGGACGAGACCGGGGCGCTGAAGCATGCGGCGTCCGGGCTGTGCGTGGCGGTGCCGAGCGGTTCGGCGGGCGCGGGCACCGACCTGGTGCTGGCCGCGTGCAGTGCGTCCGCCACCACCCAGCGGTTCCACGCCCAGGACGAGGCGCGCTATGTGTACGCGCCGGGCGGGGCGCGACTGCTGACCCTGCGGGGCAACGAGGCGACGCTGCACCTGGGCGAGGCCGAGGTGACGAACAACGCCGGCGGATCGATGGTGCAGGTGCAGCGCACCTACGCCGCTCCCGGCGGCAGCGTGATGCGCTACGCCTACGGCTCGTTCACGCCCGGCACCTCGAAACTCGCCGCCCTCACCTACGACCACCAGGGCTCGGTGTACGCGGAGGTGGCGCTGGAAGCGGGGATGGAGACCCGTATCCGCAAGACCGACCCGTTCGGCGCCCCGCGCACGGGCGGCGACACCGCGCAGCGGTTGCAGACCAACCAGGGCTTCCTGGGCGCCTCGCGGGACGACTCCTCCGGCTTCACCATGCTGGGCGCGCGCCTGTACGAGCCGGCCACCGGACGCTTCCTGTCCGCCGACCCGGTCCTCGACCTGGCTGACCCGATGCAGCGCGGGGGCTACGCCTACGCGCACAACAACCCCGTCACCTACAGCGACCCCACCGGCCTGTCGGTGTCCCTGTCCGCCAAGGAGATGTCGCTGGCGCTCGCGGGCGCCGGACTGTCGGCGGCCGAGGTCGCCCAGGCCAAGCGGGACGCCAACCGGTCCATGGCCTCGGTGATCGCCTCCGCGGCCGGCTCGATCCTGCGGGACTTCCTCGGCATCGACGACATCATGGCCTGTATCGGCGGCTCGGCCTGGTCCTGCGCCAGCGTCGTCCTGGACGCCATGCCCTGGACCAAGGCCCTGAAGATGGTCGGCAAGGTCCTCTCCGCGGTGAAGAAGGTCATGGGCGCGGTCAGTGCCTGGCGCAAGGCCAAGGCCGCGGCGAAGAGGGTGCTGTCGACGGCGCGGGCGGCCATCGACAGAGCCAAGGCCGCCAAGAAGAAGCGCATCGAGCAACAGAAGAAGGCCGCCCAGGCACGGAAGAAGAAGGCCGCCGAACAACGCCAGACCACCAGCAACCGGGCATCCCAGGCCGCCCGCAACACGGGCAACGGCAAACAGAAGACGGCCCAGGCGAACGCGGCCCCGAAGGTCTCCGCGGCCCGCTCCTCCGGCGCCGGCGGCGACAAGTCAGGCAAGGGCGGCGGCTCGCGCGGTGGCGGCTCCAGCGGAGCTTCCTCCCGCTCCAACGGCGGCACCAGCGGCGGCGGCAACGACAGCAAGGCCGGCGGATCCTGCGAGACGAACAGCTTCACCACCGGCACCCGGGTGTTGATGGCCGACGGCACCACCAAGCCGATCGAGGAACTCGAGGGCGGCGACACCGTCCTGGCCACCGACCCCGAGACCGGGGAGACCTCCGCCCAGGAGGTCACCGCCGAGATCACCGGCACCGGCGAGAAGCACCTCGTCAAGGTCACCATCGACACCGACGGCGACAGCGGCACCCGGACGGCGACCGTCACCGCCACCGACGGCCACCCCTTCTGGGTCCCCGAACTCGGCGAATGGATCGACGCCACCGACCTGACGGCGGGCGCCTGGCTCCAGACCTCGGCCGGCACCTACGTCCAGATCACCGCGATCCGGCGCTGGACCGCCCAGAACGCCACCGTCCACAACCTCACGGTCGGCAACCAGCACACGTACTATGTGCTGGCGGGGGCTGCGCCGGTCCTGGTGCACAACTGCGGCGGCGAAATCGACTACGGAAGTATCGGCGCTGATGGGCGACGTTCCGGAATAGTCGCAGAAGTTACCCCGCAAATGGTTGGAACTGGAGGTAAGGCGTCGACCAGGATGCGGCCACCAGGGTTCGTAAGCGGGGCCAATGGGGACGCGCGTGGGCATCTCCTTCCGAAGGCTCTTGGCGGGTCAGGAAACACGCCAGAAAACTTCGTCAGGACGACAGCTGCCATCGATAACGGCCCCATGAACGAGTTTGAGCAGGAAATTGCCGATTACGTTTCGAGGGGTAATACCATCATGTACTCGGCGACGCCACACTATCGTCCAGGCAGCAACATTCCATTCGCCGTGTCAATTGAAGCGTTCGATGATGCCGGATGGTTCATGGGCAGGACGTTCATGCAATAGCGGCAACTGATCGGCTGCGATGTTGAACCAATAAACGACGTGCGGGCAGAGCTTGTATCGAAGCTCTGCCCGCATGTTTTTGGCGTAGCTTAAGCTTGCCGAGTTCGAAAAGAGTCGTTCAGCGTCGCCATTCGTAAGCGCCTGGTGACATCTTTAGCACCTCGCTGGGCCAAGTTCGCACCACCCCGCGGAGGTGCTCACGCTGCTCCTCGATCCATCCGTCATCCAGAACGATCGGGATGGTTGCCGATGTGTTGGAGCCGGACGCGTCCTCGATGAACACTACTGGGACGTCGCAATCATCGCTGGGCAATTCGATCCTGATTGCTGGCCCGTTGCCGCTGTCCAGCCATTCGACGTTCTGGCCCACACTGAGGGCATCCAGCGCCAGGGACCACTCCTCTAGATCCGAGAGATAGAAGCAGACATTGAGGCACCCTCTGATAAAGCTGCTCTCCACGATGATCTCCGCATCAAGCAAGTCGTGTACCGGTAGAACCCCAGGTCCTCGCCGGCCCAGAACGTGCATGCGGACGCTGTTGTCAGCGTCCGATAGATTGATCAAATCCATGATGTCATCCCAATGTGCCATAACCGTCTAAAGTTTCGCTTTCGCTATGTAATTATCTGCCGGTGGCGCGTCGGAGGGGAAACTGTCGACTTTCTCGGACGCGTGCCCCGCAGGTTTCTCTGAAAGTGGCTGCACGGAGTTCATTCTGGCAGGGCCGCCGTGGTCTTGTGGACGGTCTGACGGCAGTAGTTGACGGCAACGTCAGCGGACAGGTTCGGCACAAGGCGGTGGGCCGGCTCCGTCCTCAGGCCCGCGCGCGATCCGGCCTGGCGGGGCCGCCGCCCGCTCCTAATGGCGCGGTAAGACGCTGGGTGGTTTTCCGTCCGGGGTCTTTGGGCGGGTCGGCATGTGGTGATCCGTAGCCGCTCCTGAGGCCTGACCTCTTAAGACAGAGCCGGCCTCACGTGCCTGCCCGCCCGGTGAAGCAGCGCCGGGGGTGGTGGGGCCGGTCCGCGCTCATGCCTTCGTCCCGCGCGGACCGGCCCCACCACCCCCGCTCGCACACAATCAGCGGCATCGTGGACTCTCGTGGTCCAAGCCCCCGCCAGGGAACACCTCTCACCGCTCGGCGAACGCCCCAGTTCCGCAGCTGACCGAGACCCCTGACGACCGCTGGGTCGGATGACGGGCCCCGAGCCCTGCCATTAGGGAGACGCGCAACCCCGCCACGGCGACGACCTCACACCACTGCCACCCACCCGAGGACACCCCTATGACCAGCGTGTTCTGCGGTATCGACTGGGCCACCGACCACCACGACATCGCACTGCTCGACGAGGCCGGCACCCTCCTGGACAAGCTCCGCATCGACGACACCCCGGAGGGCCTGGGCCAGCTCCTGCAGCTGCTGGCCCAGCACGGCGACAGCCCAGAGAACCCGATCCCGGTCGCCATCGAAACCTCCCACGGACTCCTGGTCGCCTGCTTACGCGCCACCGGCAGAGCCATCTACGTGATCAACCCGCTCACAGCGGCCCGCTACCGCGACCGCTACGCCCTCAGCCGCAAGAAGTCCGACCACCTCGACGCCAAGGTCCTGGCCCACATCTTGCGCACCGACCCCGCCGAACACCGCCCCCTGCCCGCGGACAGCCACCTCGCCCAGGCCATCACCGTCCTGGCCCGAGCCCACCAGGACGCCGTCTGGGACCGCGTCCAAACCGGTAACCGGCTGCGCTCCCACCTGCGCGAGTACTTCCCCGGCTTCCTACCCGTCTTCCGCCACTTCCGCGAAGGCCTCGTTGGCGGGGGCTGCGCCGGTCCTGGTTCACAACTGCAACACGAACGGCGAAGCCGAGGTCAGGATCCCGGAGTGGGCCAAAGATGAGGAGGTGCAGCAGTTCGCGGACTACATAGCTGCGGCAAATGACGCCATTACGCGGGGGCAGATGTCGCCCATTGGCCGGGTTTCCACCGCAGGGTCCATCAGAAGGGAGGCAGCCCGTGAGGCTGCGAGCGAGCGGTGCCGTGCAGCGGCGGCCGGGACTCTCTACTCTGGTGTTGCTGGGCATGCGCCGGATGCGATGTGGCTCGGCCACGGGAAGCCACCAACCCGGATTGATATGACGAAGCGGTGAATCTGCCCAAGGGCAGCGCTGCCCGGGAGATTTGTGCTGGTGGATGTTAGGGGTAGCGGTGTCTGATTGGTCGGCGCTTTTTGCGGATATGGAAGCAGCTAAGCGCAGGCTGGCGGCGAGTGACCGAGACGGTCTCTGGCGCTATGAGCCACGTCGACCTCCGGCTGATCCGGAGCAGATTGCACAGATTGCTACAGTGACGCACTGTGCTGTGGATCCCGAGTATGCCGATTTCCTACTGCATGCGGATGGTTGGTCAGCTACTTTGCAGGACATCGACCTATTTGGGACGGCGGACTTCAGTGGTGTCGCTTACGCCGAGGCCGAGGAACTCGTGCGTGTGATCGAAGATGAGGTGGAGATTGAGCGAGGCGCTGATTTCACCCGCTTGATTCCCATCGGGGCGTCACGAACGGACATCGACATCATCGTCATGCCGTGCGCGAAGGGGTTGAGTCGATCGGCACCGGTTATCTGGCTTGCAGGTGGGGAAGTTGAAAGATATCGAACCTTCTCGGACTTTTTCCGGGGGATGATTGCCGAGAACCACGCCGAGGCGGACTCTATGGCTTGAACTTCCCAGGAGATTCAATTGCGTCCCGTAAGGCGATATCGCCTCGGCGATGACCACCAGCGCATTACCTACTGGCGCTCCCGGCCGTCGCGTGGTTCTGCTCACCTTGTTCCGCAAGACCAAGATCCGCGAGAAGGCCGGTTACGACCGGGGCACGCAACTCGGGCTGAGTGAGGGCGACCTGGCCGAGCGCCTGCACACCACCATAGACGAGATCGAGCGCATCGAGACCGCCACCGAACTGCCGCCCATCGCTGTCATCATGCGTCTGGCCAGAGCTTTGGACCTCACCGTCGACATGCACATCGCCCCTGGGGTTGAGCCCACCGTCACCATCGTCACTCCGGCCGCCTGACCGGGAGGAGCCGTACGCGATGCCTCCACAACACTTGCCCGCGAGCTGGGCAGACTCGTCCACGACCGGCGCACCGAGCTCGGGCAGTCCCAGGCCGAACTGGCCGAGCGTCGCAGGATGAAGCAGCCGGCGATTTCCCGCAACGAAGCCGGTGGAACGGTGCCCACTTTTCCTATGCTGCGCCGCCTGCCCGTCACTCCGCACGACGAGGCCGCTTGACGTGGATGCGCAAGACACGCTTCCCCCCAGCGGGGGCGGTGGCTCGGGGCCTTACAAGCGGAGATCAGTAGAAGTGCCGTCGACCACCGACCGCGTGGCCCATCGCCCCGAGTACCCAGAGCAGTGCTCCGACCGCGATCAGGATGATCCCTATGGTCCACAGGACGCCGATGCCGGTGACCAGTCCGATGATCAGAAGGATGAGTCCGAGGATGATCATTTGGCCCTCCAAGTAGGGACCCCCACAATCCGAACCTTGCCGCTCCAGGCGGTCGCAAACGACCGGCCCGGTTGATCTTTTCGAACCGCACTCCGGCGAGGGTCGCCCACGGTAGGCGGTGGTACGCCGGCCCGCGCGCGGCACCCGAGGACTCCCGCAGCCATTGCTCGCTCAGCCGTCCATCCCGACGCCGCAGTGCATGGGCGCAAGGCGCCGCCCCCTCCGCGTCACGGTTACGGCGGCGGTGGTGCGTCGGGTGGGGCGTGCCACGTGGTCGCGTCTTCCGTGGCATCGAATCGTCCGGCGTTCCCGCGCTGCCCGGGCTTCGCGGTCCGCTCAGCGGAGACGGTCGCGGCGGCGGTATCCGTACGCGGCGAGCAGCGCCGTCGCGACGGCGGCGACGAGGCCGCCGACGGTGAGTACCGCCATCCGCGTGCTCCCGCTCTGCTGGGGGGCGGACCGGGCCGGGCCGAGAGTGATACGGCCGCTGGTCTCCCGTTGGACGAGTCCGCTGGTCAGGGTCAGTCGTGCGGTCCAGACTCCGTCCGAAAGCCGTGGGTCGAGTGTGGTCCTCGCCGGCATCGAGCGGCCCGGGCCGACGGTGCCCGCCTTGACGTTGAACGGCCCCGCGGACACTCCACCCGGACCGTTCGAGAGGGTGAGCCGGCCCGTGAGGTCGAGGGCCCGTCCGCCGGTGTTCTTCACCTGTGCCGTGACCACCGGTACGCCGTCAGCGCCCCGGGCCCCGGTCAGGCCTCCGATCCGGAAGTCCGACGGCGGTTCCCCGCCGGGCCCGACGGACAGATAGACGCGCACCCCGGCGCGGGCCACCTGGAGCACCTGCTTCGAGGGGTCGCGCCGGGGGGTGATCTCCGCCCAGATGACGCCGTAGTGCTCGCCGCGGGTCGCGTCGTCCGCCACGGTGATCTCGGTCCACACCTTGGCCGTCTCGTCGGGCTCCAGGACGAACTCGCTGTGCTTGAGCCTCACCCAGCTCGTGAGCTCGTTGCCGGTACGGCCGGGGGCGAAGGCGAAGCCGTCCTTCCCGACCATGGCGGCTGCGGGGTAGAGCCGGACGCGCTGGCGTGCGGGTGACAGGTTGGTGACCGCGATCCGTCTGCGAATCCGCTCGGCCGGTCTCAGGTGGTCGACGATGTACCGGTGGGCGCGCTCGTCGTCGCGGCGGCTGACGGGTGCGTCGACGAGCCGGATGCCGACGGCCACCTCGCCGGAGGCATGGCGCGGCGCCCCCGCGGCCACGGGCGCCACTGATCCGAGGAGCAGCGGCAACGCGAGGAGCAGTACGCACACCGGCTCACGAAACCGAATGGGTCACCGTTCCGCTGTAGAGCCCGCCGACGGCGTCCTGCGGGATGGTGATCTCCAGGGTGGGGTTCCAGCTCGCGCTGTTGTTCCCGCTGCCCGAGGTCTTGGAGAACGCGACGCGCGGCTGCTCCAGGCTGCGCCGGTCGGCGCGCGTGGGCTGGCCGGGCACGAAGGTGCCGTTGCCGGTGGTGGCGGTCGCCGGGCCGGACCAGTAGTCCACCAGGTTCGGCAGGATGACCTCGGTCTCCTGGTCCGTGCCGGTGTCGAACTGCGTCGCGACCACTGTCGCCGTCCAGACGGCGTTCGCCGCGGCCCGCTGGTCGACCACCTTCACGGTGCCGAGCTGACCGCTGATCATGTTCCCCGGGAAACCGGATCCCAGAGAGCGCGAGGAGGGCACCTCGATCGTGAGGTTCGAGGTGGACACGGTGAAGGTCACGGTCGTGTCCCCCGACGGCTGGGCGGCCGCGGGCAGCGGTGCCGCGCCCACCACGGCGACGGCGACGAGGGACGAGAACAATGCTCTTTTTCGCACCAAACCACCATAGTTTGGCATGTGCGGAAATCCTTGCTTCCGGCGTGTGTCATGCGACCGAGTGGGTGATCGTGCCGGTGTAGGTGCCTCCCACGGCGTCCGCCGGTACAGCGACGATCAGAGTCGGCTGCCAGGCGGTGGTGCTGTTCCCGTGGCCCGATGTCTTGGAGAACGCCGTGCGCGGCACGCCGAGGCTCTGCGCCTGCGCGCTCGTCGGCTGCCCCGGCACGCGGGTGCCGGGGCCCGTGGTGCTGGTGGCCTGGCCCGACCAGTACGAGAAGCGGCTTCTGGGGATCTGCCGGGCTGCTCCGCCGCCCGGCGTGGTGAAGTCGCTCGCCGCCACCGTCGCGGTCCAGGTGTCGCTCTGTCCGCTGCGTCGGTCCGTCACCACGACCTCGCCCAGCGGCCGGCCGAGTGACGAACCGGGGAAGGTCGAGCCCAGGTTCACCCCGGCCGGAACGGTGATCGACAGGGTGCCGGGAGGCTGGGCGACGGGTCCGGCCGCGTGGCTCGCCACCGGCGCCGCCGCGCCGGGGAGCACCGTCACGACGACCGCCGCCCCGATCCCCATGAGCGTCCACATCATGTGCACGCCGCGACTATAGAGACCTCTGTGGGCGGTTTGGAGGGCCTATCACTCTTTCAGCCGTTTTAGACCTTGCTGCGGCCGGTTAGCGTTCCTCGACCCCTTTCGCCTGCCCGCACCCGTCGGCGGCGGGCCTCCGGCAGGAGCTCCCATGCGCAACTCCGCACGCACAGCGACGTACACCGTCCTCGCCCTGGCCCTCGCCGCCGTCGCCGGCCCCGCCCTGTCCACGCCGGCACACGGCCGCACGGAGCCGACCCGGGCCGCCGGCGCCACCCACGACGGGCCATCCCGAAGCGATCGTCCGAACCGGGAGGCGGCACATCCGGAACCCAGGCTGATCCGCCTGCGCACGCGCACCTTCGACCCCACCACACCGGAGGCGGAGCGCACCCGGCCGCGGGGCCCCCTGCGCTCGGTCAACGGGCAGGCGTACCTGGTCCAGTTCACGACCGTGCTGCTCGACGGCCACCGCGCCGAGCTCGCGGCTCTCGGCGCCCGACTCGGCGCCTACATCCCCGACGCGGCGTACGTGGTGCGCATGGACGCGGCGGCCCGTCAGCGGGTCGCCGCGCTGCCGTACGTGAGGTGGGTCGGTCGGTACGACGCCGGCGACCGGGTCGAAGGCGGGACCGTGCCGTCGGGCACCCGCCGCTATGTCATCACGCTTCTGGAAGGTTCCGCCACCGACCAACGGGAGGTGGTCGAACGGATCACCGCCGTCGGCGGGAGCGTGCATGTCGCGTCGGACAGCCTGCGACTGGTCGAGGCGACCCTGGAACCGGCGCAGGTGCTTGCTGTGGCGCACCTCGACGCGGTGCTCGCACTCGACCTCTGGACGCCACCAGAGGCGGACATGAACAACGCCCGTGCGGCGGGCGGTGCCAACGAGGTGGAGGCCGCGCTGGGCTACCTCGGTCAAGGTGTACGCGGTGAGGTGATGGACACCGGGCTGCGCACCACTCACCAGGAGTTCGCGGCCTTCCCACCGATCATGCATACCGCCAACACCACCAGTACGAGCCACGGCACCTCGACGTACGGGCAGATCTTCGCCTCGGGCGTCAACGCCACCGCCCGCGGCCTGCTTCCCCAGTCGCAGCCCATCTTCGCCGCGTACAGCCTGGTCTCCGACCGGTGGGCGCACACCGCGCAGCTCGTCGACCCCGCGGGCCCGTACCGGGCGGTGTTCCAGTCAAACAGCTGGGGCAGCGCGCTGACGTTCGGTTACAACTCGACGTCGGCGGCCATGGACGACATCGTCTTCGACCACGACATCCTCGTCTGCCAGACCCAGGGCAACACCGGCAACCGCTCCGGCCGGCCACAGGCATGGGCGAAGAACGTGGTGTCCGTGGGCGGTGTCTACCACTACGACACCCTCTCCCGTACGGATGACGCGTGGAACGGCGGGGCGGGCATCGGCCCGGCCGCGGACGGGCGGCTCAAGCCCGACCTGTCGAACTACTACGACGCCGTCCACACCACCGCGAGCGGCGGCGACGCCGCATACACCGGCACATTCAGCGGCACCAGCGCCTCCACCCCGATCACCTGCGGCTACGCGGGCCTCGTCCATCAGATGTGGGCCGACGGGGTCTTCGACGGCAGTCCCGGTCAGGACCGGGACGTCTTCGCGTCCCGGCCGCATGCCGCGACCGCGAAAGCCCTACTGATCAACTCGGCCGACCAGTACGCGTTCACGGGCGAGTCCCACGACCTCGCCCGGGTGAAGCAGGGCTGGGGCACGGCCGGCGTCGCCAACCTGTACCAGCAGGCGCTGGGCAACAACTGGCGCCTGCCGATCCTGGTCGACGAGACCGACGTGCTCACGCAGGGCCAGACCGCGACGTACACGATGACCACCGACGGCAGCCAGCCGCTGAAGGCGACGTTGGTCTACACCGACCCGATGGGCTCGCCTTCGGCGGCACAGGCGCGGGTCAACGATCTGTCCCTGAAGCTCACCGCCCCGGACGGCACCGTCTACTGGGGCAACAACGGACTCGCCGCAGGCAACTGGTCGACGGCGGGGGGCTCGGCGAACACGATCGACACCGTCGAGAACGTGTTCGTCCAGGCTCCGGCCGCCGGCGTCTGGACGATCGAGGTCATCGCCGGCGAGGTCAACGCGGACGGGCACGTGGAGACCCCCGTGACCGACGCCGACTTCGCCCTGGTCGCCACCGGGAAGGTCACCGGCTGACCCTGCGGAGGGCGAGCCGCGGGTCCGCCTCGCCTGCACGAGCGGGGGCCGTCCCGGGCCTTCAAGCGACGGCTCAGGACGACCGGCGATGCCCGTCGACGACCGCGGCGGGCCCGGCACCATCAGGTGCCGGGCCCGCCGTCGTACCTGCTAGACCCAGGTGTCCAGCCACATCCGCGCCCGCCAGTCGTCCATCGGGATCGGATCGCCCGTGAACAGCGGCCAGAAGTAGATGAAGTTCCAGATGACCAGCAGCACCAGTACGCCCGCCGCCACCGCGCCCACGGTCCTGCGGCGTTCACCGGGCGCGAGCCCCGGGTCCGGTGGGGCGGCGGGCGGTCCCGGCCGCTGGGCCGGGCCGATGATCGCGCCGAGGAGCATCGCGACGGCCAGGCACAGGAACGGGACGAAGACGACCGCGTAGAAGAGGAAGATCGTGCGCTCCTGGTACAGGAACCACGGCAGCCAGCCCGCCGCGATGCCGCAGGCGATCGCACCCGCGCGCCAATCGCGGCGGAAGGCCCAGCGCCACAGGACGTAGACGACGGCGAAGCACGCGATCCACCACAGCACGGGGGTCCCGATCGCCAGGACCTCGCGGGCGCACTTGTCGGTGGCGGTGACCGGGCAGCCCGCCGTGCCCGCCGACGGGTCCTCGTAGAAGTAGGAGACCGGGCGGCCCAGGACGATCCAGCTCCACGGGTTGGACTCGTAGGTGTGACCGGACGTCAGATTGACGTGGAAGCTGTAGACCTCGGTCTCGTAGTGCCAGAGGCTGCGCCACCAGTCGGGGAGCACCGCGCTCCAGGGGCTGTCCCTGCCCTCCGTCGCCGCCCAGTCCCGGAAGTAGCCCTTGTCGGTGAGGATCCAGCCGGACCAGGACGCGACGTACGTCGCGACCGCGACCGGCAGACCGACGAGGGCCGGCAGCAGGTCCCGCCTGAGTACCGCCGTGTACGGGCGGACCGCACCGGCCGTCTTCCGCGCGCCCACGTCCCACAGCAGGGTCATCAGGCCGAACGCGGCCAGGAAGTAGAGGCCGTTCCACTTGGTGCCGATCGCCAGGCCCAGCATCACCGCGGCCGCGATCCGCCACGGCCGCAGGCCCAGCCGCAGGGTCGCCGCGATCGCCGGGTCCGGGTGCAGCACGCCCTCCGCGTCGACCGGGAGCGCGTCCGCGAGGCGCCGTCTCGCCCGGTCGCGGTCGACGAGCAGACAGCCGAAGGCCGCCAGCACGAAGAACATCAGCACCTGGTCGAGCAGCGCCGTGCGGCTCATCACGAAGTGCAGCCCGTCCACGGCCATCAGCGCGCCCGCGAGGCACCCGAGGAACGTCGAACGGAACAGCCGTCTGCCGATCCGGCACAGCATCAGCACCGACAGCGTGCCGAGCACGAACACCATGAAGCGCCAGCCGAACGGGGTGAAGCCGAACATCTGCTCGCCCAGCCCGATGATCCACTTGCCCACCGGCGGGTGCACCACATAGCCGGGGTCCGACGGGATCGCGACCGCGTCCGGGTTCGCCAGGATCGCCTTGTCGACGTCCTTCGGCCAGGAGCCCTCGTAGCCCTGGTTGACCAGCGCCCAGGCGTCCTTCGCGTAGTACGTCTCGTCGAATATCACCGCCTTGGGGCTGCCCAGCTGCCAGAACCGCAGCAGCCCGGCCACCAGCGCCACCAGCAGCGGTCCGCCCCACGCCGAGAACCGCTCCACGCGCCGCGCCGCGCCAGGCGGCACGCCCAGGACCGACCACAGCCGGTCGGAGGGCCGGGTGTACGGCGGCACCAGCCGCTCGCGCAGCCCGATGCCGGACCTGGGCACATGGCCGAATCTGCGCAGGCGCTGCTGCCAGGACGGCGGCTGCTCCGCGGCGTCCTGACCGTGCGCGGCCCGTGGGGCGGTACTGGTCACCGCGCCATCGTAGGGAACGCGTCTGTGCGAGGGGCGTGGCCCGCCCTGCGAGGATTGCTCCTGTGACTGGATCGGTGACTGGAACACTCGTACTGGCAGGGACCCCCATCGGCGACGTGGCGGACGCCCCGCCGCGGCTGGCGGCCGAGCTGGAGAACGCCGACGTGGTCGCCGCGGAGGACACCCGCCGGCTGCGCCGCCTCACCCAGGCGCTGGGCGTGCAGACCCGCGGCCGCGTGGTGTCCTACTTCGAGGGCAACGAGTCCGCCCGTACGCCGGAACTGGTGGAGGCGCTGGAGGGCGGGGCCAGGGTGCTGCTTGTCACCGACGCCGGGATGCCGTCGGTGTCCGACCCCGGCTACCGGCTGGTCGCCGCGGCCGTCGAGAAGGACATCAGGGTGACCGCCGTGCCCGGCCCGTCCGCCGTGCTGACCGCGCTCGCCCTGTCGGGGCTGCCGGTGGACCGCTTCTGCTTCGAGGGCTTCCTGCCGCGCAAGGCGGGCGAGCGGCTCGGCAGGTTGCGCGAGGTGGCGGACGAGCGGCGCACCCTCGTCTACTTCGAGGCGCCCCACCGCCTCGACGACACGCTCGTCGCCATGGCCGAGGTGTTCGGCGCCGATCGGCGGGCCGCGGTCTGCCGGGAGCTGACGAAGACGTACGAGGAGGTCAGGCGCGGCGGCCTCGGCGAGCTGGCGGCCTGGGCGGCCGAGGGGGTACGCGGGGAGATCACCGTCGTCGTGGAGGGTGCCCCGCCCCCGGGCCCCTCCGCCCTCGACGCGGAGGGGCTGGTGCGCAGGGTGCGGGTCCGCGAGGAGGCGGGCGAGCGGCGCAAGGAGGCCATCGCGGCGGTCGCCGCCGAGGCGGGCCTGCCCAAGCGCGAGGTGTTCGACGCGGTCGTGGCGGCGAAGAACGCGGCGGGAGCGGGCCGCCGATCGGGCCCGCCGGACGGCGGCGGGGACGGGCCCGTCGAACCGTAAAGGTCTATCGTGAAAGGCAAAGCCCGGACCGTGCGCTCACGCCTTCCGGAAAAGCGCCTGCCAAATCCTCGCCAACAAGTCGGAAGGCCTGATGCCGTCCCTCGGCTGCAGGAGTCCACTGGGATCGGACGCACCCCCGCCGTACCGGGGGCAGTGGATCAGGAGGAGCTGGCATGAGCGACACAGCGGGCACCCCGGGCGGCGCGGGACCTCTCCCGGTCGCCGCACCCGAGACGGTGCAGGAGTCCTACGCCTTCGCCTGTATGCGGTGCGGCTACGGCTGGGAGCAGACCTACGACATCGAGCACCACATCGACGGCGCCGGCCGGCCGTTCTTCACCTACCGCGTGCAGGGTCAGCTCGTACCCTCCCCGCTGAACCGGCTGACCTGCCTCAACTGCGGCGGGCAGAAGGTCCGCATCATGCGCGCGGGGCAGGTGTCCGGCCTTGCCGAGTCGCTGCGCCGCCAGCACTTCGCGCCTCCCAACTTCGCCACCGCCGGGCCGGTTCCGGCGTCCGAGCCGGAGCCCAGGACCCCGAGGCGCCGCCATGCGGAGCGGCACGGGGGCCGCGACGAGGGCCGGGACGGGGGCAGGGACGGGGGCCGGGACGGGGGTCGTGCGGCGGAGGGGGCCGTTTCCGAGGGCGCGGCGGTCGAGGGCGCGGCCGCCGAGGGCGCGGCGGTCGAGGGCGCCGCGGCCGAAGCCTCCGTACCCGAGGGCGCACCGCGCCGGGGCCTGGGCGGGAGGCTTCGCGGCTTCCACCGCCGCAGGTGAGTCCACGCTGTCGCTGTCGCTGTCGCGCGGCTGCCGGCTCCGCCGAGCGCGCCCGCGCGGTGGTTCAGGGCCGCGGACCGCGTGCGCCCCGACTCCTCCGCCGCCCGTGAGTGAGGCCATGGCCACGGTCCTCGTACGATCGTGGTCATGAGTGCCAAGCCCAACGACACCCCTCCGCCGGCGCCCGTGCCGCTGGCCGTTCCGGTCGCCGACTCGCACACCCATCTGGACATGCAGAGCGGCACCGTCGAGGAGGCGCTGGAGAAGGCGGCGAAGGCCGGGGTGACGACCGTCGTCCAGGTGGGCTGCGACATCGACGGCTCGTGCTGGGCGGCCGAAACGGCGGCTCGGTACGAGAACGTCCACGCGGCGGTCGCGCTTCACCCGAACGAGGCGCCGCGCATCGTCCACGGAGTTCCGGTCGAGGGGGCGTCGCAGAGCGAGACGGGCCAGGGCGGTGCCGGGACACCGGCGCGACGGTCCCGGCGGGCCGGGCGGCCGGGCGGCGGGGACGCCGCGCTGGACGAGGCGCTCGCGGAGATCGACCGGCTGGCGGGACTCGAGCAGGTGAGGGCCGTCGGCGAGACCGGGCTCGACCACTTCCGAACGGGGCCGGAGGGCATCGCCGCCCAGGAGCGGTCCTTCCGCGCCCATATCGAGATCGCCAAGCGCCACGGCAAGGCCCTCGTCATCCACGACCGCGACGCCCACGCCGACGTCCTGCGCATCCTGGCCGAGGAGGGCGCCCCGGAGCGCACCGTCTTCCACTGCTACTCGGGCGACGCGGAGATGGCGCGGATCTGCGCCGACGCCGGCTACTTCATGTCCTTCGCGGGCAACGTCACCTTCAAGAACGCCCAGCCGCTGCGGGACGCGCTCGCCGTCGCCCCGCTGGAACTCGTCCTGGTGGAGACGGACGCGCCGTTTCTGACGCCCGCGCCCTACCGCGGCCGGCCCAACGCGCCGTATCTCATTCCGGTCACGGTCCGCGCGATGGCCGCGGTGCGGGGGATCGACGAGGACGCCATGTCGGAGGCGATTGCTTCGAACACGGCTCGCGCATTCGATTACCAATAGGTAACGAATCGTCACATTCTCGAGCCTTTCTGGCATGGCGCGGCGACACCAGGTAACCGACCTGCTTTGGAGAGTGACGATCAGCGGCTAGGGTCCGGGCCTCGTGAGCACTTCGCAGGGCAGTCAGGGCAGTCACCGTGCCGCGCGCGGCGGGCGCCGCGCCGCCCGGCTCAAGGAGCCCCCGCCGCCCGTGCCGCCGCCGCCCGTGCCGTCGGTGCCCGTCAGGGTGCCGCCCCACGGCCTGGCCCGGGCGGTGTCGCCCTATGCGCCGACGGTGCCTGCGGTGTCGCCCTACGCGCCGACGGTGCCTGCGGTGTCGCCCTACGCGCCGACGGTCCCGGCGTTCCGGCCCGGCCCGCCACAGGGCCCGCCCGGCGGCGGACCCGCCCGTGATGGGTTCGCGTCGCCCGCGTCGGAGGCCGCCACGCTCGTCCCGGGTGCTGTCACGCCCGTCCCGGGTGCCGCCACACCCGCCCCGGGGGCCGCCTCGCCCCTCTTCGAGACCGTGAGGCCCGTCCCCGGGACCCCGACGCTCGTCTCGTGGAGCGCGCCCCCCGTCCCGGGGACCCCGACGCTCGTCTCGTGGAGCGCGCCCCCCGTTCCCGGGGCCACGGCGGACGCACCTGACTGCGCCCCCTCCGTCGCCCCCGCCGCTCTCGACGCCTCAACCCCCGCCTCAACCTCCGTCTCCGCCTCCGCCGCCACCCCGGTCGGCGGCCGCGCCGAGGCCCGCCGCGCCGCCCGCCGCCGCAGGCGCGCGTCGGTCCTGCGCGTCGGCCCCGACGGACTGCGCCGCCTCATCCCGCAGGCGCTCGTCGTCGCCTTCCTCGCGGGCGGCACGACCGCCTTCGTCGCCGCCGACAAGGCCGTCCGCCTCAGCGTCGACGGAGTGCCCCGCACCCTGCACACGTTCGCCGACGACGTGGCGGAACTCCTCGACGAGGAGGGACTCACCGTCGGCGAGCACGACCTCGTCGCCCCGGACCCCGGCGCCGAACTCGGCCACGGCGACGAGGTCGTCGTCCGCTTCGGCCGCCCCGTCACCCTCACCGTCGACGGCCGCAGCCGCCGGGTGTGGACGACCGCCCGCACCGTCGAGGAGGCGCTGCAGCAGGTCGGGGTGCGGGCCGGTGGCGCGTACACGTCCGTCTCGCGATCCCGGCCCATCTCCCGCGGCGGCCTCGACGTCGCCGTACGGACCGAGCGGACCGTCACCCTGATGGCCGACGGCCGGGCCCGCACCGTCCGCACCACCGCGGCGACCGCGCTGGAGGCCGTCCAGGAGGCCGGCATCACCCTCGCCGGCCAGGACACCACCTCCGTACCCCCGGACAGCTTCCCCCGCGACGGCCAGACGATCACCGTCATGCGCATCAGGGACACCGAGGAGGTCCGGGAGGAGCCCATCCCCTACGACACCGTGCGGACCGACGACCCGCGGCTGGACCGGGGGACCGAGGTCGTCGCACGGGCGGGCCGCGCGGGTACGCGACGGGTGACCTACGCCGTGCGGACGGTGAACGGCGTCCGGCAGAAGCCCCGGAAGCTCTCCGAGGAGGTCGTCCGGGAGCCGGTCACCCGGCAGGTGAGAGCCGGTACCCGACGGCTGCCGGACTCGGTCCGGGGCGCCGAGGGTCTGAACTGGAAGGCGCTCGCGCAGTGCGAGTCCGGCGGGCGCCCGGACGCCGTGGACCCGTCGGGCACCTACGGCGGGCTCTACCAGTTCGACGCCGCCACCTGGCGGTCGCTCGGCGGTCGCGGCCGCCCGCAGGACGCCTCCCCCGAGGAGCAGACCTACCGGGCCAAGAAGCTCTACGTGCGACGGGGGGCGAGTCCGTGGCCGCACTGCGGCCGTAGGCTGTACCGGTGAGCACCACCGATCCCGATGCCCTCCTCGGCCCCGCCGACGTCCGAGAACTGGCCGCCGCGCTTGGCGTACGCCCCACCAAGCAGCGCGGCCAGAACTTCGTCATCGACGCCAACACCGTCCGCCGGATCGTCCGCACCGCCGAGGTGCGGCCCGACGACGTGGTCGTGGAGGTCGGCCCCGGGCTCGGCTCCCTCACCCTCGCACTGCTGGAGTCCGCGGACCGGGTGACCGCGGTCGAGATCGACGACGTGCTCGCCGCCGCCCTCCCCACGACGATCGCCGCCCGGATGCCGGAGCGGAAGGACCGCTTCGCGCTGGTCCACTCCGACGCGATGCAGGTACGGGAGCTCCCGGGCCCCGCGCCCACCGCGCTCGTCGCGAACCTCCCGTACAACGTGGCCGTGCCGGTCCTGCTGCACATGCTGGACCGCTTCCCGACCATCGAGCGGACGCTGGTCATGGTGCAGGCCGAGGTCGCCGACCGGCTCGCCGCCCGCCCCGGGAACAAGGTGTACGGCGTGCCGTCCGTGAAGGCGAACTGGTACGCCGAGGTCAAGCGGGCCGGGGCGATCGGCCGGAACGTCTTCTGGCCCGCGCCCAACGTCGACTCCGGGCTCGTCTCCCTGGTCCGGCGTTTCGAGCCGCCGAAGACCACCGCCACCAAGGCCGAGGTGTTCGCCGTCGTCGACGCGGCCTTCGCGCAGCGCCGCAAGACGTTGCGGGCCGCCCTCGCCGGCTGGGCGGGCTCCCCGGCGGCCGCGGAGGCGGCGCTGGTCGCGGCCGGGATCTCGCCGCAGGCGCGGGGCGAGTCGCTGACGGTGGAAGAATTCGCGCGGATCGCGGAGCACAAGGGAGCCGGGGGCGCCGGGGGCGCCGAGGGAGCCGAGGGAGCCAAGTGAGCGTCACCGTACGGGTACCGGCCAAGGTCAACGTGCAGCTGGCCGTCGGCGGGGTCCGCGACGACGGGTACCACGACCTGGCCAACGTGTTCCTGGCCGTCGGGCTGTACGACGAGATCACCGTCACCCCCGCCGAGTCGCTGACCGTGAGCTGCTCGGGCCCCGGCGCGGACCAGGTGCCACTGGACCGGACGAACCTCGCCGCGCGCGCCGCGGAACTGCTCGCCGCCCGGTACGGGATCGACCCGGCCGTGCACATCCACATCGACAAGGACATCCCCGTCGCCGGCGGAATGGCGGGCGGCAGCGCCGACGGCGCGGGCGCGCTCCTCGCCTGCGACGCCCTCTGGTCAACCGGCGCCCCCCGAGAGGACCTCCTCGACATCTGCGCCGACCTCGGCAGCGATGTGCCGTTCAGCCTGGTCGGGGGCGCCGCCCTCGGCACCGGCCGCGGCGAGCGGCTCACCGGGCTGCCCGTCGGCGGGGCGTTCCACTGGGTCTTCGCCGTCGCCGACGGAGGGCTGTCCACCCCCGCGGTCTACCGGGAGTTCGACCGGCTCAACGACGGCGCCGACGTCCCCGCGCCGGTGGCGTCCCCGCTGCTGCTGGACGCCCTGCGCACCGGCGACGCGGGCGCGCTGGCCGCCGCACTCGTCAACGACCTCCAGCCCGCGGCCCTCTCGCTGCGCCCGTCGCTCGCGGCCACGCTGCGCACCGGCACCGACGCGGGGGCGCTGGCCGCGCTGGTCTCGGGCTCGGGACCGACGACGGCGTTTCTCGCCAAGGACGCGGACGCGGCGAGGCAGATCGCCGAGACGCTGCTCGCGTCGGGGACCTGCCGCACGGCGCGTGTCGCCGAGGCCCCGGCCCCGGGGGCGACGATTCTGTAGCCGTTGGCCGTTGGCCGTTGGCCGTTGGCAGCCGTCAGCCGTCAGCCGTCGGCGGCAGCCCTCCGAGCCCAGCCCAGCCCAGCCGAGCACGGCGAGGCTTCTCGCGCATACTCAGGCACCGGTTGAGTACGAACACCCTCCCGTCCATGCGCCCCGGGCGGGACCGTGGGCGCATGGGATCACGTGTACGAGCGCTCGCCGAGGCGACACCGGACACCCGGGACCGCTATGTCGACCTGCTGAGGGTCGTCTCGCTGGGGACCGTCGTGGTGGGGCACTGGCTGATGGCCGCCGTCACCGCCGACGGCGTCGGCAATCTGCTCGCCGTCGTGCCGGAGCTCCAACTCCTCACCTGGGCACTGCAGATCATGCCGGTGTTCTTCTTCGTCGGAGGCTTCTCGCACGCCCTCTCCTACCGCTCCCTGCGCCGCAGGCACCCCGCGGGCGACGGCGCCTCGCCGTACGCGGCGTTCCTGCGGGCGCGGCTGCGGCGACTGCTGCGGCCCACCATGGTCTTCGTGCTCGTCTGGGGCGCGGCCGCGCTGCTGGTGCAACTGCTCGGCGGTGGCGCCGGGTTGACCGGTGTCTCGCTGCGGCTCGTCACCCAGCCGCTGTGGTTCATCGGGATCTACCTGGCGATGGTCGCCTTCACCCCGCCGCTGCTGAAGCTGCACGAGCGGTACGGCTGGGGCGCGTTCGGGGCGCTCGTCGCCGGCGCGGTCCTGGTGGACGTGCTCCGCTTCACGCTCGGTGTCCCCTTCGTGGAGTTCCTGAACTTCGCCTTCGTCTGGCTGGCCGTGCACCAGCTCGGCTTCCTGCGGGCCGACGGACGCCTCCGGCTGCCCTCGGCGCTGGCGGCGACGGGGCTGGCCGGGGCCGCGCTGCTGGTGGCGGCCGGGCCGTACCCGCTGTCCATGGTCGGCATGCCGGGGGAGAAGGTCTCCAACATGGCCCCGCCCACGCTGGCGCTGCTCTGCCACGGCCTGTGGCTGGTCGGCGCGGTGGAGCTGCTGCGCGGACCCGGCGCCCGGCTGGTGGCCCGGCCCCGGCTCTGGCGCGGCGTCGTCGCCGCGAACGGCGTCGCCATGACCGCGTTCCTGTGGCATCTGACCGCGATGCTCGGCGTCTACGGCGCGCTGCTCGCCGCGGGCGTCACGCTGCCCGAACCGGCCTCGGCCGCCTGGTGGGCGCAGACCCCGCTACGGATAGCCGCGGCTGCGCTCCTCACGGCGCTGCTGGTCGCCGCGTTCCGCGGCTTCGAACAGCCCTCACCCGCACCGGTCCGGCCCGGCTCGGGCCCGCTCGCCGCGCTCGGCATCACCCTCTGCCTGTTCGGAGTGCTCGGCCTGTCCATGGTCGGCTTCGCCGGTCTGCTCGAAGGCCGCACGGCCACCCTGATCGCGGTGCCGGTCAGCGCCCCGGCCGCGGTCGGGATGGCGCTGGCGGGCTGGTGGCTGGTGGAACGGTCAGGCTTCGCCGTACGCCGAGACGAACGCTGACCAGACGGCGGCGGGGACGGCGAGCTGAGGGCCGTCGGGGACCTTGGAGTCGCGGACGTGGACGGTACCGGGGCAGGCGGCGACCTCGACGCAGTCATCACCCTGGGCGCTGCTGTAGCTGGACTTGTGCCAGTCCAGGGCGACTTCGACACAGCTGTCGCCCTGGGCGCTGCTGTAGCTGGACTTGAACCAGGCGAGTTCTGCGGTGCTCATAGCGCTCCTCGGATTCGCTCCAGCAGACCCCGTGACTCGCTGGGGGTGAGGGCCTGTGAGCGCAGTGTGTCATACGCCTGTTGGAGCGGGACCACCTCTTTCGGGTCGCTGATCAGACGGCCGTTCCTCTGCCCCTCCGAGTAGGCGTACCGCTTCCCGTCCGGCCCTTCCAGGAGCTGCAACATTCCCGCGAGACAGGCGTGGAACTCGCAGGCGGTCGGCATGATCTGAAGCGTCACGTTCCGCGGGGCGCTACTCGCCAGCACATGGTCGAGCATCTGCCGGGTGATCTCCGTACCACCGAGCCGCTGCCGGAAGACCGCCTCCGTGACGATGAAGCTGAAGGGCACGTTGGGCCGTTCACGCAGGAGCCGCTGCCGTTCCAGCCGGGCGGCGATCTGGCTCTCCACCTGTTCGTCGGACAGAGGCGGCACCTCGTTCTCGTACAGGGCCCGCAGGTACCCCTCCGACTGCAGCAGCCCCGGCACCATCCGGCACTCGTAGGTGCACAGGCTCACCGCCGTCCGTTCCCGCCGCGCCCACTCGCGGAACCACGACGCCAGTCCCGGCTGCCGCGTCAGATGCCCGAACGCCCGCCGCAGCGCGCCCGTGTTGCCCAGCGCCACCTCCGCCAGCTCCACGAACTGCGTGTCCGGCATCCGGCGGCCCAGCTCGATCGAGGCCACCGTGTGCCGGGAGAAGCCCACCATCGGCGCGAAGGCCTCCCGTGTCAGCCCCGCGTGCTCCCGCAGTCCCTGTACGAACGCCCCGAAGGTCTTCAGGCTGTCCGACGGCACGGGCTCGTCGTCCACTGCGGCCACTTCCGCCACCTCCAGGTGCGTCCGGGTGCGTCGAGGGGCGTCACAGTGCGCCCCCGCTGCCGATGACGTCGACGAGGCCGATGACGCCGCCGATGGCGCCGACGCCGACGAGGCCCATGACGCCGACGCGGCCGGGCGACGTCCACTCGCTCGACTCACCCAGCGTCAGGGAACGGACACGTACCGTCCACACTTCGCGGGTGTACGGTCGCGCACCGTACGCGCGGACCGGGCGCGGTGCGCCCCGACTACCCTGGTAGGTCGATCGATCCCCCTGTCAGGAGAGAAATGGCCGTCAACCTGGTCAATGTCGAGGCAGTCAGCAAGGTGTACGGCACCCGCGCCCTGCTCGACGGCGTGTCGCTCGGCGTCTCCGAGGGGGACCGCATCGGAGTCGTGGGCCGCAACGGAGACGGCAAGACGACCCTGATCCGGATGCTCGCCGGGCTGGAGGAGCCGGACACCGGCCGGGTCACCCACAGCGGCGGGTTGCACATCGGGGTGCTCACCCAGCACGACTCGCTCGACCCCGCCGCCACCATCCGCCACGAGGTCATCGGCGATCTCGCCGACCACGAGTGGGCCGGCAACGCCAAGATCCGCGATGTGCTCACCGGCCTGTTCGGCGGGCTCGACCTGCCGGGCTTCCCGCAGGGCCTGGACACCGTGATCGCGCCGCTCTCCGGCGGCGAGCGGCGCCGGATCGCGCTCGCCAAGCTGCTGATCGCCGAGCAGGACCTGATCGTCCTCGACGAGCCCACCAACCACCTGGACGTCGAGGGCATCGCCTGGCTCGCCAAACACCTCCAGGCGCGCCGCTCGGCACTGGTCTGCGTCACCCACGACCGCTGGTTCCTCGACCAGGTCTGCACCCGGATGTGGGACGTCCAGCGCGGCACGGTATACGAGTACGAGGGCGGCTACTCCGACTACGTCTTCGCCCGCGCCGAGCGGGAGCGCATCGCCGCCACCGAGGAGACCAAGCGGCAGAACCTCGTCCGCAAGGAACTCGCCTGGCTGCGCCGGGGAGCCCCGGCGCGGACGTCCAAGCCCCGCTTCCGCGTCGAGGCCGCCAACGAGCTGATCAAGGACGTGCCGCCGCCGCGCGACACCTCCGAGCTGATGAAGTTCGCCACCTCGCGGCTCGGCAAGACCGTCTTCGACCTGGAGGACGTCACCGTCCAGGCCGGGCCGAAGGTCCTTCTGAAGCATCTGACCTGGCAGCTCGGCCCCGGCGACCGGATCGGCCTGGTCGGCGTGAACGGCGCGGGCAAGACCTCCCTGCTCCGCGCCATGGCCGAGGCGGCGGGCAGCGACGGCGAACGGCAGCCCACCGCCGGGCGGATCGTCACCGGGAAGACCGTGCGGCTGGCCTACCTCTCCCAGGACGTCACCGAACTCGACCCGAACCTGCGGGTCCTGGAGGCGGTCCAGCAGATCCGCGACCGCGTCGACCTCGGCAAGGGCCGGGAGATGACCGCGGGTCAGCTCTGCGAGCAGTTCGGCTTCTCGAAGGAGAAGCAGTGGATCCCGGTCGGCGACCTGTCCGGCGGTGAGCGGCGCCGGCTCCAGTTGCTGCGGCTGCTGATGGACGAGCCGAACGTCCTCTTCCTCGACGAGCCCACCAACGACCTCGACATCGAGACCCTGACGCAGCTGGAGGACCTCCTCGACGGCTGGCCGGGCTCGATGGTCGTGATCTCCCACGACCGCTTCTTCGTCGAGCGCACCACCGACCGGGTGCTGGCGCTCCTCGGCGACGCGACCCTGCGGATGCTCCCGCGCGGCATCGACGAGTACCTGGAGCGCCGGGCGAAGGTGCTGCAGGCCGCGGCCCCCGCGCCGGCCGCTCCCGCGAAGCCCGCCGGAACCGAGAAGTCCGCGGCGGACCAGCGGGCCGCGAAGAAGGAGCTGCAGAAGATCGAGCGGCAGCTCGACAAGGTCTCCGAAAAGGAGTCCGTGCTGCATTCGCAGATCGCCGAAAACGCCACCGATTTCGAGAAAGTGGCGGAACTCGACACGCGGCTCCGTGAACTCTCCGCCGAGCGCGCAGAGTTGGAAATGCGCTGGCTCGAACTGGCCGAGGACGCGTAGGCGGCGTCGCGCGGCGGCCGCGTAACAGCGGCATCACGGGCCGGTCCTCCCTTGGGTACAGGGGCGGACCGGCCCGCTTCTTGACATGCTCCGGGTGATAGAAAGAAACCCCGCTCGAACGACGTGACGTTGCGGAATCCATGTCCGATTCGCTCCATTTCCCAAGGTGTATACCCGAAGGAATCGCGGGGGAGGCCGGTCGGGCAGCGGGCCGCACAAAGGGGGAAGAGCCGATGACTCAGCCACCCGGCCAGCAACCGCCGCAGGAGGGCTCCGAATCTCCGCAGACCCCTCGGCAGGACGGTCCTCCGCAGCCCGCGCAGCCGCCGCCCACGCCGCCGCAGGCTCCCGGTCAGCCCGGTCAACCCGGCTCGTACGGTCAGCCCGAGCCATACGGTCAGCCCGGCCCGTACGGTCGGCCCGAGCCGTACATGCAGCCCCTTCCGTATGCCCAGCAGCCCGGTCCGTACGGTCAGCCAGGGCCGTACACCCAGCCCGGCCCCTACGCGCAGCCCGGTCCGTACGGTCAGCAGCCCGGTCCGTACCCGCAGCCCGGTCCGTACGGCCCACACCCCACCCAGCCGCAGTACCCGGGCGCGCCCTTCCCGCCCCCTCCCGGCGGCGGCAGCCGCACCTTCTTCAGGGGCAAGCCCGCCGCGATCATCGGCGCGGCCCTGGCGGCGGTCCTCGTCATCGGCGGCGGCGCCTGGCTCGCGCTCGGCGGCGGTGAGGACGACCCCAGGCCGGACGCCAAGCGGTCCGGCGGCCCGCAGCCGACCGGTTCGGAGCCGGTCGACCAGGGCGGCGGCAACGGCACCGGGCGGAAGGAGGTGGACGACCTCAACGCGGGCCGGAAGGACGGCGAGTCCAAGGTGCTCTGGCTGGCCAAGAACGACGTCGACCTGCCGCGCAACGGCGCGACGGTGTACGGCCCGTGGTTCGCCGGCGACATCGTCGTCAAGGGCATGTACAAGGAGCTCGCCGGCTACTCCGCCGACGACGGCGGCAAGAAGTGGAGCCTGCCGCTGCCCGCCGAGCTGTGCGCGGCCCCGGTCCGCGGCACCGACGACGGCAAGATCGTCATTGCCTACAAGGACGGCACGGGCGGCAAGGCCGACTGCACTCGGCTGCAGCTCGTCGACCTCCGCACCGGCAAGACGGGCTGGCAGAAGACGATCACCAAGAAGGGCGCCTTCGACCTGCTGTCCAGCGTCACCCTGGCGATCAGCGGCAACACCGTGACCGCCGCCCGCACGGGCAACGGCGAGGCATTCCGGATCAGCGACGGCGCCCCGCTCTTCGGCAAGCTGCCGGGCAACTGCCAGCCGCAGGCGTTCGCCGGCGGCCCGAAGCTGATCGCCGCGGAGACCTGCCGCACCGGCGACTACGGCAAGACCCAGGAGCAGCTCCAGGAGCTGGACCCGGCCACCGGCAAGGCCAGATGGACGTACAAGCTCCCGGTCGACTGGCAGGTCGACAAGGTCTATTCGGTCAGCCCCCTGGTCGTCTCGCTGTCGCAGCCCGACCGCAAGAAGTGGAGCGTCATCGCGCTCAACGCGAACGGGACGCTGCGTTCGCAGATCGACGGCGGCACCGACCGCTACCGGCCGCGCTGCGGTGGCGGCTTCGTCGTCTTCGGCGAGATCCTTGAGGGCTGCGTCGGCGTGGCGGCCGACGCCGACACCTTCTACATGGCGACGGAGCCCCGGACGGGTGGTGCGGCCCGTACCAACTCCGTGGTGGCGTTCGACCTCGACACCGGCAAACGCAAGTGGCGCGCGGACGCTCCCGCCGAGCAGACGATGATCCCTCTCCGGATGGAAGGCCCGAACGTCCTGCTGTACGTGGAGCCGAAGTACGACGCGGGCGGCGCGGTGGCGACGCTGGCGCCGACCGGCGGCAAGCCCACCGTACTGCTGCGCAACCCCGCGTCGACGTCCTCCATCGAGCGAACCTTCTGGGACCCCAGGTTGGCCTACCACGACGGCCGCTTCGTCATCACCAGCGGCCGGGTCAGCGCGAGCAACGACGAGGAGGAGAAGGAGACCAAGACGATGATGGCCTTCGGGCAGTGACCGTGCCCGGCCGGACGCCCCGATCCGGACGGCCGGGACGAGTCGTTTCCTTCTCGCAACCCCTCAGAGGTACGCAGGCATGACACAACCACCCCAGCCTCCCAACCAGCCCAACCAGCCGCCGCGTGAGCCGGATCAGCCGCCCAGCCAGCAGCAGCAGTCGCAGCGACACCCGCAGCAGCAGCCGCAGCAGCCGGGCGGGCAGTCGGACCAGGCGCCGCAGCAACCCGCCCCGCCCCGGCAGCAGCCCGGGCCGCCCCCGCAGGGCGGCTTCGGTGCGCCCATCCCGCCTCCGCAGCAGCCCGGTTACGGCCATCCGCAGGCCCCGCCGGGTTACGGCTTCCCGCAGGCAGCGGGCCCGTCGACTCAGCCGGTGGGGCAGCAGCCTCACGGCTACGGATACGGCTACCCGACACAGCCGGTGGGGCAGCAGCCGTACGGCTACGGCTATCCGACGCAGCCGACGCATCCGCAGTACGGTCCGCAGTACGGCAAGCAGTACGGCGCGCCGAACGGCACGCGGCCGGGCGGTGGCAGGAGGCTGAGCACCCAGGCCCGGATCATCCTCGCCGCGGTCGTCGCCGTGGTGCTGATCATCGGCGCGGGCGTCTGGTTCGCCGCCACCGACGGGGACGACCGCGCAGGCCAGGCCAAGGGCTCCGGCCAGGGAGCGGACGGCGGCGAGGACAAGGGCGTCGAGGGCGGTGGCGAGGAGAAGGTACCGTCCAACACCACGGCCAGGGTGGCCTTCCGGCTGCCGCAGCCGAAGGTCACCGATGTCACCGATGTGGGCGGTTCGTGGGTCACCGACGAGCTGTACGTCAAGACCGGTATCAACTCCGTCGTCGGCTACGACCTCACCACGGGCGCGGTGAAGTGGACCCTCCCGCTTCCCGGCCAGGTGTGCGCGGCGTCGCGTCATGCCACCGAGGACCGCAAGACGGCCATCGCCTTCGAGCCCGCCAAGCGCAAGCCCCCGCGCAACTACGAGAAGTGCAGTGAAGTGGGCGCGATCGACCTCGCCACCGGCAAGCTGCTGTGGAGCGGGTCGGTGAAGGGAACGGGCGACCAGAAGGCCCGGTTCACCGAGGTCACCCTCGGCGGCGGCACGGTCGCCGCGGGCGGCACCGACGGGGGCGCGGCCTTCGACCTCGCCACCGGCGCGGTCCGCTGGAAGCCCCAGGCCAACGCGGAGAACTGCTACGACATGGGCTACGGCGGCGGCCCGGCCCTGGTGGCGGTCCGCAAGTGCGGCGCCCACGGGAGCCGGTACGTCGTCGTCCAGTCCCTGAACCCGCGGACCGGCGCGCCGCTGTCCTCGTTCAGGATGCCCGCGGGCGTCGAGTACGCGAGCGTCGTGTCCACCAGGCCGCTCGTGGTCGCCGCCGACGTCGGCGACACGGCCGGGGACGGCAGCGGCATCTCGGACTTCTTCGTCGTCGACGAGAAGACCGGAAAGCTGACGGCCAAGATCTCGGCGGACGCGGACCGGTTCGCCGCGCGCTGCGGTTCCACCGAGGTCGAGAGCTGCCGGCACATCGCAGTCGGCAACAACCGCCTCTACCTGCCGACCGAGGAGCACGAGGGCAGCGGCGAGTACGGCGACACCAACGAGATCGTGTCGTTCGACCTGGCCACCGGCAAGCCGACCGCCGACAAGGCGGAGGCCGGAGACCGGTACACGCTCTCTCCGCTGCGCATGGACGGCGGCGACATCATCGCCTACAAGCGGCCCCCCTACGACAAGGGCGGCCAGATCGTCAGCATCGACGGAGGCACCTTCGAGCAGACGCTGCTGCTGGAGATCCCCTCCGACGACGCCGTCCGCAAGGCCGAGTCCGGTTTCGGCGTGGACTACTCCGAGATCCTCTACAGCGGCGGACGGCTCTTCCTGGCCGAGACCATGCTCAGCAAACCGAGCGGATCGGTCTCGCGCGACGAGGAGTATCTGGTGCTCGCCCTGAGTACCGGCTGAACCGGCGGGACATGGACCTGAGTACCAGCGGCTGAGCCGGCGGGACACGAGTGACGGGGTCCCCCGCCCATGCGGGCGGGGGGACCCCGCGCTTCGCCGACTTGCCCCGAACGGCACGCATTTCGCCGATCCGGGGGACTTCTGCCGGGTAGGGCAGCGCGACGTCGAACAAGCGTGTAGCTTGCCGGGTCAGTAGTGCTGGGGGCGGGGGGCCGGCTCCAGGGGTATGGGGGGTAGCTCGATGGGTGTGCGGCTCATGGTGGTCGACGACCACCGGTTGCTGGCTGAGGCGCTGGCCTCCGCGCTGAAGCTGCGCGGGCACCGGGTGCTCGCGGCGGCGGCGCCGTCGGCCGGGGCGGCCGAACTGGTGGTGAGCAGGGCGCCCGAGGTGTGCCTGCTGGGGACGGCGGCACCGGCGGAGCCGGGTGCGTTCGATCCCGTCGTGCGGATCAAACGGGACCGGCCGCAGGTCGCCGTGGTGGTCCTCGGACCCGTGCCGTCGCCGCGCGGGATAGCGGCGGCCTTCGCGGCCGGCGCTTCTGGCTATGTGCGGCACGACGAGCGCATAGAGGGCGTCGAGCGGGCCATGGTCAAGGCGCGGGCGGGCGAGGCGGCGGTGGCGCCGCAACTGCTGCAGGGAGCGTTCACCGACCTGCTCAACCCGGCGGCCCAGCCGGACGACGAGGGGCGGCGGCTGCTGCGCATGCTGACCCCCCGCGAGGTGGAAGTGCTCGTCCGCGTCGCGGAGGGGGAGGACACCCGGCTCATCGCGGCGGGCATGGGCATAGCCCCGAGCACGGCCCGCACACACGTCCAGCGGGTGCTGATGAAACTGGGCGTCGGCTCCCGCCTGGAGGCCGCGGCCCTCGCGGCCCGTACCGGGCTCCTCGACCACGCCGCGAACCAGCCGCCGCTCACGGCACCGGACTTCGACGCCGGCTGAGGGCGCCCGGGGCTCGCGCCGCACGCCGCTGTTGCGCGGCGGTCCGGGGGCCGTGAGGCCAGGTCGCGGACCGTGCGGGGCGCGGCCGGAGGCCGTGCGCGGTGGTGCGCCCGGGGATGCGGCCGTGGGGGGCCGACACGCACCTGCCCCGGCATGTCACGCCCGACGGGGCGGCTTCCGGGCGCATGGCGGCTGCACGCACATGCGGGCAGGCAGCCACACGGCACATGCGGGCAGGCAGCCACACGGCACATGCGGTCAGCCACACGGCACGTGGGGGCGGTCGCACGGCACATGCGGGCGGCTGCACGGCACATACAGGCCGTCGTACGGCACATGCCGATCCGGTGAAGTCGCTGCGCTGCGGCCACTACCCGCGCAGGAGTGTTCGATCATGGGTTATCGTGTGCGTTCATGTTGGTTCCTGGTTGGAGGGTCGGGGGGTGCTCCGCGTGAACAAGACGGTCACCGGGTTCGGCCAGTGCGACGGAGCGGCGCGCACAGCGTCCCCACAGGCCCGCCTGGGACTCTTGCGACGCTCCGACCGGATCATCGGCACCGACCGGCCGCCGTCGCGGTACGGCTCCGCCCGGCTCCGGGCCCCGTTCGGCGGCGGCGCCTGCGGCGGGCGCGACGGCTGGCGCCTCACCGCGAGCTTTTCACCGGCCGCCGCCCTCCCGGCAAGCCGAAGTTCCTCGCCGGTTCCGAGTCCGGCATGAGCGTGTTCATCGACGACGTGCCGCCGAAGGCGGCGGCGCGGCGACTGCGAGAGGTGGCGAGCGAGTGAGCAAGTACCTGGTGACGGGCGGTGCCGGCTATGTCGGCAGCGTGGTGACCGCACACCTGCTGGAGGCGGGGCACGAGGTCACCGTCCTCGACGATCTGTCCACCGGCTTCCGCGAGGCCGTCCCCGACGGCGCCGACTTCGTCGAGGGGCGGGTCCAGGACGCCGCCCGCCACATCGGACCCTCGTACGACGGCGTTCTGCACTTCGCCGCGTTCTCCCAGGTCGGCGAATCGGTCGCACACCCCGGCAGGTACTGGGAGAACAACGTGGGCGGGACGATGGCGCTGCTCGCCGCGATGCGCTCTGCCGGTGTCCGCAAGCTGGTCTTCTCCTCCACGGCGGCCACCTACGGCGAGCCGGCCTCCACCCCGATCACCGAGTCCGCCCCGACCGCGCCGACCAGCCCGTACGGCGCCTCCAAACTCGCCGTCGACCACATGATCAGCGGCGAGTGCACCGCGCACGGCCTGGCGGCGGCGTCCCTGCGGTACTTCAACGTCGCCGGCGCGTACGGCGACCGCGGTGAGCGCCACGACCCCGAGTCGCACCTCATCCCGCTGGTGCTCCAGGTCGCGCTGGGCACCCGCGAGGCGATCTCCGTGTTCGGCGACGACTACCCGACACCGGACGGCACCTGTGTGCGGGACTACATCCATGTCGCCGACCTCGCCGAGGCCCATCTGCTCGCCATGGGCGCGATCTCCCCCGGGGAGCACCTGATCTGCAACCTGGGCAACGGCAGCGGCTTCTCCGTCCGCGAGGTCGTCGAGACCGTCCGCAAGGTCACCGGCCACCCGGTCCCGGAGACCGCCGCCCCCCGCCGCGCCGGAGACCCGGCTGTGCTCGTCGCCTCCTCCGCGACCGCGCGGGAACGGCTCGGCTGGACCCCGTCGCGGGCGGACCTCGCCGGGATCGTCGCCGACGCCTGGGACTTCGCCCGCGCCCGGCACGCCGGCGGATGAGCACCGGCCGAAAAGCGCCGGCGGATGAGCACTGCCGAAAAGCGCCGGCGGATGAGCACTGCCGGACGAGCGCCGGCGGATGAGCACTGCCGGACGAGCGCCGGCGGATGAGCACCGCACGGGCGGTTCCGGCAACCGTACGGGTGACCCGCCCCGGAGGGGCGACGAGCCCGGGACGGGTGACAGCCCTGGGATGGGTGACGAGCCCGAGGCGGCGACAGGCCCGAGGCGACCAGCCCGGGGCGGCCGACAGGCCCGTGACGGGTGACTGGCCCGGACCGGGCCCGTCACCCGCCCCGGGCAGGGGCGACCCGACCGGCGGGTGTGCCGACGCCGGAGACCTCGCGGGCGCGGGCGCGGACCCGCGCCCGCGAGGTCTCCGGGTCAGTAGTCCGGTCGCCTGACGGCGACACCCTGTGTGCGTGAAAATCGGTGCGTGGTCGTCCGGCGGACGTCGTCTCGCCTTGGCGCGTTCCGAGCCCGTGGGTCAGTAGGACGCTGGGGGTCCACCGACAGGCACCCGGATGTGTTGCTCCGAGCACGTGAATCAGACTCTTCCGCCTGCCGGACCCCCGCCGGACGGTCGCGTGCTCGCGGCCGACGACTGGAGGGGGTGCCGACGGAATGGAAGTGATCCACGAACGCTGCGCAGGAATCGACATCAGCAAGATCGACGTGAAGGTCTGCATCCGCGTGCCCAGCGGCACCGGCACGAGGCGCCGCAGCGAGGTGCGGACCTTCTCCGCGGTGACCTCCGCTCTGCTGGCGATGCGGGACTGGCTGCTCGCCGAGGGCATCACCGTGGTCGGCATGGAAGCCACCGGCGTGTACTGGAAACCGGTGTTCTACCTGCTGGAACACGACATGGAGTGCTGGCTGCTCAACGCCCGGCACATGAAGTCGGTGCCCGGCCGCAAGACCGACGTCAAGGACTCCGAGTGGATCGCCACGCTTGTCGAACACGGCCTGGTCCGCCCCAGCTTCGTGCCCCCGGAGCCGATCCGGCAGCTGCGGGACGTCACCCGCTACCGCACCGAGATCATCCGCGAACGCACCCGGGAGACCCAGCGGCTGGAGAAACTGCTGGAGGACACCGGCATCAAGCTGTCCGCCACCGTCTCCAACATCCTGGGCGTCTCCGGCCGCGCGATGCTCGAGGCCCTCATCGCCGGCGAGCGCGACCCGCACGACCTCGCCGACCTGGCCAAAGGCAGCATGCGCCGCAAGACCGACGCCCTCGTCGAGGCCCTCACCGGGAACTTCACCGCCCACCACGCCTTCCTGGCCCGGGCGATGCTGGACCGGATCGACGCCTGCACCGCCACCGAGACCAAGCTCAGCGAGCACATCGAGGTGATGCTGCAGCCCTTTCGCCGCCGCATCGAACTCCTCGTGACCATCCCCGGCGTCGACACCCGGGCAGCACAGGTGATCCTCTCCGAGATCGGCGCCGACATCGCCCGTTTCCCCAGTGCGGCCGACCTGGCCTCCTGGGCCGGCGTGTGTCCGGGCAACCACCAGTCCGGCGGCAGGACCGGCAGCGGCAAGACCCGCCACGGCGACCCTTGGCTCAAGGCCGCTCTCGGCCAAGCCGCCGCGTCCGCATCGCGGACCAAGGACACCTACCTCGCCGCCCGCTACCGGCGCATCGTCGCCCGCCGCGGCAAGAAGAGAGCCCTCGTCGCCGTCGAACACTCGATCCTGACCGCCGTCTGGCACATGTTCACCCACGACGCCGAATACGCCGACCTCGGCGGCCACTACTTCATCGAACGCACCGGCCGGGCCAGGCAGACCCGACGCCTGGTGAGCCAGCTCAACCAACTCGGCTACCAAGTCACCCTCCAAACAGAAGGAGCTGCCTGACCAGCAGGTACAGACACGGGACGGTGGATTTTCGAATCAGGCGAGATGCTTGGCCAGGAGGTACTCCGTGACACCCGGCGGGTAGTCGGGCACCCGGCCGACGATCTCGTAGCCGTGCTTCCGGTAGAAGCCGGGCGCCTGGAAGTCCCATGTCTCCAGCCGGGACCAGGAACAGCCGCGCCCGAGACGGGCCTCGCGCTCGGCCGCGGCGAGGAGCTGGGAACCCAGCCCCGCCCCGCGGTGCGGGGCGTCGACCCAGAGGAGGTCGACGTGGAGCCAGCGCGCCCAGGTGCGGCCCGTCAGGCCCGCGGCCAGCTCCCCGGTCGCCTCCTCCACCACCCAGACCTGCAAGGGGACTTCGTCCTTGTGCGGGCTCGCCCCCAGGGCGCGCATCACCGGGGAGCGCTGGGCGTTGGCGGCGTCGAGCCTTTCACCGAGCAGGCTGAGCCGTTCTTTGTCGACTTCTGTCTCAAAACGAAACATGCGGCACACCCTAAACACAGCGTGCAACCAGTTCTGCAAATGCCCTTCCCCTCACGGCCACCGGCCGTACTCTGAGCACATGCACCGGTGGGGGCCGGTGCTGATCAGGGGGCGAATCAGTCGGGTACGACGCCCGGGGCGGGGTAGTGGTCAATTCGCGGCGGCGGCCGTGACGGCCCACCCTCTCCTGCCGGGCGCCGTGCCCGTCGATGCGTGACCTCCGCCGGAAATCGCAGCCAGGGGGTGTCTGTGGTCCGTATCCGGGTTCTCGTCGTGGACGACCACCGGATCTTCGCCGAGTCCCTCTCCGCGGCACTCGCCGCCGAGCCGGACGTCGAGGTCGCCGCCGCGGGCAGTGGCCCGGCCGCGCTGCGCTGCCTCGAGCGCGCGGCAGCCGAGGGGCGCAGATTCGATGTGATGCTGGTCGATGCCGACTTGGGGATCGCGACGGCACCGCAGGTCCCCGTGGTCGCACGTGCCGTCCCCGACAACGGCGACGGCTTCGTCGACGGGATCTCCCTGGTCGCCGCGGTCCGCACGGCCCGGCCCGCCGTTCGCACGGTGGTGCTCGCCGAGAAGGACGATCCGCGGCGGGCCGCTTCGGCGCTCCAGGCCGGCGCCTCGGGCTGGGTGGCCAAGGACTGCTCGCTGCAGCGGCTGCTCACCGTGATCCGGGGTGTGCTGCGGGACGAGACGCATCTGCCTCCCGCGCTGCTCACCGGCGTACTGCGGGAGCTCACCGCGGCGCGCAAGCACCGCACCGAGAGCGAGCGGCTCGTGGAGTCGCTCACCCCGCGGGAGCGGGAGGTACTGCGCTGCATGGTGGCCGGTCTGGGCCGCAAGGCGGTCGCCGAGCGGCTCTTCCTCTCTCCGCACACCGTGCGCACCCATATGCAGAACGTGCTCGGAAAGCTCGGCGTCCACTCGACCCTCGCGGCGGTGGCGCTGGCCCGCCGGGCCGGCGTCGGCCCCGCGGAGCTGGCGTCGTCAGCCGGGGACGTTGTCGAACGGGGCGGTCAACTGGCGTAGCAGTCCGGCGAGTTCGACGCGCTGGGCCCGGGACAGCTCGGCCAGGATGGCGCGCTCCTGGTCGAGGAGGCCGGCGAGTGCCTGATCGGCGCGGTCCCGTCCCTCGGTGGTGAGCCGCACCAGTACACCGCGCCGGTCGCTGGGGTCGGGGAGCCGCCCGACCAGGCCCTTCTTGGCGAGCCGGTCGATGCGGTTGGTCATCGTGCCCGAGGTGACCAGGGTCTGCGTGAGCAGCTGGCCGGGGGAGAGCTGGTACGGTGCGCCCGCGCGCCGCAGCGACGTCAGGACGTCGAACTCCCAGGGTTCAAGATTGTGCTCGGCGAACGCGATCCTGCGCGCGCGGTCCAAGTGGCGCGCCAGTCTGGAGACGCGGCTGAGCACCTCGAGCGGTTCCACGTCGAGGTCGGGGCGCTCGCGGCGCCAGGCAGCGACCAGTCGGTCGACCTCGTCCTCCATGGCGATCAGTGTAAAGGGTCTGTCGACGTGAAGTCTCTTGAGATCAAGATATATTTGGATGGACTATTGGGCATGGTCGGGCCGGAGCTCACTTCCGGTTCCGGCGAACATTCCAGCAAGGGGGATCAGACATGCATTCCGTTCCAACCTGGGATCCACAGCAGTACCTGAGGCACTCCGGCCACCGGGCCCGCCCGTTCCTCGATCTTCTCGGCCGCATACCCGAACTGCCCCACGCGGACCGGCCACCCCGCATCGCCGACCTCGGCTGCGGCCCCGGCAACGTCACCGTGCTCCTCGCCGACCGCTGGCCGGACGCGCGGATCACCGGATTCGACCTCTCACCCGAGATGCTCGCCCGCGCCGAGGCGGAGTACGCCGGCACCACGGCCGGCGGCGGCTGGATCGACTTCCGCCTCGCCGACGCGGCCCACTGGACCCCCGACGAGCCCTACGACCTCATCGTCTCCAACGCCGCTCTCCAGTGGGTGCCCAACCACCCCGAATCCTTCGCCGCCTGGATCGACGGCCTCGCACCCGGCGGCACCTTCGCCTTCCAGGTGCCCGGCAACTTCACCTCGCCCAGCCACGCGCTGCTCGGCGAACTCTGCGACACGCCGCAGTGGCGCGCCCGCCTCGCCGGCCAGGGCCGCCGATTCGTCCACATACTGGACCCGGCCGACTACCTCCTCCGGCTCGCCGACCTCGGCTGCGAGACGGACACCTGGGAGACGACCTACCTCCAGCTGCTCACCGGCGAGGACCCCGTCCTGGACTGGGTGAAGGGCACCGCGCTGCGCCCCGTCCTCACCGTGCTCGACGGGGACGAGGAAGCCACCGACGAGTTCCTCTCCCAGTACCGCGACCTGCTCCGCAAGGCCTATCCGCCCGGGCCGCACGGAACGGTCTTCCCGTTCCGCCGCATCTTCGCCGTCGCCCGCAAACCGCGGTAGGCCCGCCGGGAAAGGACGCGTCACCGTGCCGACCGCCCTCGATCACGTCCGGCTCGCCGTGCCCGCGGGCTCCGAGGAAGCGCTGCGCGCGTACCACGGCGGCGCCCTCGGGATGACGGAGACCACCCAGCCGCCGCCGCTCGCCGTCCGCGGCGGCTGCTGGTTCCGGTCCGGCGACGTTTGGCCGCACCTCGGCGTCGACCCCGGATTCCGCCCCGCGCGCAAGGCCCACCCGGGGCCGCGGGTGACCGGTGTCGAGACGCCCGCCGAGCGCCTGCTCGCCCATGGCGCCCAGGTCGCCCGCGACGAGGATCTCCTCGGGTACCGCCGCTCCTTCCCGAAGGACCCGGTGGGCAACCGGCTGGAGTTCCCGGAACCGGTGCGGTGACCGGCCCGCCGCCCGGCCGGTGTCCCTCCCGCGACGAACGGGGGACCGGACGCCGGCCGGGCGCGGCGCCCGCTCGGTGATCCGCGCGGTGCGGGTGCGCCATGGCGGCGCTTCCCGCCCGGCGCACGCCCCCGACGCCCGGTACACGCCCTCGATGCCCCCGACGCCCGGCGCACGCCCCTACCGCGCCCCGCCCGCGCACGGCTTCTACCGCGCCCGCCCGGCGCACGCCCCCGACGCACCGCGCCCGGCGGCCGCGCGTCGCGCCGCATCCGGTGCATCCGGCCCGCCGCGCGCCGCACCCGGCTCAGCTCTTGCGGTGCCCTATCAGACGCGGCTTCTGCTCCATCCCGTCCAGCCCGTGCCAGGCCAGATTCACCAGATGCGCCGCGACCTCCGCCTTCTTCGGCTTGCGGGCGTCCAGCCACCACTGACCGGTCAGCGCCACCATCCCCACCAGCGCCTGCGCGTACAGCGGCGCCAGCTTCGCGTCGAAGCCCCTGTTCTTGAACTCCATCCCCAAAATGTCCTCGACCTGTGTCGCGATATCGCTGATCAGCGACGCGAACGTGCCCGTGGACTGGGCGACCGGCGAATCACGGACCAGGATGCGGAACCCGTCCGTATACGTCTCGATGTAGTCCAGCAGTGCGAACGCCGCCTGCTCCAGCAGCTCCCTCGGATGCCCCGCGGTCAGCGCCCCGGTCACCATGTCCAGGAGCTGGCGCATCTCCCGGTCGACCACGACCGCGTACAGGCCCTCCTTGCCGCCGAAGTGCTCGTACACCACCGGCTTGGACACCCCGGCCTTCGCCGCGATCTCCTCCACCGACGTGCCCTCGAAGCCCTTCGCCGCGAAGAGCGTGCGACCGATGTCGAGCAGCTGCTGGCGGCGCTCCGCCCCGGTCATCCGGACCCTGCGCCCCCGCCGGGGCTTCTCACTGCTGGTGCTGCTGCCGTCGATCGCCACGCCCTCAATCATGCCGCCTCCGCGGCTTCCTCCCGGCGCCGGGCGGCGATCCGGTCCGCACTCGGCCAGCGCACGTCGTACGCCCAGCCCGCCTTCTCGAACCAGCGGATCAGCCGGGCACTGGAGTCGATCTGCCCGCGCATCACACCGTGCCGCGCGCTCGTCGGGTCGGCGTGGTGCAGGTTGTGCCAGGACTCACCGCACGACAGCACCGCCAGCCACCACACGTTCCCCGAGCGGTCGCGCGACTTGAACGGGCGCTTGCCGACCGCGTGGCAGATCGAGTTGATCGACCACGTCACGTGGTGCAGCAGGGCGACCCGGACCAGCGAGCCCCAGAAGAACGCGGTGAACGCGCCCCACCACGACATCGTCACCAGTCCGCCCACCAGCGGCGGGATCGCCAGCGACACGACCGTCCAGATCGCGAACTGGCGGGAGATCGCCCGGATCGCCGGGTCCTTGATCAGATCCGGCGCGTACTTGTGCTGCGGAGTCTGCTCCTCGTCGAACATCCAGCCGATGTGAGCCCACCAGAGGCCCTTCATCAGCGCCGGGACCGTCTCGCCGAAACGCCACGGCGAATGCGGGTCGCCCTCGGCGTCGGAGAACTTGTGGTGCTTGCGGTGGTCGGCCACCCAGCGCACCAGCGGGCCCTCCACGGCCAGCGACCCCATGACCGCGAGCGCGATCCGCAGCGGCCGCTTCGCCTTGAAGGAACCATGGGTGAAGTAGCGGTGGAAGCCGATCGTGATGCCGTGGCAGCCGATGTAGTACATCGCCACCAGCAGGCCGAGGTCGAGCCAGCTCACCCCCCAGCCCCACGCCAGCGGTACCGCCGCCAGCAGCGCGAGGAAGGGCACCGTGATGAACAGCAGCAGGGCGAGCTGCTCGATCGAGCGCTTGCTGTCGCCGCCCAGCGTGGCGGACGGAAGGTCGGGAGCGGACGACTTCCGGGCGTCGTCGAGCACATCGGGGCTTGTGGTCATGGGGAGTCCCCTGGGGGGTGAGGGTGCAACTGAACCATTCGGCTACGGAACCGTAACCTACGGGCACGTAAGTATGGCAGCGCGAAGCCTCGCGGCAAGAGGCCGGTGGACAACGCCGTGTGAACGGACACCTATCCTTGGAGTCGTCGGACAGCGCGGTCCGCAAAGCCTCCGGAAAAACCTCCAGACGTGCTCAAACACTGCAAGGAGCCGCACCTGTGAGCAGTGCCGACCAGACCTCATCCGCCAGCGCAGAGCTGCGTTCCGACATCCGCCGACTGGGCGATCTGCTGGGCGAGACCCTCGTACGGCAGGAAGGCCCCGAGCTCCTCGACCTCGTCGAGCGCGTACGCGCCCTGACCCGGTCCGACGGCGACGCCGCCGCCGAGCTGCTCGGCGAAACCGACCTGGACACCGCCGCCAAGCTGGTGCGTGCATTTTCCACGTACTTCCATCTTGCCAACGTGAGCGAGCAGGTGCACCGCGGCCGCGAGCTGCGCGAGCGCCGCGCCGCCGAGGGCGGGCTGCTCTCCCGCACCGCCGACATGCTCAAGGAGGCGGACCCCGAGCACCTGCGCGAGACCGTGCGCCACCTCAACGTGCGGCCCGTCTTCACCGCACACCCCACCGAGGCGGCCCGCCGCTCCGTGCTCAACAAGCTCCGGCGGATCGCCGAGCTGCTGGAGACCCCGGTCAACCCCGCCGACCGCCGCCGGCACGACCTGCGGCTCGCCGAGAGCATCGACCTGATCTGGCAGACCGACGAGCTCCGCGTCGTGCGCCCCGAGCCCGCCGACGAGGCCCGCAACGCCATCTACTACCTCGACGAGCTCCACGCGGGCGCCGTCGGGGACGTCCTGGAGGACCTCGCCGCCGAGCTGGAGCGCGCCGGCGTCGAGCTGCCGCCCGGCACCCGGCCCCTCACCTTCGGCACGTGGATCGGCGGCGACCGCGACGGCAACCCCAACGTCACCCCCGAGGTGACCCGCGAGGTCCTGATCCTCCAGCATGAGCACGGCATCACCGACGCCCTCGAGGCCGTCGACTCGCTGCGGGCATTGCTGTCCAACTCGATCCGCTACGCCGGCGCCACCGAGGAACTGCTGGAGTCCCTCCAGACCGACCTGGAGCGCCTCCCGGAGATCAGCCCCCGCTACAAGCGGCTCAACGCCGAGGAGCCCTACCGGCTCAAGGCCACCTGCATCCGGCAGAAGCTCGTCAACACCCGCGAGCGGCTCGCCAAGGGCACCCCCCACGAGCCGGGCCGCGACTACCTCGGCACCGCCGAGCTGCTGCAGGACCTCACCCTCGTCCAGACGTCGCTCCGCGCGCACCGCGGCGGGCTGTTCGCCGACGGCCGCCTCGACCGCACCATCCGCACCCTCGCCGCCTTCGGGCTGCAGCTCGCCACCATGGACGTCCGCGAGCACGCCGACGCCCACCACCACGCCCTCGGCCAGCTCTTCGACCGGCTCGGCGAGGAGACCTGGCGCTACGCCGACATGCCGCGCGAGTACCGGCAGAAGCTGCTCGCCAAGGAGCTCCGCTCCCGGCGGCCGCTCGCCCCCACCCCGGCACCGCTCGACGCGGCCGGCGCCAAGACCCTCGGCGTCTTCCACACCGTGAAGGAAGCCTTCGAGCGCTTCGGACCCGAGGTCATCGAGTCCTACATCATCTCCATGTGCCAGGGCGCGGACGACGTCTTCGCCGCCGCCGTGCTGGCCCGCGAGGCCGGACTGGTCGACCTGCACGCCGGCTGGGCCAGGATCGGCATCGTCCCGCTGCTGGAGACCACCGACGAGCTCCGGGCCGCCGACGTCATCCTCGACGAGATGCTCGCCGACCCGTCCTACCGCAGGCTCGTCGCCCTGCGCGACGACGTCCAGGAGGTCATGCTCGGCTACTCCGACTCCTCCAAGTTCGGCGGCATCACCACCTCGCAGTGGGAGATCCACCGGGCCCAGCGCAGGCTCAGGGACGTCGCCCACCGCTACGGCGTCCGGCTGCGGCTGTTCCACGGCCGAGGCGGCACCGTCGGCCGCGGCGGCGGCCCCACCCACGAGGCGATCCTGGCCCAGCCGTGGGGCACCCTGGAGGGCGAGATCAAGGTGACCGAGCAGGGCGAGGTCATCTCCGACAAGTACCTCATCCCCTCCCTGGCCAGGGAGAACCTGGAGCTGACGGTCGCCGCGACCCTCCAGGCGTCCGCCCTGCACACCGCGCCCCGGCAGAGCGACGAGGCCCTCGCCCGCTGGGACGCCGCGATGGACATCGCCTCCGACGCCGCCCACGCCGCCTACCGCAGACTGGTCGAGGACCCGGACCTGCCGGCGTACTTCTTCGCCTCCACCCCCGTCGACCAGCTCGCCGACCTGCACCTGGGATCCCGGCCCTCCCGCCGTCCCGACAGCGGCGCCGGACTGGACGGGCTGCGCGCCATCCCCTGGGTGTTCGGCTGGACCCAGTCGCGGCAGATCGTGCCCGGCTGGTTCGGCGTCGGCTCCGGACTGCGGGCCCTGCGCGAGGCGGGCCAGGACGCCGTCCTGGAAGAGATGTACGAGAAGTGGCACTTCTTCCGGAACTTCATCTCCAACGTCGAGATGACCCTCGCCAAGACCGACCTGCGGATCGCCCGCCACTACGTGGACACCCTCGTGCCGGAGGAGCTCAAGCACGTCTTCGGCGACATCGAGGCGGAACACGAACTGACCGTCCGGGAGGTGCTGCACGTCACCGGCGGCGAGCAGCTCCTCGACTCCCACCCGGGGCTCCAGCAGACCTTCGGGATCCGGGACGCCTACCTCGACCCGATCTCCTACCTCCAGGTCTCCCTGCTCGCCCGGCAGCGCGCCGCCGCCGAGCGCGGCGAACCGGCCGACCCGCTGCTGTCGCGGGCGCTGCTGCTGACGGTCAACGGCGTCGCGGCCGGACTGCGCAACACGGGCTGACACCCGCCCGTACCGCACCCCGTCGCCGGGGGCCCGGGAGACCTCCCGGGCCCCCGGGCTCGCTCCCGGACCCTCGGGGCTCGCTCCCGGGCCCCCGGCGGCAGGTGGGACGGTTCGGCCGGCCGGCAGGCGCCCTCCCCCCGGGCCGGAGCGGAACCTCAGAGCGCGAAGAACGCGCCCACCAGCAGCGCACCGCCCGCGGCGGCCGTCGCCCAGGCGGTCCGCGGCATCCGCAGACCGCCGCCCACCACACACGCCGCGAGCAGCAGCGCACCACCGAGCGGCAGCCAGGCGTGCAGCGCCCCGGGCCAGCCGGAGCGGACGACCTCGTCCGTCCCCGGCTTCACCACCACGTCCAGCCGCGCGCCCTCGGACACCGCCACCGACCGCTCGATGGCCATGCCCGTACGCGCACCGCCCGGGCCCTCGGGATCGAACAGGCCCGTGCACACCGTCTCACCGCAGTCGGCGACGGTGAGCCTCCCGTGCTCACGGCCCTTGGACAGCAGCACGTGCTGGGCCGTGCCCCAGGACGACCAGAAGCCGGCGACGAGCAGCAGCAGTGCCACCGCGGCCATGGACACACGTCGGCCGTGGTCGAGTATCCGGCCGGAGGAGTTCCGCTTCATGGGGCCGGATCCTTCGGCACCCGACCGCGCCCGGTCAACTTCCGACCGCTGCTATGGGGCGCTTGTCAGGAGTTGTACGCACTCTGCGCCCGCTCCAGCCCCTCCGTCACCAGACACTCCACCGAATCCGCCCCGCGGTCCACGAAGTAGTCCAGCTCCTTGCGCTCCGCACCGGAGAAGTCCTTCAGCACGAAGTCGGCCACCTGCATCCGCCCCGGCGGACGCCCGATCCCGAACCGCACCCGGTGGTAGTCCGAACCCATCGCCTTCGTCATCGACTTCAGACCGTTGTGCCCGTTGTCACCACCCCCCAGCTTCAGCCGCAGCACCCCGAAGTCGATGTCCAGCTCGTCGTGCACCGCAACCACCTGCGCCGTCGGAACCTTGTAGAAGTCCCGCAGCGCCACCACCGGACCACCCGAAAGATTCATGTACGACATCGGCTTCGCCAGGACCACCCGCCGGCTCCCCGGACCGACGGGACCGATCCGGCCCTCCACCACCTGCGCCTGCGCCTTGGCCGCGCGCTTGAACTTCCCGCCCATCCGCTCCGCGAGCAGGTCCACGACCATGAACCCCACGTTGTGGCGGTTCCCGGCATAGCCCGGCCCCGGATTCCCCAGCCCCACCACCAGCCAGGGCGCGCCGGTGTCGTCCGCCGTCATGACCGTCTCCTCATGGCCGTCTCCTCATGACCGTCTCCACGCGACGGTCTCCACGCGACGGTCTTCTCATGACCGCCTTCTCGAGTCCGCACAGAGTCCCAGAACAGAGAACAGAGAACGGGGTGGCGGGCCGCGCGGCCCGCCACCCCGTCAAGCAGAGCGTACGGCTCAGGCCTCGGCGCCCTCGGCGGCCGGGGCCTCGCCCTCCTCGCCCTCCTCGGCCTCGGCAGCCGGCTCCTCGGCCTGCGCGGCCAGGACCTGCAGCACGACCGCGTCCTCGTCCACCGCCAGGGTCACGCCCTTCGGCAGCTCGACGTCCTTGGCGTGGACGGAGGCACCGGCCTCCAGGCCCTCGACGGACACCGTGAAGGACTCGGGGATGTGGGTGGCCTCGGCCTCGACCGGCAGCGCGTTCAGCACGTGCTCCAGCAGATTGCCACCGGGCGCCAGCTCACCCTCGGCCTGCACCGGAACCTCGACCGTGACCTTCTCGCCGCGCTTCACCAGCAGCAGGTCCACGTGCTCCAGGAAGCCCTTCAGCGGGTCGCGCTGCGCCGCCTTCGGGATCGCCAGCTCCTTCTTGCCCTCGATGTCCAGCGCGAGCAGGACGTTCGGGGTACGCAGCGCCAGCAGCAGCTCGTGGCCCGGCAGCGTCAGGTGGATCGGGTCGGAGCCGTGACCGTACAGAACGCCGGGGACCTTGTCCTCGCGACGGATGCGCCGAGCGGCGCCCTTGCCGAACTCGCTGCGGAGCTCCGCGGAGATCTTCACCTCGGACATGTGCACTCCTCGTATGTGGTGACGAACATGAACAGTCACCCGGCCACGACCGGCCTGCTACGAAGAGCGCGTCGATAACGGACCGCCGTACGCGAAACGGTACGGCCTCCCTCGCCGAGCAACCCGGTGAGTCTACCCGGAGGGAGGCCGCAGCCTAAATCGATCAACGGTCACCGATCGGCGCCCGGCGACCAGCGACCGCCGATCAACGGTCGGGCGGGACCGCGTGACCGCGGTCCTCCCGCTCCGTCCTACTGCTCCCGTCCTACTGCTCCTCGAACAGGCTCGTCACCGAGCCGTCCTCGAAGACCTCGCGCACGGCGCGCGCGATGGTCGGAGCGATCGACAGGACGGTGATCTTGTCCAGTTCCAGATTGCCCGGGTCCGGGAGCGTGTCGGTGAAGACGAACTCGCTCACCTTCGAGTTCTTCAGGCGGTCCGCCGCCGGACCCGACAGCACACCGTGCGTGGCCGTCACGATCACGTCCTCGGCGCCGTGGGAGAACAGCGCCTCCGCGGCCGCGCAGATCGTGCCACCGGTGTCGATCATGTCGTCGACGAGGACGCAGACCCGGCCCTCGACATTGCCCACGACCTCGTGGACCGTCACCTGGTTCGCCACGTCCTTGTCGCGGCGCTTGTGCACGATCGCCAGCGGCGCGTCCAGACGGTCGCACCAGCGGTCCGCGACCCGCACCCGGCCGGCGTCCGGGGACACCACCGTCAGCTTCGAGCGGTCGACCTTCGCGCCGACGTAGTCCGCCAGCAGCGGCAGTGCGAACAGATGGTCCACCGGGCCGTCGAAGAAGCCCTGGATCTGGTCGGTGTGCAGATCCACCGTGAGGATCCGGTCCGCACCGGCCGTCTTCATCAGGTCCGCGATCAGCCGCGCCGAGATCGGCTCGCGCCCGCGGTGCTTCTTGTCCTGACGCGCGTATCCGTAGAAGGGCAGGATCACCGTGACGCTCCGCGCGGAAGCCCGCTTCAGAGCATCGATCATGATCAACTGCTCCATGATCCACTTGTTGATGGGGGCCGTGTGGCTCTGCATCAGGAAGCAGTCCGCGCCACGCGCCGACTCCTGGAAGCGGACATAGATCTCACCGTTGGCGAAATCGAACGCCTTGGTCGGCACCAGGCCGACCCCCAGCTGGTGGGCGACCTCCTCGGCCAGCTCGGGGTGGGCGCGGCCGGAGAAGAGCATCAGCTTCTTCTCGCCGGTCGTCTTGATCCCGGTCACAGCAACTGTCTCCTCAGACGTGTCTCTCCGCTGCCGATCCGCCCGTGCCCTGTGCGGCGAGCCAGCCGAATCATGTGCACGTATCACGGTACGCCGAGATCGGCGCACCCGTTTTCGGTCAGCCCTCGCGCTCGACGGCCTCGGCCGCGGCCTGAGCCGCCTGCGCCGCCGCGCTGCCCGGACGCTTCCGCGCCACCCAACCCTCGATATTCCGCTGCTGGCCGCGGGCCACGGCCAGCGAACCCGCGGGCACATCCTTGGTGATCACCGAACCCGCCGCGGTGTACGCACCGTCCCCGACTGTGACAGGAGCAACAAACATGTTGTCCGAGCCCGTCTTGCAGTGGGAGCCGATCGTCGTGTGGTGCTTCGCCTCGCCGTCGTAGTTCACGAACACCGAGGCCGCACCGATGTTGGTGTGATCGCCGATCGTCGCGTCGCCCACATACGACAGGTGCGGCACCTTGGTGCCCTCGCCGATCGTCGCGTTCTTCATCTCCACGTACGTACCGGCCTTGGCACTCGTGCCCAGCCGCGTACCCGGACGCAGATACGCGTACGGACCCACCGACGCCGACTCGCCGATCACCGCGCGGTCCGCCACCGTGTTGTCCACCCGCGCACCCCGGTGCACCACCGTGTCCCGCAGCCGCGTGTTCGGGCCCACCTCGGCGTCCTCCGCCACATGCGTCGCACCCAGCAACTGCGTACCGGGGTGGATCACCGCGTCCCGCTCGAACGTCACCGTCACGTCCACCAGCACCGACGCCGGGTCCACCACCGTCACACCGGCGGTCATCGCCCGCTCCAGCAGCCGCCGGTTCAGCAGCCGGCGCGCCTCGGCCAGCTGGACCCGGTTGTTGATCCCCAGGATCTCCCGGTGGTCCCCGGCCATCGACGCACCCACCCGGTGCCCCGCCTCACGCAGGATCCCGAGCACGTCCGTCAGATACTCCTCGCCCTGGCTGTTGTCCGTACGGACCTTGCCGAGCGCGTCCGCCAGCAGCCGGCCGTCGAACGCGAAGACACCCGAATTGATCTCCCTGATCGCCCGTTCGGCGTCGGAGGCGTCCTTGTGCTCCACGATCGCGGTCACCGCACCCGTGGCGGCGTCCCGCACGATCCGGCCGTACCCCGTCGAGTCCGGGACCTCGGCGGTCAGCACCGTCACCGCGTTGCCGTCCGCGGCGTGCGCGGCCACGAGCGCCGACAGCGTGGCACCGGAAAGGAGGGGGGTGTCGCCGCAGACCACCACGACGGTGCCGTCCGGCGCCTGGCCCAGCTCCTCCAGCGCCATCCGCACGGCGTGCCCCGTGCCGTTCTGCTCCGCCTGGAACGCCGTGCGCGTCCCCTCGTAGTGCGCCGCGAGGTGCCCCTCGACCTGCTCGCTCGCGTGTCCCACGACCACGACGAGCTGCTCGGGCTCAAGCTCGCGGGCCGCGGACACGACATGCCCGACGAGCGAGCGTCCGGCGATCTCGTGCAGGACCTTGGGGGTCTTCGACTTCATGCGGGTGCCCTCACCCGCGGCGAGGACGACGACGGCGGCCGGGCGGTTGGCGCTCACGGGAATGCCCTTCGGCTTTCGGGTGGTGGACACCCGAAGGATACCGGGGGCATACAGGCGTGAAATAAGTGCGGGTCCTGACCGTGGGGTCAGGACCCGAACTGAGCAGGCTTGCTCCCGGGGGAGGACTCGAACCCCCATGATCAGAACCAAAATCTGACGTCTTGCCCTTAGACGACCCGGGATTGCCGCTATGTCCGATTTGGTGGATCGGCTGCGGACGCAGCCCCTACTATGCCGTACCACCAGCCTTCGATGCGACGGTACAGCTCGGCGCTCCGCCGGACCGCGATCACGAGGCAACCCCGGTAGTGCGTGTCCACGTTCTTGCGGACGGTCTTCGGGTTGTGGCGCTTGAGCGTGGTCTTGCCGAAGGTCGACACGTCCGCTTCCACCAGGTCGGCCCAGTACCGCTCGGCGGCACGCACATCGGCGGACTCATGGATCATCACGTGGTACCGCAGGTGGACCCGCTCCACTCCGACCAGGTCGAGCCACGCCAGGAACAGCGCGATCACTCCGGGGTCGCTGTTGACGAAGATGACCCGCTCCCGGCGAGCGTGCGGCTTGTCCTTGGTGCCTTCGGCCCAGTACAGCCCCACCCCGACGAGGAACAACTCCCGCTCGGTCAGCGTGCCGATCTCCCGCCGGGCGGTGTCCTTGGTCGCCTGACGCGCCGCCTCCCGCCTCGGGCCCTCGTGCTCCCACCGCTTCCGGGCGGCCAGACTCGCCTGCTCCGACGGCGTGCGCGGAACCGGCTTCGGCAGGTCCCGTACCCAGAGGGAGATCGAGCTCTTCGAGCAGCCCAGTTCGACCTGGATCCGGTCGTAGGTCATCCCCTGGCTGCGGAGCTCGCGCGCCTTCGCCCGGAGGTCGTCCTTGGCGTTGGGGCGCCTGGTCCAGTCGGGCGGGGGCTCGCCCTTCACCAGGCGGTTGAGGACGTCGTTGTTGCCGATGTGGAGCCGGTCGCGGATCTGGCGCAGGCTGAGGCCCTCGCGGCGGAGTGCGATCGCCCGTCTGCGGAGGTCTTCGAAGTCGGCGTGTCCGCCGGTCGTGGAGGTCATGTGCCCAGGCTCGTCCGGAATGCGGACGTCCGGGTCGGCCATGTGGTCGATTCGCCGGTTCGGGCGATCGTCGCGGTTCACGGCCCCTTTCGCTCACGTTTCGTGCTGTGGAAGCCGCCGGAAATCCGCTCGACCGCTTTCGTACGCTGTCAGACATGACCACAACGGGGGCACACCGGGACTCTGCGGACGGCAGACGGGACGGCAGACGGGACGGCGCACCGGCTGGCACGCCGGGCGGCAGCTTGGACGGCAGGCCGGATGGCGGGCCGGGCGGCAGGCGGCGTGGCGGGTCCGATGGCGAGCCGGGCCGCGGTCCGGGGGGCGGTCCGGGGGCCGCGTCGCCGCGGAGGCCGTCGTGGAGGTCGCTGTGGTGGGGGCGGCGGCGGAGCGCGGTGCTGGACGTGGGGCTCGCTCTCCTCTCCGCGGCGGAGTGCGCGCTGGAGGGGGTGCGGTTCTCGGAGACGGTCGCGCTGCCCGTGCCGGTGGGGGTGGTCTTCGGGCTGCTCGCCGGGTCGGTGCTGGTGCTGCGCCGGCGCTGGCCGGTCGCCGTGGTGCTGGTGTCGATCGCGATCACACCGGCCGAGATGGGCTTTCTGATGGCGATCGTGGGGCTGTACACGCTCGCCGCCTCGGAGGCGCCGCGGCGGGTGATCGCGGCGCTGGCGGGGATGTCGCTGCTGGGGACGCTGATCGTCACGTTCGTGAGGACGCGGCAGGACGTGGCGGCGGCCGACTTCGACCCGGGGTCCTGGTATGTGCCGGTGGTGTCGGTCGTGATGTCGATCGGGCTGACCGCCCCGCCGCTGCTGCTGGGGCTGTACGTGGGGGCGCGGCGGCGGCTGATGGAGAGTCTGCGGGAGCGTGCGGTCAGTCTGGAGCAGGAGCTGTCGCTGCTGGCGGACCGTGCGGAGCAGCAGGCGCAGTGGGCGCGTACGGAGGAGCGGACGCGGATCGCGCGGGAGATGCACGACGTGGTGGCGCACCGGGTGAGTCTGATGGTGGTGCACGCGGCGGCGTTGCAGGCGGTGGCGTTGAAGGATCCGCAGAAGGCGGTGCGGAACGCGGCGCTGGTGGGGGACATGGGCCGGCAGGCGTTGACGGAGTTGCGGGAGATGCTGGGGGTGTTGCGGTCGGGCGAGGAGGTCGTGGCGCGGGCGGCGGCGGAGCCGGTGCCGTTGGCGGCGGTGGGTGCGGCGGCCGCGGCCGCGGCGGAGGCCGCCGAGGCCGCCGAGGCCGCAGCCGCGGGGGAGGGGCCGTCGTTGGCGGATCTCGGTTCGCTGGTGGAGCAGTCGCGGGTGGCGGGGATGGTGGTGGAGCTCTCGGTGCAGGGCGAGTCGCGCACGTACCGGCCGGAGGTGGAGCAGACGGCGTTCCGGGTGGTGCAGGAGGCGTTGACGAACGTCCACAAGCATGCGGCGGGTGCGAAGGCGTGGGTGCGGGTCGCTCATCGTGAGGCGGAGATCGCGATGCAGGTGGAGAACGGCCCGTCGCGGCGGGGTGCGGCGGATGCGGGTCTGCCGAGCGGGGGGAACGGCCTGGTGGGTATGCGGGAGCGGGTGTCGGCGCTGGGTGGGGTGTTCGTGTCGGGGCCGACGGACGCGGGTGGTTTCCGGGTGTCGGCGGTGTTGCCGATGGAGTCCCCGGTGGGGTCGCAGGCGGAGTCGCCGGTGGTGTGAGGCCCGGTGGCCGGGGGTGGTGACGGTCCGGCCGAGGGGCCCGCGTCCCCGGCCGGACCCGTTTCGCCGGTGGGCCGCCGCTCGCGTGCACGGGTCGCGCTTCGGTGGTGCGCCGGTGGTGGCGGCTCAGGGCATGGTGAGGCGTGCCGGCTGGTTGCCGTTGACGAGGGTGATGAGCGCCTGGTCGAGGTCGGGGCCGAGGTACCAGTCGCCGGTGTGGTCGACGCTGTAGACGCGGCCTCGGGCGTCGACGGCGAGGACGGCTTGTGCGTCGCCTTCTTCTCCGAGTTCTTCTCCGAGGGGCGCGATCTCGGTGTCGAGTGCGCGGCCGAGATCGCCGAGGGTGCGGGCGAGGTGGAGTCCGGCGAGGGGGTCGAGGCGGAGGGCCGCGGGTGCCGTCTGGCGGCCGGGTCCGGGCGGGGTGATGTGGAGGGCGCCGAACTCGGCCCAGGCTTCGACGGCGGCCGGGAAGACGGTGTGCCGGTGGCCGCCGGGGGAGACGTGGGCGCGGAGGGTGTCGGCCCAGTGCTCGGCGAGTTTGATGTCCCAGCGGCCCGGCTGCCATCCCGCGTCGCGCAGGGCCGCGTCGACGGCGACGGGGAATCGGGTGGTGCTGAGGGGGTGGTCGGGCATGTGCGTGCGTTCAGCCGTTCTCGGTCTGGGCGGGTTCGACGGTGCGTACGCCGAAGTGGGCGAGCATCGCCGCGCAGGAGCGGCAGGGGGCGGCGTAGCTGCCGTGGAGGGGGTCGCCGTCCTCCCGGATGCGCCGGGTGGTGAGTTTGGCGTGCTTGAGGGAGCGGCGGGCTTCGCCGGGGGTGAGTGGTTTCCGCCGGGCGCGTTTGGATCGTGCGGCGTCGGTGGCGCCGATGTGGCGGGAGAGCAGGATGGCTTCGGGGCATCGGCCGGTGAAGCGCTCGCGCTGGCCGCTGGTGAGGGTGTCGAGGAAGTCCTGTACGAGCGGGTGGAGGTCGGGCGTCTGGTCTCCTCTGGCCGCGGTGCAGGTGAGGGTCGTGCCGCGGACGGAGAGCGCGGCGGCGACGGTGGGCAGGATTCCGTCGCGGCGGAAGCGGAGTGCGGGCGGGCGGACTGCGGACTCCGCGCTGCTCCAGCTGAGCCTGGGGTCGCCTGTTGTGGCTGCCGGCGACGGTTGCGGTGCCGTGTGCATGGTGCTGTTGTCCCTCCCTGCAATCCCCCGAGTTGCTGGGACAGCCTGCCAAATGGGGCGGGCGGTGTGGAAGCGGGGTGGCTGAAAGGTGTGGCTGTGTCGTCCTGTCCTGGTCGGAGGGTTACGCGGAGATGATGGCCGGTTACGGGAACGGAGCGGCGGTGGCCGCTGTTGCCCCACCGCATAGGCTGTGGTGAACCAGCAGGACGCAGCAGGGGGCATACCGCCATGACGACAGGTCGGATGGGGCTGGGGGCACCTCCCGGCCCCCAGGGCCGGGGGAACGCAGCGCCGCCGAACGCGGCCTACGCCGGACAGGTCGTTCACTTCCCGGACCCGGTGAGGGCTGCTCGGCATTCTATGGGCGTTCGGGTGGACGAGCACGGTTTTCCGGATTTCTCGCCGTATGCGCGGGCGGTGGCGGAGGTCGCGGAGCCCCCGGAGGGCTTCGGTGTCGACGAACTGCGGCTGACGGACTACGTGTCGGCGAACACGGCGCAGGCCGCGGCCGGTCATGAGCTGTGGGACACGATTCCCCCGGTGGCGACGCCGCACGGCTGGACATGGCATCACGTGGCGGGGAGCCGTCGGCTGGAGCTGGTGCCGGTCGAGGTGAAGGCGCTGCTGCGGCATCACGGCGGGGTGGCGACGGCCGTGGTGGACCACGGCAAGCGTGGCACCCGTCCGCTGCGGGAGACGCGGCCGGTGCACTTCGGTCTGCCGAAGGGTGCGGTGTCGGTGTCGGAGCAGCAACTGCTGGGAGTGGAGGAGGACTTGGGGTATCGCCTGCCGGGTGCGTACCGCTCCTTCCTGAAGGCGGCCGGGGGGTGCGCGCCGGTGGGCGTGGCGCTCGACGCGGAGCTGGGGATGCTGGTGGACCAGCCGTTCTTCACGGTGCGGGAGGAGGCGGCGGTCAACGACCTGGTGTACGTGAACAAGTGCCTGCGGGACCATCTGACGAAGGACTACCTCGGGGTCGGTTTCGTCCAGGGCGGGCTGCTGGCGGTCAAGGTCCGTGGTGCGGACGTGGGTTCGGTGTGGTTCTGCGCGTACGACGACGCCCGGGACCGGGACGGCTGGACGGTGGCGGAACGGGTGGAGAGCCTGCTGCTGCCGTGCGGCGAGGACTTTGACGCGTTCCTGCAGAGGCTGGTGGGGAATCCGCCGGAGTTGGAGACCGTGGCGAACCTGATGGTGGACGGCGGTTTCGCCCGTGCCGTCCCGGTGGGGGAGTGAGCTTCTCGATGGTGACGTTCGCGCAGGCGCAGGAGCGTGCGGAGGAGTGGGTCAACGGCGACGTGCCCGCCTACCAGCACCGTGAGGTGCGGGTACGGGAGTTCGAGCTGGGCTTCGTGGTGTGGGCGGAGGACCGCCCGGAGGGGCCGACGTCGGACGGCGGCCGGCAGCGCATGGTGATCGCCCGGGACAGCGGGGAGGCCACGTTGTGGCCGGGCCTGCCGGTGGGTGAGGTGATCCGCCGCTACGAGGAGGAGTACGGCGCTCCCGCGACGGGTGCGGCTCCGGCCGCGGCGCCGCCGGAGCGGATCGATCTGAACCAGACGTCGTTCCTGCTGAGTCCCCCGGAGTGGTTGCAGGACGCGGCGGACCAGCTGGGCATCGCGGATCAGCGGGCGGCGCGCGGCGACGCCGGTCCGTCTTCGGCGGGCGGGTCTTCGACGGACGGGTCGACGGGCGGGTCTTCGACGGGCGGTTCGGCGGTGGGCGCGCCGGTGGCGGGCGGGTCCGCCGGCCCTGGTGGGAGTTCCGGCTCGGCGCGGCCGGCGCGGGATGCCGACGCCCCCCGGGACGGGACCGGTGGCGGTGTGACGAGCGGCCGTGGTTCGCATGTGGGGGGAAGCGCGTGGCCGGGTACGGCGGCGGCCTCGGCCGCCGGTGCGTCGGGGACGCCTGCCGCGGGTGTGGCCGGGGTGTCGGGGACGCCCGCCGCGGGGGTGGCGGGTGCGGCCGCGTCCGCCCCGGTCGGCGCCCGTCCCGGTGCCGGTGAGTACGAGCCGACCGCTCCCGACGGGGTGCCGGCCGCGCCGGTGGGCGCGACGCCGTGGGCGGGGACGGACACCAACGCCGGCCTGGACGACGGCTCCGTACCGCTGCCCGCGACGGTGTTCGCGCCGCCGCTGGTGGGTGCCGACGACGAGGACGACGAGCCGCCGTCGGCGGGCGCGGACGCTCCGACGGCGCTCATGGCGGGCGGGAGCCGGTTGCCGCGTACGGCGGTGGCGCCCGCCCTCGACCCCGAGCAACAGGGTGCCGGTGCCGGTGCCGGTGGTGGTGGTGCTGGAGCTGGAGTTGGTGCCACGCCGCCTGCGGGCATGCCCGGGCCGCGTTCGGCGGGGGATCTGGCGGACGCCGCGACCAGTAGGGCCACGGTGCCGCCGCGCGGTGCGCGCGGCACCGGCCCGGCGACTCCTCCGCCGCCGGGCCGCCCGCCCGGCGCTCCGGGCGGCCGACCCGGTGTGACGCCGCCTGAGTCGGGGCCGGGCACATCGGGTGGTCCGGCGGGCGGGTACGTACCTACGCAGCTGGTCTCGCGGCCCGGTCCCGCGGAGCCGCAGCCTCCGGGCGTGCCGCAGCCTCCTGGTCCGCCGGGGGTTCCGGGTACTCCGCCGGGCGGGGTGCACCATGCGGCGACGGTGCTGGCGAACCCGAGTCCGCTCGCCGGGCCGGGTGCCGGTCCGGCCGGTCCGGGCGCGCCGCAGCCTCCGGGCGTGCCGCAGCCTCCTGGTCCGCCGGGGGTTCCGGGTACTCCGCCGGGCGGGGTGCACCATGCGGCCACGATGCTGGCGAACCCGAGTCCGGTCGGCCCCGGGGCGCCGCAGCCGCCTGGCCCTCCGGGGCCGGTACCGCACGCGCCCCCGTCCGGACCGCAGAACGCGTACGGCTACCCGCAGCAGCAGCAGCATCAGCAGCCGGCCGCTGTGCCGACCGTGGGCCCGGGCTACCAGGCCGTGCTGCGCTACCGCGCGCCCGACGGCACCGAGCAGCAGCTCATCCGTCGCTCGGCGCCGGGCACACCGCACCCGGAGTGGCAGATCTTCCACGAGCTGCGCGCGATGAACGTCCCCAGCGACCAGGTGCTGGAGCTGCACACCGAGCTGGAGTCCTGCGAGCTGCCCGGGGGCTACTGCGCCCGGATGATCCGGGAGACATGGCCGCAGGCCCGGATCACGAGCATCGCCCCGTACGGCAGGGACCACGCCGGCAGACAGGACGGGATGCGGCAGCTGCTGACCCACCAGGGCGAGTTGCACCAGGTCGCGGACGGCCCGGCGCGTCCCGCTCCGGTGCGCGCTCCGCTGCCGCAGGTGCAGCCGGCTCCGCCCGTTCCGCCGGAGGGGGTGGCACACGAGCTGGTGGGGTCGTTCGGGCCGCAGGGCATCTGCCGGTTCGACCAGCGGGCCGTTTCCCGCCAGGGCGTACCGGAGATCGTCGCGCGGACGCTGGTGTGGGCGGGCCTCCCGGCGGACTTCGGGCCGTTCTTCTGGGCGCAGCCGGCGAACCCGGTGGTGCCGACGCTGGCCGAGCTGGCCGCGCAGCGGCAGGTGCAGCCCGCTTCGGACGCGAATGCGTACCTGGTCGTGGGCAGTGACTTCGGCCGGGCGATCTGTGTCCAGTACGGGACCGCGCACATCGTGGCGGTGCCCGTGGAGGGCGGTCCGGGCGGGCAGTCGATCGCGCCTCAGTTCGTGAACAGCGGTCTGCCGGAGTTCACCCGCTCGTTGGCGCTGCTCGGCCGGATGTGGCGGCTGCGGTTCGGGCTCAACCCGGAGCAGGCGGGCCGATGGACCGTCGACTTCCAGGCGCAGCTCGCCACGCTGGACCCGGCGGCGCTGTCGTCGCGGGACAGCTGGTGGTCGGTGCTGCTGGAGCAGATGTGGGACGGGCTGATCTGACCCGCTGACGGCGGTCCCGGGCGGCGGAGCCGCTTCGCCGCTGACGGCCCGGGCACGGCCCCGGGGCTGACAGGGCTCCGACGACAACGGCTGCTGACGGCTCCCGACGGCTCCCGACGGCCCCCGGCGGCCCCCGGCGGCCGCCGTCGGCCCCCGGCGGTGGTGTCGCCGTTCGTGCCGCGGGCGGTCGGCCGGTGGCCGCCCGCTTCAGGCGAGCCGCCGAGCGCCGAGCCGGGTGCCGAGCTGTCGAGCGCCGAGCCGGTGCCGGGGTGCCGAGCCGCCGAGCCGGGTGCGGGGTGCGGCGCATCCGCGCGCCGGAGCGCGCGCCGTGTGGGCGCCCGCTCCGTCGTCCGGGTCGGCGGCTCGCTTCAGCGCGGCGGAGTGTCGCGTTTTGGGTGCTTCGCCGCGATCGAGCACGATGTTCCCGCGTCGACCGCTCCGAGAGGAGTCCAGGGATGAATGCGGGATCGGCTCATGGAGGGTTCGTCACCGTACGCGGCCGCGGCTACCGGCTGGATCAGGTCGACCGGTATGTCTCCGCGCTGGCGCGTGAGCGGGACGAGGCATGGCGGCGGGCAGCGCGGCTGACACGGGTGGTGGAGGAGCTGGCGGCGGAGGCGGTGTCGCTGCGGCAGTTCGCCGAGGCGCTGGGGCCGCCGACGTACGAGCCGCTCGGTCCGCGCGCCCAGGAGGTCCTCGACCTGGCGGAGAAGGAGGCGGCCGTGGTGCTGTCCGCCGCACGGGAGGAGGCGCGGGCCGTGTGCGAGGCGGCGGAGGCCGAGGCGCGCCGGCTGCGGGAGCTGGCGAGGGTGGGGGCGGGGCAGACCTGTGAGGAGGCGGACGCGCGGGCGCGGCGGATGCTGCTGTCGGCGCGGGCCACGGCGGAGGAACTCCGCGACGCGGCACGGGTGGAGGCCGCGGCGGAACGCGGTGAGGCGATGGCCGTTCTGGAGGCGGCCAGGTGCCGGGCGGCCGGGATGCTCAAGGAGCTCGACCGGATGCGGGTGTCCCGCCGTTACGAGGCGGAGCGGGAACTGTCCGCGCGGGACGCGGAGACGGCGGAGCGGTACGGGGCCCTCACCGCGCGGGCGCGGGCCCGGCTGTCGGAGGCGCTGTGCGCGTTCGCCGAGGCCGAGGAGTCGGCCCGCCGTGGCCAGGAGGAGGCTCAGCTGGCGGCGGCGCGTCTGATGGAGGAAGCCGGTGTGCGGGCGGCGCGTGTCTCCCGGGAGACGGACCGGGTGCTGCGTGACCACGTGCGCCGGGCCGAGGAGATCCACGCGCAGCTGGACCACGTCCGGGAGGCTCTGACGGGTCTCACGGAACAGCCGCCGTCACCGGACTGACCCGCTCCGTGGTTCCCGAAACGGGAGTGCGCCGCGCCGTGGTTCTTGCCGCCGGACTGGCCCGGCCCCACGGTCCTTGTCGGGGAACCGGCCCGACCCTCACGGCCCCTGTCGCGGTACCGACCCCGCTCCGGTCCCTGCCGCGGCCGACCCGTCCGGTGCCCGCCGTCGACCGGGCCGACCTCACCGCGCAGACCCCACCTCCGGCCGTGTGCGGCCGCTTTCACGCCCCCTGCGAGCCGCCGCGTTCCGGACGCCGGCCCGTCCCGTGCCGGCCGGCACTAGATTCGCGGCATGACCGATCCCTCCTACCTGGCCGCGGTACGGGAGTCGTACGACACCGTGGCCGACGACTACGCCGCGCTCGTCAAACCTCCGTCCGCGCTGGACCCCCTGTCACGGTCGATGCTGTCCGCGTTCGCCGAACTCGTGCGGGCGGCCGACCGGGGACCGGTCGCGGACGTGGGCTGTGGACCCGGCAAGGTGACGGCACACCTGGCCGGGCTCGGAGTGTCCGCCTTCGGTATCGATGTGTCCCCGAAGATGGTCGAGTTGGCTCGCACCGCCTATCCGGAGCTGCGCTTCTCCGTGGGTTCCATGACCGCGCTGGAGATCGAGGACGACGCGCTCGGCGGCATCCTGGCCTACTACTCCACCCACCACACGCCTCCGGAGTCGCTGCCGGTGGTGTTCTCCGAGTTCCACCGCACCCTGGCGCCGGGCGGACACCTTCTCCTCGTCGGTCATGTGGGCGCCGGTGAGCACCGCCGTCCGGGACGGGCCTACGGCGGCCACTCGGTGTCCTTCGCCTCCTATCGCCTGCCCGTAGAGCAGCTCGCACGGCTGCTGAAGCACGCCGGGTTCAGCATCGACGCCCAACTGGCTCAGGAGCCCGGCGAAGACCTGCGGTGGAAGCTCGCCCACTTCCTCACCCACAAGCCGACCGCCGAGGAGTCCGGGGTGGCTCCCTGATTCCGTGACTCCCCGGCTCCCCGGCTCCCCGGCTCCCCGGCTCCCCGAGGTGTCTCGGAGGGACCCGCGGACGGCCCCGCCCCGTACCGCGGTTCAGGCGCCGTCGCGGCCCGTCGTCGCGCCGGCGAGGATTGCGGGCTCGATCTCGGCGTACCGCTCGCGCTGGGCGGACGCCTCGCGCGGCGCGCGGATGCTGCCGTACCAGCCGGCGAGGAATCCCGCGGGCACCGACACCAGACCCGAGGTGGTGTACGGGAACCAGTTGAAGTCGTGGTCGGGGAACACGGACTGCGGCGAGCCGGAGACCAGGTTGCTGCCGGTCATCAGCAGGATCGCGGTCCCGGCGCCCACGATCAGGGTCCACATCAGGCCCTGGCTGGTGTAGCGGCGCCAGAACATGCTGAAGACGAGCGCGGGGGCGACCGCGGACGCGCCGATGCAGAAGGACAGCGTCACCAGTGCCTGGAGGTTCCAGTGCTGGACGAAGGCCGCGAGTGCGATGGTGAGGAGGCCGATGCCCGCCGCGGCGCCGCGGGCGACGGCCATCTCGGTGGTGTGCGGGATGGCGGCCCGCCGTAGTCCGTGGGCGATGAGGTCGTGCGCAAGGGTGTTGGCGCAGGCGAGGGTGATGCCGGCGACCGAGGCCAGCAGGGTCAGGAAGATCGCCGTCGCCACGGTGGTGAAGACGAGGGACTCCAGCGTGTTGGCGTCCGCGCCGAGCACGGCCTGACTGACCAGCAGGAACGCGGTCTTGCCCTGGGGGTCGGCGAGGACGAGGTTCTTGTGGCCGACGATCGCGGCGGCGCCGAAGCCGATGACGACGAGCAGCAGGCAGGTCACGACCACGGTGGACACGGCCCAGGACATCGAGCGCCGCACGGCGGTGGCGCTGCGCGCGGTGAACATGCGCATGGTGATGTGCGGCAGCACCGCCGCGCCGAGCACGACCGTGAGCTGGGCGCTGATCATGTCGATCTCGTCGCCGCCGAACTGGAGCCCGGAGGTGAGGTAGAGGTCGCCCGCGCCGCTGCCCTTCTTGGCCGCGTCGAGCAGCCCGGGCAGGCTGAAGTCGAAGCGGTCCAGCACGAGTACGGCGATGATCGTGGCGGAGCCGAGCAGTACCAGGGTCTTGACGATCTGGATGAAGGCGGTGCCCTTCATTCCGCCGATCGCCGCGTACGAGATCATCAGCACGCCGAGGAACACGATCGCGCCCGTCTTGAACCCTTCGGCGTCGAAGCCGAGGACAAAGGCGAGCAGATCGCCGGCGCCCGCGAGTTGGAAGACGACCAGCGGCAGCAGCGCCGCGAGGGTGACCGCGCAGGCGGCGATGCGCACGGCGGGGCCGGGGGTGCGGCGGGTGAGGATGTCGCCCATGGTGAACCGGCCCGCGTTTCGCAGCGGTTCGGCGAGCAGGAACATCATCAGTACCAGGGAGAGCACGGTGCTCAGGGCGAGCGTGAGGCCGTCGTAGCCCACGAGGGCGATGACGCCGATGGTGGCGAGCACGGTCGAGGCGGAGATGTAGTCGCCTGCGATCGCGAGGCCGCTCTGCATGGGGGACAGGGAGCGGTAGCCGGTGTAGAACTCGTCCAGGTCGTCGCGGTCGGGGCCGGTCATCACGCACAGCAGCAGCGTCACGGTGACGACGGCGATGAACGCCACGAAGGACATGGTCTGGGCGTCGGAGTTGAAGCCGCTCATATGCGCATGCCTCCCGTGGGACGGTCCCAGGCGGAGCCGCCGGGCAGGTTCGGGCCGCCGTGCGGGTCCCCGGTCGTCGCGGCGGGCCGCCCCTCGTGGGCGGCCCTGATGGCGGCCGCGAGCGGGTCGACCCGGTGGTGGGCGATGCGTTCGTAGACCGTGATGGCGACCAGTGCCACGGGCAGGGTGAGGAGGCCGAGCAGCACTCCGGTGGTGAGGCCGCCGTTGATCCGTCCGGTCATCAGGTCGGGTGCGTAGGCGGACATCAGGAGGAAGAGCACGAAGTAGCCGAGTGCGGTGAGGGTCGCCACGCGGCGGAGCCTGCGGTAGCCGGCGCGGAGCCGGGGCAGTTCGTCGTCCGGGGCGGTGCCGGACGGCCCGCTGTACGGAGTGTGGCCGGACGGCCCGCTGTACGGGGTGCGGCCGGGCGGCTCGGTGTACGGGTCCGGGTGGGGCGCGGCGGGCGGCCAGGCGGCCGGGTCGCCGAACGGATCTCCGTACTCCCTGCCGGGCGGGGGATCTCCGTATCCCCGGCCGGGCGGCGGTTGCGGCGCGTACCGGGGCTGCCTCGCCGGGCCGGGGGGATCGGGGAAGTAGGGGTCGTACGACATGGTGCTGCTCCTTGCGGCGGCCCTCGGAAGGCCGGGCTCCCCCCGGGCACGCGGGGGCGGGAGCGGTACGCGTGCTCCGAGGGACAGAGGAACGCCCGTGCGCGCGGGGGCGCCGGGCGGTGTGGTGCGGGTGGTGCGGTGTGGTGCGCGTACGTTACTTGCCGGTAGAGGGCTGGCGTAAGGGGGTTACCGACTGGAAGGTATGTAGTTTTGGCAACGGTCGTGTCACGCCCCGCACACGACGGCGCCCCAGGTCAGACGTCCGGCTGCCGCTCCGCGAGGACCGCGAACCTGCGCGGTGCGAACAGCAGCGCGAGCAGCGCGAGCGCGGCGGCCGCCGCGGCGCCGGCGAAGACGACGTCGACCGCCGCCGCCACCGCGCGCCGCAGCGGGTCGTGCGCGGACCCGTCCGCGAGCGCGTGGGACACCGCGTCCAGATCGCCCGCACCGCCCATGCGGGCGGCCAGCACCGCGTTGGCCAGCGCCCCGAACAGCGCGGCGCCGACGCTCTGCCCGACCTGGCGGCAGAACAGCACGGACGCCGTCGCCGTCCCGCGCTCGGCCCAGGGCACGGTCGACTGCACGCCGACGAGCAGCGGGAGCTGGAAGAAGCCGAGGGCCGCCCCCAGCAGCAGCATGATCAGTGCCGGCTGCCACGCCTCGCCCGGGTACGGCAGCAGCGGGAACGCCAGCAGGACCAGCAGCGCGGCGCCCATCCCGGTGAGAGCCGTGTCCCGGAACCCGATGCGGTTGTAGACGCGATTGGCGTACGCCGCGGTGACCGGCCAGCTGAGGGTCATCGCGGACAGCACGAACCCGGCCGCTATCGGCCCGAGCCCGAGCACCGACTGGGCGTACGTCGGCAGGAACACCGTCGGCGCGACCATCAGCAGCCCCAGCGCGCCCATGGCCACGTTCACGGAGGCGATGGTGCGCCGCCGCCACACCCAGCCGGGGATGACGGGCTCCGCCGCCCGCCGCTCGACGACGACGGTCACGGCGGCGCAGACCGCGCTCGCGCCGAGGAGCCCGAACGAGGGGGCGGAGATCCAGGGCCAGGCCACTCCGCCCTGGACCAGCGCGGTGAGCAACAGCGTCCCGGTGACGAACACGGCGAGCGCGCCGGGCCAGTCGACCCGGGGGCGGGGTCCCCGCTCCCGGGCCGGCTCCACGAGGTGACGGGCGATCAGCCAGAGCGCGACCCCGCCGACGGGGAGGTTGATCAGGAAGATCCAGCGCCAGTCGGCGTAGGCGGCGAGCAGGCCGCCCACCGCCGGGCCGGCGACCGAGGAGACCGCCCACACCGTGGACAGCCTGGCCACGATGCGGGGCCGCTCCTCCAGCGGGTACAGATCGGCGGCGATGGTCTGGATCGTGCCCTGCAGCGCTCCTCCGCCGAGTCCCTGGACGACGCGGAAGGCGATGAGCGAGGCCATGCTCCAGGCCGCCGCGCACAGCAGCGAACCGGCCAGGAACAGCACGATGCCCGCGACCAGCACGGGCTTGCGGCCGAAGGTGTCGCAGAGCTTGCCGTAGACGGGGAGGGTGACGGTGACGGCGAGCAGATAGCCGGAGAACAGCCAGGAGAAGACGGAGAAGCCGCCCAGGTCGCCGACGATCTGGGGGACCGCGGTCGACACGACCGTGCCGTCGAGGGCGGCGAGTGCCATACCGAGCATCAGCGCGGCGACCACCGGCCCGCGCCGGCGCGCGGCGCTGACGGCGGGCCGCCCGCCCCCGCCCGGTCCGGTCCCGTCGCGTAACGGCTTCCCGGCGGCCCGTGTGTCCGCCTCCGTGCTGCCGCTGCCGCTGCCGTCGTCGCCGCTGCCGCCCGCTCCCGCGCCCGCTCCCGCGTCCGCGTCCGCGTCCGTTCCGGTGCCGGTGCCGTCAGCGTGCGCGTCCGTTCCGGTGCCGTCCGCTCCCGTGTCCCCGCCCCCGCCCCCGCCCATCGAGATCCCTTCCCTATGCATCTATCTCTGCCGGGCACAGCCTCTCATCCCGCGCGCCGCCAGGGGAGAGGCCCGCGTTCAGCGGCGGGCGCCGTACCGAAGCCGCGAGCCCCTAGGGGGATCTCCCTACTTCCGTCCAGGGCCCGTTCGTCCCCCTGGAGGACGAGCCGGCCGCAAGACCTTCCCTACCGTGGACTCACGTCGGCGGCACGGCCCCCCGGGCCGCCGCGAGGGGGGAGGACCTCGGCCGGGAACTCGGCCCCGCGCCGGCGCGCCGGGGCCGTTCCGCCATGCACACCCGTACCGCGAGTGGCGCGCTCGGGGCTGACCGTTCACCGAGATCGGAGACTTACCGTGACAACGGCTGTGACCATTCCCGGGCACGGGGATACCGGAGGGCGTACGGCCGTCGCGGCCCGGGCGCGCCAGGTGGTGAAGGCGTACGGCTCCGGCGAGACGCGGGTCGTCGCGCTCGACCACGTCGACGTGGACATCATGCGGGGGCAGTTCACCGCGATCATGGGCCCGTCGGGCTCCGGCAAGTCCACGCTGATGCACTGCCTCGCCGGACTCGACACCGTCACCTCGGGCGAGATCCACCTCGACGAGACCGAGATCACCCGGCTGAAGGACGGGAAGCTCACCCGGCTCCGCCGCGACCGGATCGGCTTCATCTTCCAGGCGTTCAACCTGCTGCCCACACTGAACGCCCTGGAGAACATCACGCTCCCCATGGACATCGCGGGCCGGACGCCGGACACCGCCTGGCTGAACCGGGTGGTGGAGACCGTCGGGCTCGCCGACCGGCTGAAGCACCGCCCCAGCCAGCTGTCGGGCGGCCAGCAGCAGCGCGTCGCCGTGGCCCGCGCCCTCGCCGCCCGGCCCGACATCATCTTCGGCGACGAGCCGACCGGGAACCTGGACTCCCGCTCCGGCGCCGAGGTCCTGGGCTTCCTGCGCCGGTCCGTCGACGAGCTCGCCCAGACCATCGTCATGGTCACCCACGACCCCGTCGCCGCCTCCTACGCCGACCGCGTCCTGTACCTGGCCGACGGCCGGATCGTCGACGAGATGCTCGACCCGACCGCCGAGCAGGTCCTCGACCGCATGAAGGACTTCGACGCCCGGGGACGGACCTCGTGACGGTGCTGAGAACCTCGCTGCGCAACCTCCTCGCGCACAAGGGACGCATGGCGCTGTCCGCCGTCGCCGTCCTGCTGTCCGTGGCGTTCGTGTCCGGCACCCTGGTGTTCAGCGACACGATGAACACCACGTTCGACAAGCTGTTCGCGGTCACCGCCGCCGATGTCACCGTCACCCCCGAGAAGACCGGGACCGACGACGCGACCCCGGAAAGCGGCCGCCCCGAGACCCTGCCCGCCTCGCTCCTGCCGGCCGTGGAGAAGGCCGAGGGCGTGAAGTCCGCCGAGGGCGCCGTCGTCTCCCTGAGCGTCACCGTCGTCGACGCCCGCAACAAGAACATGGGCTCCAGCAACGGAGCCCCCACGATCGCCGGCAACTGGACGCGCGGCGACCTGCGCTCGATGGAGATCACCTCCGGCCGCGCCCCTCGCGGGCCCACCGACGTCATGGTCGACGCCGACACCGCCGCGAAGCACAGCCTGAAGATCGGCGACAGGCTGCGCACCATCGCCGTCACCGGCGACTTCACGGCGACGATCTCCGGCATAGCCTCCTTCAAGGTCACCAACCCCGGAGCTGCCGTCGTCTACTTCGACACCGCCACCGCCCAGCGCGAACTCCTCGGCGGGACGGGGCGGTTCACCCATATCGCGGTCACCGCCGAACCCGGGGTGAGCCACGAGCGGCTGAAGGAGAACGTCGCCGCCGCCGCCGAGGGCCCGTACACGTTCCAGACACAGGCCGAGGCGGCGGACGCGGGCCGGGAGGAAGTCAGCGGCTTCCTCGACATCATGAAGTACGCGATGCTCGGCTTCGCCGGAGTCGCCGTCCTGGTCGGCGTCTTCCTCATCGTCAACACCTTCTCGATGCTGGTCGCCCAGCGCACCCGCGAGATCGGCCTGATGCGCGCCATCGGTGCGAGCCGCCGCCAGGTCAACCGGTCGGTCCTCGTCGAGGCGCTGCTCCTCGGCGTCGTCGGCTCGGCCGCCGGCGTCGGCGCCGGGGTGGGGCTCGCCGTCGGCCTGATGGAACTCATGTCCTCGATGGGCATGAACCTCTCCACCTCTGATCTGACGGTGAAGTGGACGACCCCCGCCGTCGGTCTCGCGCTCGGCGTCGTCGTCACGGTCCTCGCCGCCTACATCCCGGCCAGGCGGGCCGGGAAGGTCTCCCCGATGGCCGCCCTCCGCGACGCCGGCACCCCCGCCGACGGCCGGGCCGGACTCGTCCGGGGCGTCGTCGGCCTGGTCCTCACCGGTGTCGGCGGCGCGGCCCTGTGGGCGGCGACACGAGCCGACGAGGCCGCCGGGGGCTCGATCTGGCTCGGCGCCGGCGTCGTCCTCAGCCTCGTCGGCTTCATCGTCGTCGGACCGCTGCTGGCGGGTGGCGTCGTGCGGGTCCTCGGCGCGGTCCTGCTGCGGGTCTTCGGGCCGGTGGGGAAGATGGCCGAGCGCAACGCCCTGCGCAACCCGCGCCGCACCGGTGCCACCGGCGCCGCCCTGATGATCGGCCTCGCGCTCGTCGCCTGCCTGTCCGTGGTCGGCTCGTCGATGGTCGCCTCGGCGACGGAGGAGCTCGACAAGTCCGTCGGCGCCGACTTCATCGTCCAGTCCGCCAACGGCGGCCCGATCGTGCCGCAGGCGCAGCGGGCCCTGGAGAAGTCGCCCGGCATCGCCCACGTCACCGAGTACCGGGCCGTCGGCGCGACCGTCACCGCCCCCGACGGGACGTCCAGCGACGACGAGTGGCTGGTCGCCGCCGACCCGACGTACGCACAGGACCTGCGCCGCGAGACCGTCGCCGGTGACCTCGCCGCCGCGTACGGGGAGGACGCCATGTCCGTCGGCGAGACCTACGCCGAGCAGCACGGGGTGAAGGTCGGCGACACGATGACGGTGGCGTTCCGGGGCGGCGAGACCGCGAAGCTGACGGTCGCGGCCGTCACCTCCGACGACACCAACGTCGACAAGGGCGCGATGTACATGGCGCTCGGCACCGCCGAGCGGTACTTCACACCCGAGCGGATGCCGAAGAACACGATGATGTTCGCCGAGGCCGAGGAGGGCATGGAGAAGGAGGCCTACCAGGGCCTCAAGGACGCCCTCGCCGCCTACCCGCAGTACCGGGTGCTGGACCAGACCGACTTCAAGCAGGACCTGAAGGACCAGGTCGGCCAGCTGCTGAACATCGTGTACGGCCTGCTCGCGCTCGCCGTCATCGTGGCCGTCCTGGGGGTCGTCAACACCCTGGCCCTGTCGGTGGTCGAGCGGACGCGGGAGATCGGCCTGATGCGGGCCATCGGCCTCTCCCGCCGCCAGCTGCGCCGGATGATCCGTCTGGAGTCGGTCGTCATCGCGCTCTTCGGCGCCCTGCTCGGCCTCGGCCTGGGCATGGGCTGGGGCACCGCGGCGCAGAAGCTGCTCGCGCTGGAGGGGCTGGGCGTCCTCGACATCCCCTGGCCGACGATCCTGTACGTCTTCGCCGGGTCGGCGTTCGTGGGACTGATCGCCGCGCTGGTGCCGGCGTTCCGCGCCGGCCGGATGAACGTGCTGAACGCGATCGCCGCCGAGTAGCGGCGGCGGTGCGCGCACGAGGGCCCGGCCCGGTGAGCGTGCAGGACGCCCACCGGGCCGGAGCCGTCGCCGCGCCCTGCGGCCCGTCGTCCGGCGTCCGGCCCTGCCGGCAGCCCGTCGCGCGGCCCTGCCGGCCGTACCCGGCGTCTGCCGTCTGGAATCTGGCGCAATGGCATAGCCGTCCGCCCGTCGCCCGGCGGGGCTCACGGCCCCCGTCGCCCGGCGGGGTCCCCGTCGGTGCCGCGGCGGGGCATTCGCCGTCCCGCTCCCGCTGCCGTGACGTGCCCGGCCGCCGCGTCGCTGAGCCGGCGGCCGCGTCCATCGGCGGGCGGCGGGGCCTGCCGTTCGCGCTCGGCGGGTCCGCGGCCGAGCCCGGACGCCGGCGTTCCGATCCGCCGGTGCCGGTCAGCGGCCCCCGGCCCAGCGGCCCCCGGCCCAGAGGCCCCCGGTCCAGCAACCCCCGGTCCAGCGGCCGCCGGTCAGCGGCCCCCGGCGGGCGGGCTGCCGGAGCCCGCGCCCCCGAGCGGCCCGCCCGGAGGCACGGACGGCGACGCCGGGCCGGGCGCGGGGCTGCCGGTGGCCGAGGGGGACGCGTACGGTGTGGGATCCCCGGCCGGACCGGTCGGAGGGAAGGACGGCGACGCCGAGCCGGGTGCGGCCGGGGCCACCGACGGGGCCACCGACGGGGGCACGGACGGCGACGCCGAGCCGGGTGCGGTCGGCGTCCCGGTCGGTGCCGACGCCGCGGGCGCGGGCGCGGATCCGCCGGGGGCCGGCGGGGCCGGCGTCGCGGAGGCGCCGTTCCCCGAGTCCACGGGCGTCGGCGGCGCGGCCGGCGCGGTGGAGCCCCGAGGGGTCAGCTGCACCGCGGCCACGGTCGCGCCGCCCGCGAGGACGCACACCGCGCAGGCCGCGGCTATCGCCGCCCGCGCGCCGGCGCCGGGCGCCCAGTGCCGCCCGGCCGGGCGGCGCGGGCGCGGTCAGCGCCCCGCCCGTCGCCGCCGCCCGCTTGAGCGCCCGGGCCAGCGGGGCTTCCTGCTCGTCGAAGTCAGACACCGTGCTCCTTCGGCATGGCCGCGCCGACCCGGTCGGCCGCGTCGTCGAGATGGGGGGCGAGTGCGGCCCGGGCGCGGAACAGATGCGACTTCACGGTCCCGGGGGCCAAACCGGTCTCCGCCGCCACCTGGTCCACGGACAGATCGCACACGTAGTGCAGGACGGCCACCCGCCGCTGCCGCTCGGACAGCCGCCGCAGCGCCGCGACCAGCGCGACCGTGCCGGGGTCCGGTGCCGCCGCGGCCGGTGCCCGGTCCTCCCGGTGGTGCCGCCGCCAGGCCGCGGCGGCCCGCACCCCGCGCCGCCACCGGCTGACCGCGAGGCGCCGGGCGACCGTCCGTATCCAGGCCTCCGGACCGGCGTCCGCCCGCAGATCCGACCGCCGTCCCCAGGCGCGCACGAACGCCTCCTGGACGACGTCCTGGGCCTCGTGGAGATCGCCGGTCATCAGGTACACCTGGCCCACCAGCCGCGTCACGGAGCGCGCGTAGAACTCCTCGAACTCGTCGTCGGTCACATGCGGCTCCGTCGGTGCTGGTCGGGTGGTGAGATCTCGCGCCGTATACGCACCGGAGGCGGGCCCCGGTTTACCCGTCCCGCGAGATTTCCGGCGGGCGTACTCTGGAGATCCCCGGCCCGGCCCTGGATCACAGGGACCTCAGACGTGTCGGGCTGTTCGCGTTGCCCACCCTCTTACGGACCCCGGACGGATAACCCTTCATGAGCCTGCACGGTCTGCTCGACGCCGTCGTCAAGGACCCCGCCCTCGTCGAAGCGGTGAAAGCCGCGGGCGACGGTCACCGGCCCCACGTCGATCTGGTCGGACCGCCGGCCGCCCGGCCCTTCGTCGTGGCGGGCCTCGCCCGCGAGGCCGCCCGGCCCGTGCTGGCCGTGACCGCGACCGGCCGCGAGGCCGAGGACCTGGCCGCCGCGCTGCGGTCGCTGCTCGACCCCGACACGGTCGTGGACTACCCCTCCTGGGAGACCCTGCCGCACGAGCGGCTGTCCCCCCGCTCCGACACCGTCGGCCGGCGGCTCGCGGTGCTGCGGCGGCTCGCGCACCCCAGCGCGGACGACCCGGCCGCCGGGCCCGTGAGCGTCGTCGTCGCCCCCGTACGGTCGGTGCTCCAGCCCCAGGTCAAGGGCCTCGGCGACCTGGAACCGGTGGCCCTGCGCACCGGGCGGACCGCCGACCTGGAGGACGTCGTCGCGGGGCTCGCCGCCGCGGCGTACTCGCGGGTGGAGCTGGTGGAGAAGCGCGGGGAGTTCGCCGTGCGCGGCGGCATCCTCGACGTCTTCCCGCCGACCGAGGAGCATCCGCTTCGGATCGAGTTCTGGGGCGACGACGTCGAGGAGATCCGCTACTTCAAGGTCGCCGACCAGCGTTCGCTGGAGGTCGCCGAGCACGGGCTGTGGGCGCCGCCGTGCCGCGAGCTGCTGCTCACCGACGAGGTCCGGCAGCGGGCCGCGGCCCTCGCCGAAGCGCACCCGGAGCTCGGCGAACTGCTCGGGAAGATCGCCGAGGGGATCGCCGTCGAGGGCATGGAGTCCCTCGCCCCCGTCCTGGTGGACGACATGGAGCTGCTGCTCGACGTCATGCCGGCGGGCTCGATGGCCGTGGTGTGCGACCCCGAGCGGGTCCGTACCCGGGCCGCCGACCTGGTGGCCACCTCGCAGGAGTTCCTGCAGGCGTCGTGGGCCGCCTCGGCCGGCGGCGGCCAGGCGCCGATCGACCTCGGCGCCGCCTCCCTGCGGGGGATCGCGGACGTGCGGGACCGGGCGCGCGAGCTCGGCATGATGTGGTGGTCCGTTTCGCCGTTCGCGGCGGACGAGGAGCTGACCGACGACACCCTGACGCTCGGGATGCACGCCCCGGAGACCTACCGGGGGGACACCGCCCGCGCCCTCGCCGACACCAAGGGCTGGCTCGCCGACGGCTGGCGCACGGTCTACGTGACCGAGGGCCACGGCACGGCGTCCCGCACCGTCGAGGTGCTCGGTGGCGAGGGCATCGCCGCCCGCCTGGACGCGGACCTGGGTGAGATCTCCCCGTCCGTCGTCCATGTCGCCTGCGGTTCGATCGACTACGGCCTGATCGACCCGGGTCTGAAGCTGGCGGTGCTGACGGAGACCGATCTGTCCGGGCAGAAGGCCGCGGGCAGGGACGGCGCGCGGATGCCGACGCGCCGCCGCAAGCAGATCGACCCGCTCACCCTGGAGGCGGGCGACTACATCGTCCACGAGCAGCACGGCGTCGGCCGCTACCTGGAGATGGTGCAGCGCACCGTCCAGGGCGCCACCCGCGAGTACCTGCTGGTCGAGTACGCCCCCGCCAAGCGCGGCCAGCCCGGTGACCGCCTCTACATCCCCACCGACCAGCTGGAGCAGGTCACCAAGTACGTCGGCGGTGAGGCGCCCACCCTGCACCGGCTCGGCGGCGCGGACTGGACGAAGACGAAGGCGCGGGCGAAGAAGGCGGTCAAGGAGATCGCCGCAGACCTGATCAAGCTCTACAGCGCCCGGATGGCCGCGCCCGGTCACACCTTCGGCCCGGACACGCCCTGGCAGCGGGAGCTGGAGGACGCGTTCCCCTACGCGGAGACGCCCGACCAGCTGACCACCATCGCCGAGGTCAAGGAGGACATGGAGAAGTCGGTTCCGATGGACCGGCTGATCTGCGGCGACGTCGGCTACGGCAAGACGGAGATCGCCGTGCGGGCCGCCTTCAAGGCCGTCCAGGACGGCAAGCAGGTGGCGGTGCTCGTCCCGACGACGCTGCTGGTGCAGCAGCACTTCGGGACGTTCTCCGAGCGGTACTCCCAGTTCCCGGTCGTCACCCGGGCGCTGTCCCGCTTCCAGTCCGACGCCGAGGCGAAGACGACCCTGGAGGGGCTGCGGGACGGCTCCGTCGACATCGTCATCGGCACCCACCGGCTGTTCTCGTCCGAGACCAGGTTCAAGGACCTGGGTCTGGTCATCGTGGACGAGGAGCAGCGGTTCGGCGTCGAGCACAAGGAGCAGCTGAAGAAGCTCCGCGCCAACGTCGACGTGCTGACGATGTCCGCGACGCCGATCCCCCGGACGCTGGAGATGGCGGTCACCGGCATCCGCGAGATGTCGACGATCACCACTCCGCCGGAGGAGCGCCACCCGGTCCTGACCTTCGTCGGCCCCTACGAGGAGAAGCAGATCGGCGCGGCCATCCGCCGGGAGCTGCTCCGCGAGGGCCAGGTGTTCTACATCCACAACCGGGTCGAGTCGATCGACCGGGCGGCGGCGCGGCTGCGGGAGATCGTCCCGGAGGCGCGGATCGCGACCGCCCACGGCCAGATGGGCGAGAGCGCGCTGGAGCAGGTCGTCGTCGACTTCTGGGAGAAGAAGTTCGACGTGCTCGTCTCCACGACGATCGTCGAGTCCGGCATCGACATCTCCAACGCCAACACCCTCATCGTCGAGCGCGGCGACAACTTCGGCCTGTCCCAGCTGCACCAGCTGCGCGGCCGGGTCGGCCGCGGCCGGGAGCGCGGCTACGCGTACTTCCTCTACCCGCCGGAGAAGCCGCTGACCGAGACCGCGCACGAGCGGCTGGCGACCATCGCCCAGCACACCGAGATGGGCGCGGGCATGTACGTCGCGATGAAGGACCTGGAGATCCGCGGCGCGGGCAACCTCCTCGGCGGTGAGCAGTCCGGCCACATCGCGGGCGTCGGCTTCGACCTGTACGTCCGCATGGTGGGTGAGGCGGTCGCCGACTACCGGGCCTCGCTGGAGGGCGGCGCGGAGGAGGAGCCGCCGCTGGAGGTCAAGATCGAACTGCCGGTCGACGCGCATGTCCCGCACGACTACGCGCCGGGCGAGCGGCTGCGCCTCCAGGCGTACCGGGCCATCGCCGCGGCGAACACGGAGGAGGACGTCAAGGCGGTCCGCGAGGAACTCGTCGACCGCTACGGGAAGCTGCCCGAGCCGGTGGAGAACCTGCTGCTGGTCGCCGGGCTGCGGATGCTCGCCCGGGCCTGCGGCGTCGGCGAGATCGTGCTCCAGGGCCCGAACATCCGCTTCGCACCGGTGGAGCTGCGCGAGTCGCAGGAGCTGCGGCTGAAGCGGCTGTATCCGCGGACCGTGATCAAACCGGCGGTGCGGCAGATCCTGGTGCCCCGGCCGACGACGGGCAAGATCGGCGGCAAGCCGGTGGTCGGACGGGAACTGCTGGCGTGGACGGGCGAGTTCCTGACCTCGATCCTCGGTTCCTAGGGCCGCGTCGGGCGACGTTCTCCCGGTCGCGAACGCCCGAACCCCGCCGCCGGACCCCGGGCCCGGGTGGGCGGCCAGCGGCCGGGATGCGCTCCGCCAAAGGCGCCCTCTCGGCTCCCTCTCGGCACCCTGGGATCGACGTACCGTCAGAACCCGCCTCGGGGGAGGCCGTCGGGAGGCGGCGGCACGCGGCGCAGGCCGGCCCGCGGCACCCCGCGGCGGCGGAGGTGTGGTCCGTACGGGGCACGGCTCGCCCGGACGGACCAGGCCGGGGCGACGGCGGGAACGGGACGTGTTCGGCTTGGCTCGCCAGGGCTTTGCCCCGCGGCGCCGGCCGTACCGCCCCAGCATTGAGGAGCCTTTGATGTCTCGTCAGCACGTTCCGGCCGTCATCGGTCTGGTGGCGGGCGCACTGGTCACGGTCCCCGTCACCGCCGTGGGGGCGGCGCCGTCGCCTCCGCCGCAGCAGCCGCCCCCGGCGTCCGCGCCGTCCGCCCCACCGGTCCCGGCAGCGCCGTCCGCCCCGGCCGTCCCCGGCCCGGGCACCGCCCCGCAGGTTCCCGCGGCCCCTCCGCCGCAGGCCCCGCCACCCCAGGCTCCGCTTCCCCCGGCGCCGCCGGCCGCCACGCCGGCCCCCGCGGCGTCCGGAGGCACGGGCCCGGGAGCGGGGCCGAAGCCGCCGGGCCCCGCCAAGCCCGTCGCTCCGGCCAAGCCCGCAACGCCCGCCAAGCCCGCAACGCCCGCCGCTCCCGCCAAGCCCGCCGCGCCGCCGAAGCAGCCCGCGGCCCCCGGCGTAGTGGACGTACCGTGCTCGGTCCCGCATCTCGTCAGCGCGATCCGCGCGACCAACGGCACGGCCGCCCCGGAGACCCTGCGGCTGGCGCCGGGCTGCGCCTACCGGCTCACGGCCGGGGCCAACCCCTTCCACCCCGTCAACGGTCTTCCGGTGGTCACCGGCACCCTGGCCATCCAGGGGCAGGGTGCGACGATCACCCGCGTCGCGACCGCGCCGAGGTTCCGCATCCTGCTCGTCGGCAGGACGGGGCGGCTGACGCTGCACGACACCACGATCAGCGGCGGCAGCGCGACCGACTGCCCGGCCTACCCGGACGTGCCCGGCATGGTCTGCGGCGGCGGGATCGCCAACCTGGGCCAGATGTTCCTGAACCGCAGCCGGGTGACCGGCAACCGGGCGGAGTCGAAGCTGTACGCGCAGGGCGCCGGCATCGACAACCCCGGCAACGCGACCGTCCGCAGCTCGGTCGTCAGCGGCAACACCGTCGCCTACACCGGGGACGAGCGCGACGGCGCGGCCGCGGGCGGCGGTATCGCGAACGACGGGCCGCTGACGGTCGAGGGCGCCCAGGTGATCAACAACCTCGCCTGGGTCAGGGAGGCCACCGGAAGCTTCGCGTTCGGCTCCGGCCTCGCCGGCATGGCGCAGAGCACGGTCAAGAACTCCGTGATCAGGAACAACCGCGCGTTCGCGCCGGGCGGGTTCGCCCGGGCCGCGGTCACCAACAGCGCATCCGCCCCGTCCGCCCGGATGACCGTCACCGGCAGCTTCGTCCGCGGCAATGCCGCCGACGCCCCGGACGGCACGGCCCAGGGTGGCGGCATCACCAACTCCGCCCGGATGACCGTCGACAACACGCACGTCAGCGGCAACACTGTGACGGCACGGGGCGGCACGGCACGCGGCGGCGGTCTCCGGCTCGGGCCGGGGAGCGAGCTGACACTGCTGCGCAGCTCCGTCGTCGGCAATGTCGTCGACGCGGCCGAGGGCGTGGCCGAGGGCGGCGGACTGGACAACCCGGAGGGCGGCACGCTGGCGACCACACGGTCGCGGATCGTGGACAACCGTGTCACCGCGCGCGAGGGTACGGCGCTGGGCGGCGGCCTGTACCACGCGGGCGGCACGTCCACGCTGGACCGGACCGTCATCAGCGGCACCCGCGCCATCGACGGCGGCGGCATCTTCCGGAGGTCGGGGACCGTCCGGCTGCTCGGTTCCCAGGTCGTGTTCAACACCCCGAACAACTGCAGGCCGACCGACTCGGTGCGGGGCTGCGTCGGCTGACGGTGTGAGCGGTCAATGGGTGATGCGTGATCGGTGACAGTGGCCGGTGCCGGTGCCGGTGCCGGTGCCGGTGCCGGTGCCGGTGGCGGTGGCCGGTCCGCCGCACACGCGGTCGGCCCGCCCGGGGCTGCCGGCGCGATCCCGCGCGGCCAAAACCACTTGAGTGGGGCGGGGAGCCTGCCTGGCGTCCACGAGGTGGAGACACATACCTGCATCAGGCGCTATCAGCCATCCGACGAGACCGCAGTGGTGGATCTGTGGTCGCGGGCCGCGAAGCTCGCGCATCCGTTCATCGAAGGCGAGGGCGAAGGGGAGCGGGCCCGCAAGCTCCGGGAGGTCTACCTCCGCGTGGCCGAGAACTGGGTCGCGGAGGTCGACGGACACGTGGTCGCCCTGCTGGGCCTGCTCGAGAACGAGATCGGCGGCCTGTTCGTGGACCCCCGGGCGCAGGGGCGCGGTGTGGGGCGTGAGCTGGTGCAGCACGCCGCGGCGCTACTCGGCGCCGAGTTGCGGCTCGAGGTGTTCGAGGCCAACGCCCGGGCTCGCGGCTTCTACGAGCGCATGGGCTTCAAGGAACGGGAACGCCGGCTGGACGAGGAGAGCGGTCGCCAGCTGATCGTCATGGTCCGTCCGCCGCGTCCCGGGCTCTCCCCCGCGGCACGGTAGGCGGTGAACGGAGACGGCCGGGCTCTCATCTAGTCATTGACAAGTTCTGCTCGCCGGTCGCAGTCTGGACGGCGTCGGGATGCGCCCGATGGCGGTAGCGATAGCGAGTACGGGGAGACCCCATGGCCGACGAGTACGGACGCACACGGCAGATGTGGCACCTGCTGGAGCCGCTGCACGCGGTCCTGTACTACGCGCCCGAGGTCCTCGCGGAGGCGGGCGCGTTGGGCTACGACGTCTCCGAGCGGTGGCCCGGCTACTTCGCCTGGCGCGCCGCGCCCCTCGGCGCGCCGGATGCCGCCGAGGTGGCCGGCGCGTTCCACAGCTTCAGCCCGCGTATGGTCGCCGAGCACATCCCGGCGGTCTGGGACGTGGCCGCTCCGGACCGGCTGCTGGAGGCGCGCACCCGGGGGATCGGCGAGGCGTACCGCGCCGTCCTGGGGAGCGAGACGGTGAGCGGGCCCGCTCTCGCCGAGGCCGCCGCCCTGGCCCGGCGGGCCGCGGAGGCCGCCGACACCGCGGGCCGCCCGCTCGCCGCGGCCAACGCCGCCCTGCCCTGGCCGGAGGAGCCGCACCGCGCGCTGTGGCACGCGGCGACGGTCCTGCGCGAACACCGGGGCGACGGGCATGTGTCCGCGCTCGCCGACGCCGGCCTCGACCCGGTCGAGTCCCTCGTGTCGTTCGCCGCGATCGGCGCGGCACCGGTGGAGGTGTTCTCCAGCCGCGGCTGGAGCGACGCCGAGTGGGCCGCGGCCCGGGAACGGCTCGCGGTGCGCGGGCTGGTCGGCCCCGACGGCACGGCGACGGAGGAGGGTCGCGCGCTGCGCGCCCGGGTGGAGCGCCGTACCGACGAACTGGCTGCCGCGCCATGGCGCGCGCTGGGGGAGTCCCACACCGACCGGCTCGCCGGACTCCTCGGTCCGCTCTGGGTGGAGGTCCTCGCTTCCGGGCTGCTCCCGCGCGAGAACACCCTGGGCATCGGCAAGGTCTGAGGGGGGCCGGTCCGGCGCCGCGCCTGGGACTCTGCCCGGGTCCTGCGAGGGATCCGGCCCTCGTGCCCTCGTGGGTGGCCGTTGTTCCCTAGGATCCCTGCGTGCCCGACTCCCTGTGCAAGACCCGCCCGGCGCTGCACGCCGTCGTCCTGTCCGCCGCCGTCCTCGTGGGCTGTGTCCCCGGTGCCGGTACTTCCGGGGGAGCGGAATCCGCCCCCGGCCCGCAGGCGGGGCGCGCGGCCGTTCCGCTCGACAACCCGGACGGGACGAAGCCGGGTCTCGCGCCTCTGACCTCGGACGCGGAACGCGCGGCGGCGCGCAGGGTCGTGGAGGGACTGACGGTCAAGGGCCGCGGGCCCAGGACGGGGTACGACCGCGACGAGTTCGGTTATGCCTGGATGGACACGGCGGACGGTGTGCCACTGGCCCGCAACGGCTGTGACACGCGGAACGACCTGCTGAAACTGCACGGGCAGAACGTCCGGTTCCGCGCCGGTTCCGACTGCGTGGTCGTCTCCATGACCCTGCACGACCCGTACACGGGGAAGGCCGTCGAGTGGCGCAAGCAAGATGCCGCCGAGGTGCAGATCGACCATGTGGTGCCGCTGTCGTACAGCTGGCAGATGGGCTCGTCCCGATGGCCGGAGAGCCGGCGCCGACAGTTCGCCAACGACGCGCTCAACCTCCTGCCCGTCGAGGGTCGCGCCAACTCGGCCAAGGGGGATTCGGGTCCGGCCTCCTGGCTTCCCCCGGACCGCGGGATACGGTGCGCGTACGCGGTCCGGTTCGCCCAGGTGGCGCTCAAGTACGAACTGCCGGTGACGACGGCGGACAAGCGGATGATGCTGCGTCAGTGCGGGGGCTGACGCACCGCGGGGCCTGAGCCCGGACCCGGGGGCTGACGCACCGCGGGCCTGAGCCCGGACCCGGGGGCTGACGCACCGCGGGCCTGAGCCCGGACCCGCGTGCCGCCCGTGGGATGCGGGCGGCTACGGCGCGAGGGCCGCGTCGGCAGTCACCGCCCGGTGGCACCCGACCGGGGAGCTGCTCCGCGGCCCCCGTCCGCGGTACCGCTCAGCAGTACTTCGATGAGCCGGTCGAGCCCCACTTACAGGAGTCGACGAGCGTGCCCGTGGACGTGCGCAGGTAGGCCGTGTCCCCGGTGTTGTTCCAGACGTACCAGGCGCGCCCCCAGTACCGGTATCCGGCCGTGTTGGAGCCCTTGCCGGTGTGCACCTTGACGTAGGACTTCGGGCCGATCTTGCCGCTGAACGTGTAGGTGTAGCCGGTGACGTCACGCAGCGTCCAGCCCTGGACGGAGCGGGCGGACGAGCTCGAGTTGTAGAGCTGGACCCACTCGCCGTTCAGCGAGGTGTTGGAACCGGTGTCGGAACCGGGCGAGTTGTAGTACACGCGGTGGATGCTCACCCCTCCGGCGGCCTGGGCCGGGGTGGCGGTCAGCAGACCGGCGGCGGTGGTGGCGGCGACGACGGCGGCCGAGGCGGCGTGACGGAGCTTCAAGGAACCTCCCCGAGTCGGTGCAGCGCTCGAACGGCAGAGCTCGAGCTTTCGGAGAGACTACCTCCGGCTGTGAAGGGAATGTGACGGAAATCCGAAGATTGTGAAGGCCGTTGGTCGTGTCTCCGTCCCGGAGGGCAGGCGCCGGGAAGGCCGGGAAAGTCGAGCAGGCCGGGAAAGTCGAGCAGGCCGAGAAATCGAGCAGGCCGAGAAATCGAGCAGGCCGGAGAAGCCGGGAAGGCCGCCCCCTCCGCGGCCCTCCCGGCTCCACCCCCCCGCTCCTCGCGGACCCGCTCAGTCGAGGTCCACGATGTCCTTCGCGGCCGGCTTCTTCACGGGCACCGGCTCGTCGAACTCCGAGAAGGTCATGTCGATCGGCTCGGCGCCGCCGGTCACCTGGAGCCGGAGCAGGTGCGGCGTGCCCTTCGCGGCCACCTGGGCGGTGGCCTTCTCGCCCTGGTGGGACTCCGTGAGGACGACCGTCGGCGTACCGCCGACCGTCGATTCGCCGGCCCGCTTCGCCACGGTGTCGTTGGCCTGGAAGCCTTCGAGATAGCTGTCGAGGTCGCAGAACTCAGCGAAGTCCTTGGCGTCCGCCGCGTCGGCCTTCTCGCGGACCCACTTGCCCAGCAGCAGGTCCAGGGCGGCCTGGGTCTCCTCCTCGCCGTCCGCCTGCGAGCGCAGCATCTTCTCGTCGAAGCGCATGTAGACCGTGTCGCCGGTCTTGACCAGCTCCACCCCGCCCTCCGCGCCCATCTGCAGGGTTCCCGCGCAGTCCCCCTTGGTGTCGACCGAGAGGTCTCCTCGGACGGGACCGTCCGCCGTCTCCGTGGTGACCCGGAGCCTGAGCGAGGTCGCCGCCTTGGTCGCGGTGATGGCCTTGTTGAGTATCTCGGACCCCGAGAGACCGGGGTACGGGCCGGACGGGGAACTCGGAGCGCTCGGAGTGCTCTTCTCCGCCGCCTGGCCAAGGGGGCCGCACGCGGTCAGGGCGAGGGCGGAAGCGGCGCACGCGGAGGCGAGGACGAGGCGCTTGAGGCGAGTCGGGGGGACGGCGGGCATGGCGGTTTCTCCGTTGGGGTGGCGGGGATGTACGGGGCTTGCCGGGGCGGGCCGGCGGGCCGGCGGGGCGGGGGCCGGAGTGTCAGAGCTTCAGGTCCCAGATGCCGGCGTTGTAGTCGAAGCCGGGGCTGACCTCGACGGTCAGGCTTCCGGCGTCGGCGGGGGTGTCGAAGGCCCAGACGGCGGTGACCTTCTTGCCGGGCAGGATCGTACCGGTGAACGGCTCGCCGACCTTGCCGTCGTAGATCTGCTCGGCCTGCACGCCCTCCTTGCCCGCGCGGGCCTCGGCGGTCACGAGCGCGGAATCGAACTTCTCCTTGCCGGCGTTCTCGATGACGACGGTGACCTTGTAGGCCTTGTTGCCCTCGGTGTGGCCGATGGCGTACTCGCCCGGTGTCCAGGCCTCCGGCTCGGACACGGTGACGGTGAGGTCGTCGTCGTACACGGCGGAGTCGCCCGCGGCGAGCGCCTCGCCGGTCGCGCCCTCGCCGTCCTTCGCCTTCTCCAGCGGCTTGTCGCTCCCGGCGGGCTTCTTGGCGGCGGAGGACCCGGACGTGGCCTTGTTGATCTCGTCGACCGCGTCCCCCACGGCCTTGTACGTGATGACCGCGCCGACCACCGAGAGGGCCAGGGACACCAGGCCGAGTACGACACCGGCGACGGCGGCTCCCTTGTTCGTGGCCTCGCCGCGCTTGACCCGGCCCTTCGCCGAGAGGCCGAGGATCAGCCCGATCAGGCCGAGGATGCCGGCCAGCCAGAAGAGGAACGGGATCAGGCCGGACAGGGCGCCGACGATCCCCAGGATCAGCGCCGCGGTGCCGAGGCCGTTGCGGGCCGGTGCGGGCGGCATGGGCGCCTGCGGGAACTGGGGCGGCTGCGTGTACTGGGACATGGGTGTCCTCCAGGGGACGTGTCGGGCGCCGCGCTGCAGGCGTCAACGAGGCGCCGCGTGGTCGGGACCGTTCGACGATCCAGCGGTGCGACGGGTTAATGAGAGCATGCTTTGTGAACCGAGTCAACGCGGTTCACATGGATCGGATTCATGCACACTGTGAAGTGGTCCTGCTTGCGGTCGTCGCTATGCTCGGTGTCACATCGGCGCTCGCCGGCCGCTGACGGGGACCGGTTGCCCGGCGGAGACCGGTTGCCCGGCAGGGACCGGTTGCCCGGCGGACACCTGCCCCGACGGACGCGTGCGGTCGGCGCAGAACCGGTCGTCGAGGGGTTCGCCGACGGGTTCGCCGAGAGGGTCGCCGACGGGGACGGGGACGGGGGACGGGGGACGGGGGACGGGAACATCGAGACGCCGACGGAGAACAGGAGCAACCGTGCCGGAGAACGCAGCAGAGGTGACCGCTGCCGGAATCGCCCGCCTGGCGGGCGTCGGGCGCGCCGCGGTCAGCAACTGGCGGCGCCGGCACGCCGACTTCCCCAGGCCCGTCGGCGGCACCGAGACCAGCCCGTCCTTCGCGCTCCACGAGGTCGAGCGGTGGCTGCGCGCCCAGGGCAAGCTCGCCGAGGTCCCGCTGCGGGAAAGGGTCTGGCAGCAGCTCTCCGGCCACCCGGCGGGCGCCGTCACGGCGTTGGGGCATGCGGGCTGCCTGCTCCTGCTGGTACGTGACCGCCCCACCGCCTGGCTGGAGCTGGCCGCGGTGTCGGACAAGCGGCTGCTCACCATGCTCCCCGCCGCACTCGACACGGTGCTCACGGCCCGGTTCGGGGACCGGCGCTCTGCCGTGCCGACCCCCTCCGCCGCCGAGCTGGAAGGATCCGTGCCGCTCATGAGGGGCTCGGCCGAGCTCGCCGCCGAGACCGGGGCCCGCCAGGCGTTCGAGTTCCTGCTCGGCCGCCACCTGGACGCCAACCCCCGCCAGTACACGCTCACTCCGGCAGGTCCGGCCGAGTTGATGGCCGCCCTGGCCGGGGCGGACATCCCTGGCAGGACCGTGCTCGACCCCGCCTCCGGCACGGGCGGACTGCTGCGCGCCGTACGGCAGCCCGCCGCTCTCTACGCACAGGACACGGACCCCGAGCTGGCGTCGCTCACGGCGGTGCGCCTCGCCCTGCACGGCGACGCCGACATCCGGGCGGCCGCCGGCGACGCCCTCCGCGCCGACGCCTTCCCCGGGCTCGCCGCCGACGCGGTGCTCTGCCACCCGCCGTTCAACGAACGCAACTGGGGCCACGAAGAACTCGCGTACGACCCCCGCTGGGAGTACGGCTTCCCGGCCCGCACCGAGTCCGAACTGGCCTGGGTGCAGCACGCGCTCGCCCGGCTGCGCCCGGGCGCCACCGCGGTGCTGCTGATGCCGCCGGCCGTCGCGTCGCGCAAGTCGGGCCGCCGGATCAGGGCGGACCTGCTGCGGCGCGGGGCGCTGCGTGCCGTCGTCTCCCTGCCGGCGGGGGCGGCACCGCCCTACGGCATTCCGCTCCACCTCTGGGTACTGCGCCGCCCGGTCGCCGGTGACCGCCCGGGGCAGGAGGTGCTCCTGGTCGACACCGCCGAACTCGCGGAGCCGGGCGGCGGCCGCGGCAAACTCGACTGGCAGGGGGTGCACCGCGCCGTCCTCGAGGCCTGGCAGCCGTTCGACCGCGACGGCGGTGTGCCGGAGCGGCCCGGCAGGAGCCGTGCCGTGCCCGTCATCGAACTCCTCGACGACGACGTGGACCTGGCTCCGGCCCGTCATCTGCCTCCGCCCGCGGCCGGTGGGGGCGCGGCCGAACTCACCGGCGTGCGCGAGCGGCTGACCGAGACGCTGAGGCTCGTCCGCGACCTCACGCCGGAGGTCGCAGCGCCGGCGGCGGCAGGGGCGTCGCTGCGCCCCGGCACCACCGTCGGCGAACTGGTCCGTGCGGGAGCACTCGAACTCCGGTCCGGCGGCACCGGGACCGGCACCGGGACCGTGCCCGTCCTCACCGAGCACGACGTCCACGAGGGCACCGCACCCTCGGGGGCCCTCCCCGAAGGGCGGGCACCCGGCGAGGACCCGGTGGAACCGGTCCTGCTCCGGGCCGGAGACGTCGTCGTGCCCGTCCTCGGCGCCGGCCCGTCGGCCCGCGTCGTCGACGAGGCGACCGCCGGAGCCGCGCTCGGCCGCAACCTCCAGCTGCTGCGCCCCGATCCCGCGGCACTGGACCCCTGGTTCCTCGCCGGCTTCCTGCGCGGCACCGCGAACAACCGGCAGGCGAGCAGCTACGCCTCCACCGCCACCCGGCTCGATGTGCGCCGTCTCCAGCTGCCCCGCCTGCCGCTCGCCGAACAGCGGCGCTACGGGGACCGCTTCCGGGCACTCGCCGAGTTCGAGTCCGCGCTGCGCAGCGTGGGGCGGCTGGGCGAGCAGCTGGTGCAGGGGCTGTACGACGGACTGACCGACGGCACGGTCGAGGCCTGAGCGAGGGCTGAGCGAGGCCTGAGCGAGGGCTGGACGAGGGCTGGACGAGGTCCGAACGAGGTCTGGGGGTAGCCCGGGGCGGCGCCTGAGCGGAACCGGGGCGGAACCGGGCGGCGCCTGAGCGGGGCCGGGCCAAGGCCGGGGCGCGGCCGGGCGCAGGCCGGCGGGCGGGCCGGCCGCCGCGTGATCGGTTCAACAACGGTTCGGTACAACCCACGGCCGTACGCCGGTGTCGATGTATACGCTCGGACCTCGTGAACTCGTGGCCTCGTCCGATGAGCCGTCGTCGCAGGACGAGCAGTCCGTGAACTCACGCCAGTGAACGCACCAGTGAACGCACCAGTCCCAGGAGCAGCCATGCAGGGCCACGGCCACGGCCACGGCTACCCGCCTCGACCCGCCGGGCGCCCCGCCGAGGGCACGCTGATCGCCCTGCGCGTGCTCTTCATCGCGATGGCCGTGATGAGCTGCAGCCTGCTCGCCTGGGTGCCGATGCTGCGGCTGGCGATCGTCACCCGCAAGCCGGTCGACTGGTTCCTCTTCTGCGCCACCGTCGCGGCCAACGTGGGCATGCTGGTCTTCGCGGGCCTCTCCGCCCCCGGGGACGAGGAGATCTCCGACCCCGTGGGCTACACCATCCTCGGCTGGATCACGGTGGTGATGGTCGGGACGATCACGTACTACGTGATGGCGGAGACCCGGCACTACGAGCGGCTCAAGTCCGGCGGGGGCCCGGCGGGCGGCTACGGCCTGCCGCCGCAGCCGCCCGTGGCGGGGTACGGCTATCCGCCGGCCGGGCCCACCGGGGCGGCGGCGAACCCGTACGCCCGGCCGGCGCAGCAGCCTCCCGTACCGCGGCAGCCGCCCTCGCAGTCCGGCCCGCTGCCGCAGCCGCAGCCGCCCTCGCAGTCCGGCCCGCAGCCGTCCGCCGCGGGCCCCGCCCCCGGACCGGCAGCGGGGCATGAGCCGAACCGCCGCATCGACCAGGTCCGTGCCGAACTCGACGAACTCAGCGACCTCCTGCGCAGGGAGCCCCGCCCCGACGGCGGTGACCGGTGAACGGACGCGTCATCGCCGGGCGCTACGAACTCTCCACCGTCATAGGCCAGGGCGGCATGGGCCAGGTCTGGACGGGCTACGACCAGCGGCTCGACCGCCGCGTGGCGGTGAAGCTGCTCCGCCCCGACCACATGGCACCCGCCACGGCCGCGGAGGAGATGCGGCGCCGCTTCGTCCGGGAGTGCCGCGTCACCGCCCAGGTGACCCACCCGGGCCTGGTCACCGTGCACGACGCGGGCAGCGACGGTGACGACCTGTACCTCGTCATGCAGTACGTCGAGGGCGCCGACCTCGCCGACCACCTCGCCGAGCACGACCCGTACCCCTGGGAGTGGGCCGTCTCCGTCGCCGCCCAGCTGTGCTCCGTCCTCGGCGCCGTGCACGCCGTCCCGATCGTCCACCGGGACCTCAAGCCGAGGAACGTGATGGTGAAGCCGGACGGCACGGTCACCGTCCTCGACCTCGGTGTGGCGTCGGTCATCGACACGGACACCACCCGGCTCACCCACACCGGGTCGCCGATCGGCAGCCCGGCGTACATGGCGCCCGAGCAGGCCATGGGCGGCGCCGTCGGGCCCTACACGGACCTGTACGCCCTCGGCGTGCTGCTCCACGAACTGCTCAGCGGCAATGTGCCCTTCGCGGGTTCCACCGCCCTGGGCGTGCTCCACCGCCACCTCTACGAGCCGCCGCTGCCGGTCCGTCAGCTCCGGCCCGAGGTCCCCGAGCGGCTGGAGGCGCTGGTGCTGCGGATGCTCGCCAAGGACCCGCAGCGCCGTCCCTCGGGCGCCCAGGAGGTGTACGAGGCGCTGGCGCCGCTGCTGCCCGCGCGGCAGGCCGCGCCCGGCGGGCCGCTCGACCCCACGCGCCCCTTCCTGCGCCCGCACGCGCCCTGGCCGGACCGGGCGACGGCCCCGCCGCCACCCGACCCGCGCGTGGTGGCGGCCGCGGCCCCGGTGGCCGACCGCCCCGATGTCGCCGCAGCGGTCGACGAGGTCAAGCGCCTGCTGGGCGAGGGCAGCATCACCCGCGCCGTGGACATCCTCGGCGGCATCCTCCCGGCCGCCGCCGCGGAGCACGGGGAGCGGTCCCCGGTCGTCCGGATCCTGCGCAAGCAGTACGCGACGACGCTTATGGACGACGGCCAGTACCGCCGGGCCCTGCCCGAGCTGCGCCGCCTCGCCGACGACCGGGCCGCGGAGGCGGGCCCGGGCGACCCGCAGACGCTGCAGTTCCGCTACGACGCGGCACAGTGCCTGGAGCAACTCGGGGAGACGGCCGCGGCGCTGGCCGAGTACCGCGCGGTACTCCCCTACTACGAGAACCACCACGGGACCGGGGGAGACCCCTCCCGGGCCTTCGACATCCGGAACCGGATGGGGCATCTGCTGCTGGCGATGGGCGACCACACCGCGGGGCATCAGCAGCTGCGGAACCTGCTGTTCGACACGGAACGCGTGTACGGCCCCGGCCATCCGCTCGCCGTCGAGCTGCGCCGGTCGCTGGAACGCCAGCGCCGGTTCCGCACCGGCTGAGCGGGCCGGGGCACGGCCGCTTCCGGACCGGGCGGCTCGCGGCCCGTGGGCGTCACCGGCGCGGCCCGGCGGCTGTCACCCGGCTCGGACACTGCCACTGCGTCCGGCCACCACCCCGCCGGGCGGGCCTCACTCGGCCCGCAGGAACGCCGTTCCCGCGACGACGCCCAGGATCCTCAGCCGGGAGCCGTCGGCAACGCGCTTGGCGAGGGCCTCGCCGACGCCGGGGCGCGTGTCGTCGCCGTGTCCGTCGAGGACGACGACGGCGCCTTCGGCGGCGAGTTCCTCCGCGAGGCGGAGATCCGCGAGTACCCCCGCCACGGAGGGATCACCGGCCAGGACGACCACGCCGTAGCGCCGGTCGGACACCTCCGCACGGACACCGGTGTCGCCGGACTCACCCCGGAGGAGCCGGGCCTGGGCGCCCGAACGACTCCCGCACAGCGCCAGGTTGGCGCGCACGACGTCCTCCCTGACCGGGGCGGGCGCGGTGCCCGACGGCACGAGGGCGCCGGCCAGCGGGTCGACGACCGTCAGCCGCGGCTCGACACCCGCGCGGTGCAGCATGCGCAGCAGGGCGGCCGCGAACAGCCCGTGCTGGGTGCCGATCTCCAGCACCTCCTCGTTCGGCGGGGCCAGCAGCGGCACGGTCGCCAGCTTCCCGCAGATGTCCGAGGTCGAGCCCGCCATCCGGCCGACGCCCAGCGCCTCGAGGGCCACCACCGTGCGGTACGCCACCGTCAGATCGCGGCGCGCGTGCTCGCCGGACGCGCCGGTCACGGTGGTCACCTCCCGGACCAGCGTGTCCAGTTGGGTGGCGGTGGCCATCCGGTGGCCGTCCCGTCCGGCGTGGTCGAGCAGTAGCCCGAGCCCGTAGCTCTGCCGCCGCAGGTCGGCCACTTCGTGGTGGAGCGCGTCGAGGTCTGCCTGGAGTGCGGTGGTCGCACGCTCAAGGCGCTGTTCCACCAGTGAGAAGGCCGGTCGCAGCATCCGCTTCGCCAGCCGGTTGCTCAGGAGGGAAGGCATGGCCGGGAGGTTACGCCGCGATTTCCGCTCAAGAGGCCACCAAGGGGGGCCATTCGGGTGAAGTCTTGGTGTCCTTCCGTTGACTCGCCCGTACAGCGGGTAGCGGGCCGGACCTCGTCCCGGGCCGGCCGGGCCCGCCACGGGGCCCGCCACCGGGCCCGACCCGCGCCCTGGGCCGACGGCCCGCACGGCCCGCGCACCGCAGACCGCGCCCGCGCACCGGCGCCCGCGCGCCCAGCCGGGCGACCGGGCGGCCGGACGGCTCTCACGTCCCGTAGACCACCGTCACCTTGCTGAACCCGAGCGAGCGCAGCAGCCCCTCCAGCATCCGTGTCGTGTTCCGCTCCGCCTGTGCCGTGAGACGGCTCTCCTTCGCGGCGGTGGCGATGTGCCGCACCGCGAGCTGCTGGACCGCCTGCTCGCTGTTGGGGTTGTCGGAGAGGAGGTCGCCGAGCCGGTCGAGCAGCCCGCGCTGCTTGGAGACCGCGTAGGAGCGGTCGGGGTCGAGCGCCGGCCGCTCCAGGACGGCGTGCGGGAGCCGGATCGTCGCGGCGGTGCGCTCCTCGTTCACGACGACGTCCTTCTCCCCGAGCGCCCCCATGTCGACGTACGCGTCCACGCTGCCCGCCCCGACGTACAGGACCCTGGTCCCCCGCAGCACGTCCGGTACGTACTTGGTGTCCTTCTCCAGGTCCACCACCACCTGGAAGTTCCCCGTGGCCGCCTGGTAGCGGCTCAGGTCCTGGACCGACTCCAGGACGGCCGGCCCGGAGCGGTCCCGCGTCTGCTCACCGAACAGGGCGCCGAACCCCGGCAGCCCCGGCAGCCCCCGCAGCTGCGCCCCCGCCACCAGCAGCGCGGCCACCAGCAGGATGCCGACCGGTACCTTCACCCACCACGACACAGACCTCACCGCACCCATAGCCCGGCCCTCCCTCGCCCTACGGATGCCCCGGCCGCCGCCGATCAGGCGTGCCCGTGCGGAACCGGTACGCGGCACCGCACCCCGAGCGGTCCCGGATCGTTGACCGAATCAGTGGCGGCGAAGTGGTGGCCTGCACCACGCCGACTGCCTACCATCGATCACCGCAAGGTCTTTGTGCACCGCGTCACAAACGCTCCGCGTCACGATCACCACCGCACGCCGGGAGGCCCCTTTGCACCGCCGCCGTCGCACCGCGCTCGCCCTCTCCGCCGCGCTCGTCTCGGCGGCGCCCCTGCTCGCCGCCTGCGGGAACGACGCGCACCCGGGCGCCGCGGCCGTCGTCGGGGGCGACCGCATCGAGGTGTCCGCGCTCCAGGCCGAGGTGCGGGACGTGCGGGCGGCCCAGGAGACGTCGCCCGAGGCCGCTCAGCTGATCAAGAACACCGGGCAGCTCAACCGGGCCAAGCTGCACGGGATGATCTTCGACCGCATCCTGGAGCACGCGGCGGAGGAGAGTGGCGTCACCGCCTCCCGCAAGCAGGTCCAGGACGCCCGGGCGGCCGCGGCCCGGCAGTCCGGCGGCGAGGAGCAGCTCGCCGCGATGCTGCTCCAGCAGCGCGGGGTCGCCCCGGACCAGATCGACCAGGCGGTGCGCGAGGAGGTCCTGCTGACCGGGCTGGCCCGGGCGCTGGACGCCGACCTCGGCACTCCGGAGGGCCAGCAGAAGGTCGGTGCCGCGCTGACGGCCGCGTCCAAGGAGCTCGCGATCGACGTGAACCCGCGGTACGGCACCTGGGACGACGCGAAGATCCAGCTCGGCGACTACAAGGCCCCGTGGATCACCCAGGTCACCAGGCCGCAGGAGGGCATCCAGGCCGGGGCGTAGCCGGGCCGCCCGGGGCGCGGCGCAGCCTCCCGGGCTTCTCCGCGTGGTGAGGCGGCCCGGCCGCGGCCCTGCCGGAGGGCAGCGGTGAGGTGCCCTCACCGGACCTCAGGGCCCGGCCCCGGTGCCCGTCCGCCCCGGCGTAAGGTCGAGGGGTGAACGCTGAAGCGCCCGTCGAGCCCGGCCGAATCGTCCTGCTCACCGCCAGCCACCGCGTCGCGCCCGGACTGCTGTCCTGGCCGGCGTGGCGGACCCTGCGTGCCGCCGACCGCGTGCTGTGCGCCGACGCGGAGCACCCGCAACTTCCGTACCTGAGGGAGGCGGGCGTCGACGTGGAGATCGCCGCGCCCACCGCGCAGGAGCTGGTGGACGGTTGCGCGGGAGGCCGGACCGCGGTGGTCCTCGCGGCCGGTGAGGGCGACCGGGCGCTCACCGACGGCCTGGCCCGCATGGCCGGCTCGGGCCGGGTGTCCATGCCGGAGCTGGAACTGCTGCCCGGCTCCTACGACCTCCCGGGCGCCCGGCTGCTCGATCTCGTCCAGGTCATGGACCGGATCCGCCGCGAGTGCCCGTGGTCCTCGCAGCAGACCCACAAGGGCCTCGCCAAGTACGGCATCGAGGAGGCGTACGAACTCGTCGAGGCCATCGAGGACGGGGACCGCGACGAGCTGCGGGAGGAGCTCGGCGACGTGCTTCTCCAGGTCGTCTTCCACGCGCGCATCGCCCAGGAGGCGAGCGGTGCGGAGGGGGACGAGGCGTTCTCGATCGACGACGTCGCCGGGACGATCGTCGACAAGCTCATCCACCGCCACCCGCACGTCTTCGGTGACGCCCGTGCCGAGACCCCGGAGGACGTCAAGGAGCACTGGCTGCGCACCAAGGCGGTCGAGAAGCAGCGGGAGTCGGTGACCGACGGCATCCCGCTCGGTCAGCCGGGACTCGCTCTCGCCGCGAAGCTGGCGGGCCGGGTGCGGACCGCCGGGCTGGACGTGGAACTGCCCACGGAGGACGGCGACCGCGCCGTCGGGTACCAGCTGCTCGCCATGGCCGTACGTGCGGAGGCCGAGGGCTACGACCCGGAGGCCGCCCTCCGTGCCGCGGCCCGCGCCTACCGTGACGCGATCCGCACCGCGGAGGCCGCCGCCCGGCAGTGAGGCCCCGGGCCGGGACCGGAGCAGCCGGACCGCAGCCGGGACCGAGACGACCGCGACCCCGGCCCGGGACCGAAACGGGCCGACGCCGACGCCGACGCCGACGCGGAGGTCGTCCGGGCGGGCGGGCGCGTCAGTCCCGTGTTCCGCGCCGCCGCTCCACGGCGGTGAGATCGATCTCGACGGGGCAGGGGACGTCGACCTTGAGCCGGTTGTGGTGGATGCCCGTGACGGCGTAGGAGCGCGTCGCGGGATCGAGTTCGTAGACGTAGACCACGGGCAGGCCGTCGTTCTTCTCGACCCGCCAGAAGTGCCGGATGCCGGCCGCCGCGTACTTGCGGGGCTTGAGTTCGCGGTCGCGCTGGACTGACTCGTCGGAGACGATCTCGACCGCGAGCAGGATGTCGTCCGGGGCGTACCAGGTCTGCTCCGGCCCCGTGCGGGCCCGCCACGGAACCACCATGAGATCGGGCTCCGGTCGGTCGCGCTCGCCCAGCTTGGTGGTCATCTCCCGGACGACGTAGAGGTCGTCCGGTGCCTGCCGCACCAGTTCGTTCTCCAGCAGCCTCAGCGCGGCCATGTGGAAATCGGTCTGCGGAGTCACGAAGAACAGTCCCCCGTCGATCAGCTCGGTGTGCGGCGGGAGACCCTTGATCCGGTCGAGGTCGTCCGCCGTCCACCCACCGGGGGGCGGGACCGGGAAGGCATACTGCTCCTCCCGGTCGTCCCGGTCGTCCCTCCGGTCCTCGGCTGCGGCACTCATCAGCGCTCCCATGTGACGGAGTCTCGCGGGTACGGTCAGCGTACCCACGGGGAACGGCGAGAGGTCAGCCGAACGGATGACCGACCCCTCCCGGGTTAACGTCGACCCATGCACGACCAGCCGTCCCGCGTCCCCGGCGTCCCCGGCGTCCCCACCGTTCCCACCGTTCCCGGCGTCCCCGCCGCCCCCGAGCTCTTCACCTGGGAGTTCGCCACCGACCCCTACCCCGCCTACGCCTGGCTCAGGGAGCACGCGCCGGTGCACCGGACCCGGCTGCCCAGCGGGGTGGAGGCGTGGCTGGTGACCCGGTACGCGGACGCCCGGCAGGCCCTCGCGGACCAGCGGCTCAGCAAGAACCCGGCGCACCACGACGAGCCCGCGCACGCGAAGGGGAAGACGGGGATCCCGGGGGAGCGCAAGGCGGAGCTGATGACGCATCTGCTGAACATCGACCCGCCGGACCACACCCGCCTGCGGCGGCTGGTGTCCAAGGCGTTCACCCCGCGCCGGGTGGCCGAGTTCGCCCCGCGGGTGCAGGAGCTGACGGACGGGCTGATCGACGGTTTCGCGCAGCGGGGGCACGCGGACCTCATCCACGAGTTCGCCTTTCCGCTCCCCATCTACGCCATCTGCGACATGCTCGGCGTCCCCCGCGAGGACCAGGACGACTTCCGCGACTGGGCCGGAATGATGATCCGTCACGGCGGCGGGCCGCGCGGCGGTGTCGCCCGGTCGGTGAAGAGGATGCGCGGCTATCTGGCCGAGCTGATCCACCGCAAGCGGGAGGCGCCCGGCGACGACCTGATCTCGGGACTCATCAAGGCGTCCGACCACGGCGAGCACCTCACCGAGAACGAGGCCGCGGCCATGGCCTTCATCCTTCTCTTCGCCGGGTTCGAGACGACGGTGAACCTGATCGGGAACGGTATGTACGCGCTGCTGCGCGATCCGGGGCAGCGGCGGCGGCTCCAGGACTCGCTGGCCGCGGGCGAGACCGGCCTGCTGGCGACCGGTGTGGAGGAGCTGCTGCGCTTCGACGGGCCGGTGGAGCTCGCCACCTGGCGCTTCGCGACCGAGCCGCTGACCCTCGGCGGGCGGGAGATCTCCGCCGGCGACCCGGTCCTCGTGGTGCTGGCCGCCGCGGACCGGGACCCGGAGCGGTTCGCGGAGCCCGACACCCTCGATCTCGGCCGGCGGGACAACCCGCACCTCGGGTACGGGCACGGCATCCACTACTGCCTGGGGGCGCCGCTCGCACGGCTGGAGGGGCGGACCGCGCTGGCGGCTCTCCTCGGCAGGCTGCCCGACTTGCGGCTTGCGGTCGATCCGTCGGAATTGCGGTGGCGTGGGGGACTCATCATGCGCGGATTGCGCACTCTGCCCGTTGAATTCACCCCCCGCTGAATCTGACGGTACGTCAAGGCTGTGACTTTTGCGTGATCTCCGCTGCATCGACTTGTGACTGAGGCGGGAAGGCGGCTACGTTCACCCCGACTCCGGGCCATCGAGGTTTCAACCGCCTCGACGGTCCCGGGAGTTTTCTGTAGTCACACGGAAGGCACACCGCATGCTGTCCGGGAACGGCCGCCACCGCCGACCTCGTCAGGCCCCCGCCCTCATCGTCGCGGCAGGGGTGACCGGATCGGCCATCGCCATCCCGCTGCTCGGTGCGGGTACCGCCTCCGCCGCCGACACCGCCACCTGGAACCGGGTCGCCGACTGCGAGAGCGGCGGCGACTGGGGCGCCAACCTCGGCAACGGCTACTACGGCGGCCTCCAGATGTCCCAGGAGACCTGGGAGGCCTACGGCGGCACCGCCTACGCGCCGCGCGCCGACCTCGCCAGCCCCGCCGAGCAGATCTCCGTCGCCGAGATGGTGCTCGCCGCCCAGGGTGCCTCCGCATGGCAGAGCTGCGGTGTGATCACGGGTCTGGCCGCGGGCTCCCAGCCGGCCGGCACCCCGTCCACCGACCCGCTGGGCGGCCTGGTGAAGGCGCCCTCGTTCGGCGACGGTGCGGCCGCCGCGCCCGAGCCGCAGGCCGGGGCCCCCTCGGCCGCCGGCGCCGAGCCGGGCGCGGGCGTGTCCTCGCCCGAGCCGTCCGCCCCGCCCTCCGGGTCCCCGGAGGGCGCTCTGCCTGCCGAGCCCACGGGGGAGTCCTCGGAGCCCGCCGGGAACGGCGAGAGCCCGCAGGAGCCGGCCGACGCCGCCGACGGGGGCACGGGCAAGCACCGGGGTATCCCCGCCACCGAGGCGGGAGAGTCGGGCAATTCGGGCGATGAGCGTGATTCAGGGCGTCATGCCTCGCGAGGTGACGAATCCGCACGAGAGGGCGCAGCGGCGGGAGATGGGTACGTCGTCCGCAGCGGCGACAGCCTCTCGTCGATCGCCGACGCCAACGCGGTGCCCGGCGGCTGGCCCGCCCTCTACGAGACGAACCGGGATGTCGTCGGCGCCGACGCCGACCTCATCCTGCCTGGCCAGAGCCTCGATCTCGGCCTGGAGAAGGGCGAGTTGCCCCAGTAGTTCGGGCGCTTATGTCCCGTTCTGTTCGAGTGAGACAAGAGTCTCTTCCGGTCAACTGGCGCCGCAGGGCGGTCAACTCCGGTCATCAAGGCTCTCATCTGCGAAAACGGACATGTTGCTCCATCAGATATGGGCGATTTCTCCCCGATGTTCGTCTTTGAACATCGGGGAGACGTGTGTCTACGGTCTGAACCGCTCGCAACGCGGGCCCCGTCGACCGCACGCCGAATCCTGCCGGCGGCCGTCGGGAACAGTCGTCGCGCAAGCGCCGAAGGCAGGAGCGGGGGACCCAAGGTAAGTGCCGGACCGGCCCGAGCAGGGCTGCCCGGCTAGGGGTGGAGCCGTGCGCTCGTCGCGCGGCCGGGCACCACATCGGCCCGAACCCGACAGCTCACCTCGCAGGCGTCGGTGAGGAGAACTTCGATGCTGCTTTCCGGCAAGGGCAAGCACCGTCGCCCGACGGTCTTCCAGCGGTCCACCCGTGTCGTCACGCTCGCCGGTGTCGCCGGCGCCGCCATCGCCGCCCCGCTGATGGCCTCGGGTACGGCGTCCGCCGCCACCGCCTCCGAGTGGGACGCCGTCGCCCAGTGCGAGTCCGGCGGCAACTGGTCGATCAACACCGGCAACGGCTACTACGGCGGGCTGCAGTTCTCGGCCTCCACCTGGGCCGCCTACGGGGGTACCGCGTTCGCCTCCACCGCCGACAAGGCGAGCAAGGCGCAGCAGATCCAGATCGCCGAGAAGGTCCTGGCGGGCCAGGGCAAGGGTGCCTGGCCGCACTGCGGCACCGGCCTGTCGAACGCCGCGTACGACGGCGCCGCTCCGGCCGCCCCCAAGGCCGCCGCGCCGAAGGCCGAGCCCGCCCCGAAGCGGGCCGAGGCCCCGACCACCCGCTCCGAGCGTGCGGCCGCCCCGGTGAAGAAGGGCGACGGCGAGTACACGGTCAAGGCCGGCGACACCCTCAGCAAGATCGCCGAGGACCGGAAGGTCAAGGGCGGCTGGCAGAAGCTGTTCGAGCTGAACAAGGACATCGTGGACGACGCGAACGTCATCCACCCCGGCCAGAAGCTCCACCTGAGCTGACACCCCGGGCCCTCGGCCCCCGGACCAGGTCCCGCGCCGTCCGGACCGACGTCGGGCGGCGCGGGACCGGTCGGCCCCGTCCGGCGGTGCCGCCGGGGCCGACCCTCCGCTCCGGTGGGCCCGGCGGACCACCGGACCGTGCGCACCCCCGCCCCGGCCGCACGCGGCCTCCCCTTACACCCCGCGGTCGCGCGGGCACGGGAGTCTCGCAGCGGCCGGGGCATTTGCCGGTTCGGTCCGCTTTTTCGTCCCACGGGGCGGGCATCTGCCGACCGATGCCCGCCAGGCGGTTAGGCTCTTGCCGCAAGGCCAAAGGGACCCTGCACCGACACGGCTCCGCCTGTGTCACCTCACGCGTCACATCCCAGAAGGAGATGCTCGTGCCGTCCATCGACGTCGTCGTAGCCCGGGAAATCCTGGACTCCCGAGGCAACCCCACGGTCGAGGTCGAGGTCGGCCTCGACGACGGCAGCACCGGCCGTGCTGCCGTTCCGTCCGGCGCGTCCACCGGCGCCTTCGAGGCCCTCGAGCTCCGCGACGGCGACCCGAACCGCTACCTGGGCAAGGGTGTCGAGAAGGCCGTCCTGGCCGTGATCGAGCAGATCGGCCCCGAGCTGGTCGGATACGACGCCACCGAGCAGCGCCTGATCGACCAGGCGATGTTCGACCTCGACGCCACCCCGGACAAGTCCTCCCTCGGCGCCAACGCGATCCTCGGTGTCTCCCTCGCCGTCGCGCACGCCGCCTCCGAGGCATCCGACCTGCCGCTGTTCCGCTACCTCGGCGGCCCGAACGCGCACCTGCTGCCCGTTCCGATGATGAACATCCTCAACGGCGGCTCGCACGCCGACTCCAACGTGGACATCCAGGAGTTCATGATCGCCCCGATCGGGGCGGAGTCCTTCTCCGAGGCCCTGCGCTGGGGCACCGAGGTCTACCACACCCTGAAGAAGGTCCTGAAGGAGAAGGGGCTCTCCACCGGCCTCGGCGACGAGGGCGGCTTCGCCCCCAACCTGGGCTCCAACCGCGAGGCCCTCGACCTCATCCTCGAGGCGATCAAGAAGGCCGGGTACGCGCCCGGCAAGGACATCGCGCTCGCGCTCGACGTCGCCGCCTCCGAGTTCTACAAGGACGGCGCCTACGAGTTCGAGGGCAAGGCCCGCTCGGCCGCCGAGATGACCGAGTACTACGAGGAGCTCGTCTCCGCCTACCCGCTGGTCTCGATCGAGGACCCGCTGTTCGAGGACGACTGGGACGGCTGGAAGACGATCACCGAGCGGCTCGGCGCCAAGGTCCAGCTGGTCGGCGACGACCTGTTCGTGACCAACCCCGAGCGCCTGGCCCGCGGCATCGACGAGGCCGCCGCCAACGCCCTCCTGGTCAAGGTCAACCAGATCGGCTCGCTGACCGAGACCCTCGACGCCGTCGAGCTGGCCCAGCGCAGCGGCTTCAAGTGCATGATGTCCCACCGCTCCGGCGAGACCGAGGACGTCACCATCGCCGACCTGGCCGTCGCCACCAACTGCGGTCAGATCAAGACCGGCGCCCCGGCCCGTTCCGAGCGCGTCGCCAAGTACAACCAGCTGCTGCGCATCGAGGAGATCCTCGACGACGCCGCGGTGTACGCCGGCCGCAGCGCGTTCCCCCGCTTCAAGGGCTGAGCCGGGCCCCCGCTTCGAGGGCCGTGCCCGGCGCCGGGCACGGACGGCTCCGCCCGGACCCGGCGGAAGGCTGGTTGCGTACGTCCCCGCACACGGTCCCGTACCGTGTGCGGGGACGTACGCACGTGAAGGGGAGGCGCACAGATGGCCCGGGACCGGTTCTCCACCGCGACCAGGCTGCGGCTGCTCGGTGAGCAGACCGCCGCCCGCGTCTACCGTTCGCAGACCCGCCGCCAGGCCCGGCGCTCCCGGCTCACCGGCCGGGCGGCCTTCCTCGCCCTCGTCGTATGCTCGATGATCGTCGCGCTCGCGTATCCGATGCGGGCGTACGTGTCGCAGCGGAACGAGATCGCCGAGCAGCGGCGGCTGGCCGCCCAGGCCCGCGAGCGCGTCGAGCGGCTGCGCGACGAGAAGGCCCGCCTCCGGGACGACGCGTACGTCATGCGGCTGGCCCGGGAGCACCTGCACATGGTCCTGCCCGGCGAGACCGGGTACATCATGGCCGACCCGCGGGCCGACCGGATGCCCCGCGCCGAGGAGCAGGGCCGCGGCCGGCCCTGGTACTCGAACGTCTGGGACGGCGTCGACCGGGCCGACGCGCGACGCTAGCCGGGACGGCGAACCGCGCTCGACCGGGCCGGCGCGCGACGCCGGGGACAGCCCTCAGCCCATTCACCGAACCGACGAAGAGACATACACATCCCATGGACACGCCCCCGCCGAGCACCGCGCCCACCCCGCCCACCGCGGAGGACATCGCCGCGTTCAAGGAGCAGCTCGGCCGCCCGCCGCGCGGTCTGCGGGCCATCGCCCACCGCTGCCCCTGCGGGCGGCCCGACGTGGTCGAGACGGCACCGCGGCTGGAGGACGGCACCCCCTTCCCGACGCTGTACTACCTGACCTGCCCGCGTGCGGCCTCGGCCATCGGCACGCTGGAGGCGAACGGCGTGATGAAGGAGATGACCGAGCGCCTGGAGAACGACCCCGACCTGGCGGCGGCGTACCGGGCGGCGCACGAGGACTACGTCCGGCGCCGGGACGAGATCGAGGAGCTGAAGGGCTTCCCGAGCGCCGGCGGCATGCCGGACCGGGTGAAGTGCCTGCACGTCCTGGTCGCCCACTCGCTCGCGGCCGGTCCCGGGGTGAACCCGCTGGGCGACGAGGCCATCGCGATGCTCCCCGAGTGGTGGGCCAAGGGCCCGTGCGTGGCCGCGGGTGCGGGGGACTGCGCGGACGCCGGCGCGGACGGCGGCGCATCCACCGGAACGGAGGACCCCGCATGACCCGCGTCGCCGCCGTCGACTGCGGCACCAACTCGATCCGCCTGCTCGTCGCCGACGTGGACCCCTCGACGGGTGGACTCGTGGAGCTGGACCGGCGAATGACCATCGTCCGGCTCGGCCAGGGTGTCGACCGCACCGGCCGGCTGGCCCCCGAGGCGTTGGAACGCACCTTCGCGGCCTGCCGGGAGTACGCGGGAATCATCAAGGAGTACGGCGTCGAGGCGCCCTCCGCCGGGGGCGGCGGGGGGAGGATCCGCTTCGTGGCCACCTCCGCCTCCCGGGACGCGGAGAACCGCGACGAGTTCGTGAACGGCGTGGCCGGCATCCTCGGGGTCGAGCCCGAGGTGATCAGCGGCGACCAGGAGGCCGAGTTCTCCTTCACCGGAGCCACCAAGGGGCTGCCGGGCCACGAGGAGCGGCTGGTCGTGGACATCGGCGGCGGTTCGACCGAGTTCGTCATCGGCCGCGGGCGGGTCGAGGCGGCCCGCTCGGTCGACATCGGCTGCGTCCGGCTGACCGAGCGTCATGTACGCAGCGACCCTCCGGCGCCGGAGGAGATCGCCGCGGTGCGGGCGGACATCGAGGCGGCGCTGGACCTGGCCGGGCGGACCGTGCCGATCCGCGAGGCGAGCACCCTGGTGGGCCTGGCCGGCTCGGTCACCACCGTCGCCGGTATCGCGCTGGGCCTGGACGCGTACGACTCGGAGGCGATCCACCACGCGCGGATCTCCCGCGACCGGGTCGCGGAGATCACCGAGCGGCTGGTCCGCTCCACCCACGACGAGCGGGCCGCGATCCCGGTGATGCACCCCGGGCGGGTCGACGTGATCGTCGCGGGTGCCCTGGTGCTGCTCGCGATCATGGATCGTGCCGGGGTGCCGGAGGTCGTCGTCTCGGAGCACGACATCCTCGACGGCATCGCGCTCTCCCTCGTCTGAGCCGGGGCGGAGCCGGTCCGGGCAGGGGCCCCGACGGCTGTTTTCCGGCCGCCGGAGCGCTGTCCGCGAGAAAGTTCGTGAAGTTCTTCACAAGGAAAAGGGTCCAGCCGGCCGTCGAAAGTGCCCCTGGAGGGCCCGCTGGGCCTGTTTTTGTGCCCAACTCGGCCCGTTCTACCGCGCTCCGGCAGGTGACTGCCGTGCTGCGTACCCATGGAAACCGGCCCCTGTCCGCCTTCCGCGGAGGGCGTGGGGCCAGCTCAGCGGCCCTGAGCAACGTCCGCCGCCGTACCGGTGTTCCCGACGAGTGCCATGACCTGGATCACGTGGGCGGCGGAGTGTAGCAGAGGGTCCCCCCATGCTTGTGAAGGGGCTCACGAGCACCCCCTCCAAGGGGGGTGGATACTCGATGGCATGAGCACCACGGAGCGTCCCAGGATCCTCGTAGTAGGCGGTGGGTACGTAGGCCTGTACGCAGCTCGTCGCATTCTGAAGAAGATGCGGTACGGGGAGGCGACCGTCACGGTCGTCGACCCGCGGTCGTACATGACGTACCAGCCCTTCCTCCCCGAAGCCGCCGCCGGCAGCATCTCGCCGCGGCACGTCGTCGTCCCGCTGCGACGCGTGCTGCCCAAGGCCGAGGTACTCACCGGCCGGGTCACCACCATCGACCAGGACCGCAAGGTGGCCACGATCGCGCCGCTCGTCGGCGAGGCCTACGAGCTCCCCTTCGACTACCTGGTCATCGCGCTCGGCGCGGTCTCCCGCACCTTCCCGATCCCCGGCCTCGCCGAGCAGGGCATCGGCATGAAGGGCATCGAGGAGGCCATCGGCCTGCGCAACCACGTCCTGGAGCAGCTGGACAAGGCCGACTCCACCACCGACGAGGAGGTCCGCCGCAAGGCGCTGACCTTCGTCTTCGTCGGCGGCGGCTTCGCCGGTGCCGAGACGATAGGCGAGGTCGAGGACCTGGCCCGCGACGCGGTCAAGTACTACAAGAGCGTCAAGCGCGAGGACATGCGCTTCGTCCTCGTCGACGCCGCCGACAAGATCCTTCCCGAGGTCGGGCCCAAGCTCGGCACGTACGGCAAGGAGCACCTCGAGTCCCGCGGCATCGAGATCTACCTCAACACCTCCATGGACTCCTGCGTGGACGGCCACGTGGTGCTGAAGAACGGCCTTGAGGTCGACTCCAACACCGTCGTGTGGACCGCCGGCGTCAAGCCGAACCCGGCCCTGGCCCGCTTCGGCCTGCCGCTCGGCCCGCGCGGCCACGTCGACACCAAGCCGACGCTCCAGGTGCAGGGCACCGACTACATCTGGGCCGCGGGCGACAACGCCCAGGTCCCGGACCTCGCCGCCCGCAAGGCCGGTGTCGAGAACGCCTGGTGCCCGCCGAACGCCCAGCACGCGCTGCGTCAGGCGAAGGTCCTCGGCGACAACGTGATCTCCGGTATGCGGGGCTTCCCGCAGAAGGAGTACAGCCACGCCAACAAGGGTGCGGTCGCCGGTCTCGGCCTGCACAAGGGCGTCGCGATGATCGTCATGGGCAAGGTCAAGATCAAGCTCAAGGGCCGGCTGGCCTGGTACATGCACCGCAGCTATCACGGCCTGGCGATGCCGACCTGGAACCGCAAGATCCGCGTCTTCGCCGACTGGACGCTCGCGATGTTCCTCAAGCGCGAGGTCGTCTCGCTCGGCGCGATCGAGTCGCCGCGCGAGGAGTTCTACGAGGCGGCCAGGCCCGCCCCGGCGGCGGCCCGTCCCGCCCCGGAGAAGGCCAAGGCCTCCTGACCTCCCCGCCGTAGTACCCCCGAAGGGGCCGTCCGCCATCCGTGGTGCGGACGGCCCCTTCGGCGTACTTTGGGCACGCTGCGTACGGGGAAGTTGTCTGTTTTGCCGTCCATTTGCCCATCAGGGGGACTGCGTCCGCGCGCCGACGGCGTTTACGTGGTGTTGGGCATTTCCGTCAAACAGCGTCACGGAGGTGTGCGCCATGGCCGATGCCGCTTCGCGGCTCACCGCTCTCGCCGAGGAACTACTGGGAGAACCACCCCCGATCCGCATCCGCGCCTGGGACGGAAGCGAGTCCGGTCCCGCCGACGGCCCGGTCCTCGTCATCCGGCACCGGCGGGCCCTGCGCCGGCTGCTGTGGAAGCCGGGCGAACTGGGCCTGGCCCGGGGCTGGGTGGCCGGTGAGATCGATGTCGAGGGCGATCTGTACGAGGCCCTGGGGCGGCTCGCCGGGGCGATCTGGGAGCGCTCCGAGCCCGGCCCCGGGCTGCGCTCGCTGGGCGACCCGCGGTTCCGCTCGGCCGTCCGGGAGCTGACCGCCCTCGCCGGGCCCCGCTGCTGGCTGCCGGTGCCGCCGCCCGCGGAGGAGATCGCCGGGCGCCGCGGCCCGCTGCACACCAAGGCGCGCGACCGGCAGGCGATCAGCCACCACTACGACGTCGGCAACGCCTTCTACGAGCAGGTGCTCGGACCGTCGATGGTGTACTCCTGCGCCTACTGGCGGGACGGGGGCACCCTCGAGGACGCCCAGCGCGACAAACTCGACCTGGTCTGCCGCAAGCTCGCCCTGCGCGAGGGCGACCGGCTGCTGGACGTCGGCTGCGGCTGGGGCTCGATGGCGCTGCACGCGGCGGCGGAGTACGGCGCCCGGGTCACCGGCGTCACCCTGTCCAGGGAGCAGGCCGCGTACGCCCGCAAGCGGATCGCCGAGGAGGGGCTGACCGACCGCGTCGAGATCCGGGTCCAGGACTACCGGGACGTCAAGGACGGCCCGTACGACGCGATTTCGTCCATCGGTATGGCCGAGCACGTCGGGTCCGTCCGCTACCGGGAGTACGCCGATGTGCTCCACGGGCTGCTGAGGCCCGGGGGGAGGCTGCTCAACCACCAGATCGCGCGCCGCCCCGAGCAGGACGAAGCGGCCTATCACGTGGACGACTTCATCGACGCCTACGTCTTCCCCGACGGGGAGCTGGCACCGCTCGGCAGGACCCTGTCCATCCTGGAGGAGGCCGGCTTCGAGGCCCGCGACGTCGAGTCGCTGCGCGAGCACTACGCCCTCACGCTGCGGGCCTGGGTGGCGAACCTGGAGGCCGACCGGGAGCGGGCGGTACGGCACTCCTCGCCCGGCCGTGCGCGGATCTGGCGCCTCTACATGGCCGCGTCGGCCGTGTCCTTCGAGCGCAACAGGATCGGGGTCAACCAGATCCTCGCGGTGCGGTGCCGGGACGGCGGCGGCTCGGGCCTGCCGCTCAGAGCACGCGGCTGGACCGAGACCGGGGCGGGCTGACCTCCCGGGGGCGGGCGCGGTGAGCCGGCACCTCCGCGCCTGCCCGGGCCGGGCCCCGCGCCTTCCCGAAACGGGGCGGGCCGGCCTCCCGGGCCGGGACCCGCAGGCACCCGGGCCTTCCCGGGCCGGGACCCGCAGGCACCCGCGCCTTCCCGGGCCGGGGCCCGCACCTTGCCGGGCTGGGGAGGGCCGGCCTCGCGGACCGGGACCCGCAGGCACCCGGGCCGGGCCCCTTCGCGGGGCCCGGCCCGGGCGGCCGTGATGCGTCCTCGGTACGGCTACTCGGTCTTGATCGCGGTGAGCATGTTCAGCCGTGCGGCGCTGCGGGCCGGCCACATCGCGGCGAGCACGCCCACCAGTCCGGCGAGCACCAGGAAGAGGCCGATCCGGTCCCATGGCAGGACCAGGGCGTAGCCCGGGACCTTGTCCCGGAAGGTCTCGCCGATCGCCCAGCCGAGGAAGGTGCCGAGGCCGATGCCGACGACCGCGCCGTACACGGAGATGACGACGGCCTCCAGCCGGACCATCCGCTTCACCCGGCGCCGGTCCAGGCCGATCGCGCGCAGCATGCCGATCTCCTGCTGCCGCTCGAAGACGGACATCGCCAGGGTGTTGACCACCCCGAGCACCGCGATGATCAGGGCCATCGCGAGCAGGCCGTACATGATGTTCAGCAGGGTGTTGATGATGCCGCCGAACTGGTCGCGGATGTCCTGCCGGTCCATCACCGCGATGGCGGGGTTGTCGCCCAGCGCGTCGATCAGGGCCTTCTCGTTCGCCTCGCTCTGGCCGCCGTCCGTCTTGACGAAGATCTCCGGGATGTGCGGCTTCACCTCGTGCGGGTCGGCGACCTCGGTGCTCACCAGGACCGGCGACAGGAACTCGCTGTCCTTGAAGACCGCGCCGACCTCCAGGGTCCCCTTCTTCTTGTCGCTGAAGGTGACGGGGAGCCTGTCGCCGACCTTCCAGCCCTTGCTCGCTGCCGTCTTCTCGGCGACGGCGACGCCCCCCTTCGCGAGGGTGTCCAGGCTGCCCTTCACGACCTCGACGTTCAGGACCTTCTCGACGTCGCCCGGGGTGACCGCCGAAGCGGCCGCGAAGTCGCCCTTCACCTCGAAGTACACGGCCTGCTGCGGGGAGACCGCCGAGACGCCCGGGGCCTTCTCCAGCGCGGCCAGCGCGGACCGGTCCAGGCCTCCGCCGTTGGCCATCGTGACCATGTAGTCGGCCCTGATGTTGTCCGTCGTCATCTTGTCGACGGCCCGGCCGACGGTGACGCCGAGGACGGAGAGACCCGTGACCAGGGTCAGTCCGATCGCGAGTGCGGAGGCCGTGGCACCGGTGCGCCGGGGGTTTCGGACGGCGTTCCGCCCGGCGAGCTTGCCGGCCACCGAGAAGACGCCGACGAGCAGCGGCCGTACGAGGGCGATCACGGGCCGCGAGAGCTGCGGGATCAGCACGATCACGCCGATCAGCGCGAGGAACGCGCCCGCCGCGATCAGCATCCGCCCGGTGCCGCCGGCTGCGGCGGCACCCCAGACGATGCCGCCCGCGCCGAGGCCGGTCAGGACGCCCCCGACGGAGTTGCGCAGCACCAGCGACTTGGCGCCGGGCGCCGCGTGGACGCTGCCCATGGCGGCGACCGGCGGGATCTTCGCGGCCCGGCGTCCGGGCAGCCACGCGGCGAACATCGTGACGAGCACACCGACGGCGAAGGCGGCGACCACCGGCGTCGCGGAGATCACGAGCGGGCCGTCCGGCACCTTCATGCCGAAGGCGGCCATCCCCGCGCGCAGCCCGACCGTCAGCCCGATGCCGAGGGCGAAGCCGACGGCCGAGGCCACGGCGCCGACGATCGCGGCCTCGACGAGCACCGAGCGGGTGATCTGGCGGCGGGAGGCGCCGACGGCCCGCATCAGGGCGAGCTCCCTGGTGCGCTGCGCGACCAGCATCGTGAAGGTGTTGGAGATCAGGAAGACGCCGACGAAGAGCGCGATCCCGGCGAAGCCGAGCAGGATCTGCTTGAGGGTGCCGAGCCCCTTCTCGATGTCCGCGGCCTGCTTCTCGGCGAGGGCCTTCCCGGTCTGCGCCTCGGCGTTCTCCGGCAGCAGCGGCTCCACCGCGTCGAGGATCCTCGCGGCGTCGGCAGCGGGGGCGGCGGCGACGGTGACGTCCCGGTAGTAGCCCGGCTTCAGATAGAGCTTCTGGGCCACCTCGGTGTCGAAGAGGACCAGGCTGCCACCGGCGTTCACGGCACCGTCCTTGGTGGTGAAGACACCGCTGAGGGTGTACTCCGCCACCGGCCCGTTGGTGGCGACGCGGACCCGGTCGCCCACCGTGTACCCGCCCTTGGCGGCGCTGTCCGCGTCCAGGGCGATCTGGTCGGCCTTCGCGGGGCCGCCGCCGTCGGTGAAGGTGTAGGCGGGGTCCTTGCCGTCCTTGCCGGGGGAGAAGTTGGAGCCCTTGTTCGACCAGCCGACGCCGATGAGCCTGCCGTCGGGGTCGGCGACCCCGGCGAAGCCGTCGACGCGGCCGTGGGCGGCGGCGACGCCGTCCAGCGCGGCGACCTTGCCGAGGGTCTGCTCGGAGATGCCGGGCTCCTGCCCGGGGTCCTTCTCGTCGGCGTACGAGGTGACGGCGACGGCGACGTCGTCGTAGCTCTTGGCCGACTGGTTGCGGAAGGCGTTTGAGAGGGTGTCGGCGAAGACCAGGGTGCCGGAGACGAACGCCACGCCGAGCATCACGGCGAGCACGGTCATCAGCAGCCTGGCCTTGTGCGCGAGCACATTGCGCAGGGCGGTACGGAACATGGTGTGGGTCAGTCCTGGGGTGGGGTCCGGAAGTCTGCGGTGGAGGCGTGGGTCAGCTGGTCCGGCCCTTGGCGTCGAACTCCTTCATGCGGTCGAGCACGCCGTCGGCGGTCGGCGCGGTCATCTCGTCCACGATCCGGCCGTCCGCCAGGAAGACGACACGGTCCGCGTACGACGCGGCCGCCGGGTCGTGTGTGACCATCACGACGGTCTGGCCCAGCTCCCGTACCGAGTTGCGCAGGAAGCCCAGGACCTCGGCGCCGGAGCGGGAGTCGAGGTTCCCGGTCGGCTCGTCGCCGAAGACGATCTCGGGCCGGGAGGCGAGCGCGCGGGCCACGGCGACGCGCTGCTGCTGGCCGCCGGACAGCTGGGCGGGCCGGTGTCCGAGCCGGTTGGAGAGCCCGACCATGTCGATGACGAGCCGCAGCCACTCCTGGTCGGGCTTGCGTCCGGCGATGTCCATCGGCAGGGTGATGTTCTCCAGCGCGGTGAGCGTCGGCAGCAGGTTGAAGGCCTGGAAGATGAAGCCGATCTTGTCGCGGCGCAGCTGGGTCAGCTGCTTGTCCTTGAGCGAACCGAGTTCGGTCTCGCCGATGCGTACCGAGCCGCTGCTGAAGCCGTCGAGTCCCGCGACACAGTGCATCAGCGTCGACTTGCCGGAACCGGACGGGCCCATGATCGCGGTGAACTCGCCCTGGCGGAAGTCCACGGTGACCCGGTCGAGGGCGACCACCCGGGTCTCGCCCTCCCCGTACACCTTGGACAGATCCGTGGCGCGGGCGGCCACCGCGGTGACGCGGGCGGTGGTGGATGTGGTGGTCACGAGTGGGCTCTCCTGTCGCGGCGTTCCGTGCGGACCGCACCATCGTGCTGCCCGGGCCCCCGCCGGATCGTCCGTCCCGGTGCCCGTTCCCGGGGCCTTCTCCGGTCTGACGGGGCGGCACCCCCGTCCTCCTTTGGTATGACGGCGGCCCCTGGGGCGCCTCCGGGGCGGGCACGCCTCGCCGGGGCGCCGCCGTCCGGTTCCCGGGGTGTGCCGGGGCGGCGACTTTCCGTCATTCCCACGGGTGGCGCCGGGTGCGGCGGGAGCCCGCCTCGGCAGGTGCAAACCGCCGGTCGCAAGGGCTGACGACCCCTCAGTCGTCAATAAAATAAGACAACTTAGGCACGTTGTTCCGCTGTTGGGGTGAGCCGTGCGGATAGGCTCGTGTGCGAACGCAGAGCCGCGTACGCAGGACCGCGTAACCAGCCCGGATGGTGGAATGCAGACACGGCGAGCTTAAACCTCGCTGGCCTTCGGGCCGTGCCGGTTCGAGTCCGGCTCCGGGCACGTTCATGCGTCCGCGGCGCGAGCGGTACCCGTTGAATTCTTGAACGCTTGCCCGTGCCCGCGCGGCCGCCGCCGTCGCCGGTACGCAGCCGGCCCGAAGCCACCCGGACGCCGGACCCGGTCCCCCGGAACGCCTGCCCGGCCCGCGCCCGCGTACGCCGGGCCCCTCACCCTCCGGCGGCCTTCCGGCACCGCCTCCGGAGTGAACCCCGCAGACCCGGGAATGAGTGACTCCGTTCACCGGCTGTAGTGTGAGGAGAGAGTGCACGGCGGGTGCAGGGCGACAGGTCAGTCACGATCGAGGAAAGATCCTCCTTCAGCACTAGGCCGAGGTCTTTGCCCCCGCATTACTCTTGTGTCAAGGCCGCGCAGGGCGGCCATGGAGGAGTGAGATGAGGAGCAGCAACCCGGTCTTCTCGCGACGGGGGTTCAGCCGCGACAACGGCTACGCGGGCTTCAACACCGCGCCGCAGGCCGGGGGCCCCGCAGTCGGCGGCAACCCGTACGCCCAGGGCGCCGGCAACCCGTACGCCACCAACCCCTACGCGCCGGCGGACGCCCAGCTCGGTGCCCCGCCGCAGGCACCCGCCCCGACCAATGTGATGACGATGGACGACGTCGTGGCGCGCACCGCCATGACGCTCGGCACCGTCGTGCTCACGGCGATCCTGTCGTGGGTGCTTCTGCCCGTCGACCCTGCCAACATCGGCAAGTCGTACGGCATCGCCATCGGCGCCGCACTGGTGGCCATGGTGCTGGCGCTCGTCCAGTCCTTCAAGCGCAAGCCGTCGCCCGCGCTGATCCTCGCCTACGCGGCGTTCGAGGGTGTCTTCCTCGGTGTGATCTCCAGCGCGGTGTCCACCTACATCGCGGACGGCGTGGTCGCCCAGGCCGTGCTCGGCACCATGGCCGTCTTCGGCGGTGTGCTGTTCGCCTACAAGATGGGCTGGATCCGCGTCACCCGCCGCTTCTACGGCTTCGTGATGGCGGCCGCGATGGGCTTCCTGCTGCTGATGGCGGTCAACCTGCTGTTCGCCGTCTTCGGCGGCGGTGACGGCCTCGGCTTCCGCAGCGGTGGTCTCGGCATCCTCTTCGGTGTCATCGGCATCATCCTCGGTGCCTGCTTCCTCGCCCTGGACTTCAAGCAGGTCGAGGACGGCGTCAACTACGGCGCTCCCCGCGAGGAGTCCTGGCTGGCCGCCTTCGGCCTCACCCTGACCCTGGTGTGGATCTACCTGGAGATGCTGCGTCTGCTGTCGATCCTGCAAGGCGACGACTGACGCACGGGCGGCCCGCACGGCCGCCCGGCGAACCGACGATGGGCCCGCTCCGGCATCCGCCGGGCGGGCCCATCGCTCGTCCTCGAGCCGGTTCGGCTAGAGCAGCTTGCGGGCCGCCCTCCTCAGGTCGTACTCGTGGATGATCGCCTTCGCATGGCCGTACGCGAGATCGTGTTCGCTCCGGAGCCAGCTGACCTTCTCCTCGAAACGGAACAGGGATGGTCCTTCTTCGACGGTGCGCAGCCAGTCGGCGATCTCACGACCGGTGCAGTGGGGGATACGGGAGAGCAGGTTGCGATGGGTCTCTTCGGAGAAGACGTGGGACATCGGCGCCTCCGGACGCATTGCGCGTGTGGTCCTTCAGGTCACCGTGCCTCAGTGTCCGCGTATTGGCAACAGTCCCGTACCGGCGCATAGGGTCGCTCCGTGCTTGATACGACACCTCTGACGGCGGCCGTGGAACGCTTCGCCGACCGGCTGCGGGCGGCCCCGCAGAGCCGGCTCCAGCGCGGGGCGGCGGCCGAAGGGCTGGCACTGGCCAGGGAGTTGGCGGTGCGCGCCCAGCGCATCGAGACCCCCGGGCGGCAGCCGCGGATCATGCCCGACGCGGGCGTCTTCGCGGTCGCGGACCAATTGGTGGTCGCGGGGACGGATTTGGCCGAAGCTGTACGCACGGGGACGGCCTCGTCGGGGGAGCTGGACGAGGCCGTGGAACTGGTCGAGGCGGCGGCGCGGCGGGCAGGGCTCTGAGGGGCGCACCCGGGAGGCCCTGGGGGCGGGGTCCCGGCGGAGCCGGGCGGGCCTGGTGGTTCCGGCGGTTCCGGCGGTTCCGGCGGGCCTCGGTCCCGTCGGTCCCGGCCGTCCCGTCGGTCCCGTTGGTTCGGGCGGTCCTGGCCGTCCGGGCGGTCCTGGCAGGTCCCGTGGCCGGGCTCAGAGCGAGGCGATGACGCGGTCCGCGAGGACGTAGACGTTCTCCCCGCTGCCGCAGGAGAACGTCAGGGAGTACGCGCCGGAGACGCCCGAGCCGCCGAGCAGGACCGGAGTCCGCCCGGCGCGCAGCGCCTCCCCGAGCCGCTCCGCGGTCTCGCGGTGCCCCGGGGTCATGCAGAGGGTCGTGCCGTCGGCGAACACGTACACGTCGAGGGTGCCCAGCGGACCCGGCCGTACGTCGGTGAGGGCGGTCGCGGTGTCCGCGAGCTCCTCCAGCCGGGCCACGGTGCGCTCGTGGTCGGTCACGACCGGGGTCTGCACCGGTACGAAGTCGGGGTGCGAGGGGTGCCGGCGGCGGGCCGCGGCGAGCTCGGGGGAGTCCTCCGCGAACTCGGCGGGATACTCGGCGAGCTCCGGCTCGGCGAGTTCGTCGAGGGCCTCCGCCGCCTCCAGGTCCAGTGCCTCCAGCCCGGCGAAGTCGGCCTGCCTGGGCACGTACACCGGGGCGTCCTCGCCGAGGTCCGCCAGCCCGCCGAGCATCGTCAGCGGGGACTCGCCGGCGAAGCGCGGTGCGTCGGCCGCCTCGCGGGCCTCCTGCGCGGCCCAGAAGGCGCGCGCCTCGGCCAGCTCGCGCTCGCGTTCCTCGGCCAGGGCCTCGGCGACGGCGGCGCGTATCTCGACGGCGGGAGCCGTGCGGGCCTGCGGCACGGAGCCGAAGGGGCCGCTGCCGTGACGGCTCGCGGCGGCCAGCTCCGCACGCAGGGCGGTGACCTGCTTGCGCAGCCCGAGAGTGGTGTGCAGGGCAGCGGCGCCCACAGCCGTGGCGGCGGCGGTGGTCAGCAGCAGGGCGAGGGACAAGGCGCTCACTGACGTACTCCCGGTTCGAGGACTTCCCGACTTACTACATCAGCTTGTCGTGGGCCCACACCTGGTGTCAGTGCAATACGTCACGAACGTCATGAAAGAGACAGGCCTCTGAGCCGGAAGTCTCTCAACGGGGCGCATGTGACCTGGGCAAACGCCAGCCGCAGGGAGACAGGTCACATCCTGGGGGCTTTTAGGTCACGGCTGGGAGACGGCGGGGTTGGGCGAGCGGCCGCGGAGGGATGGGGAGGGGTCTCGCGATACGCGGCCGCGGACCGGGCACGGTGCGCACCGGCGCGGTTCGGGCCTGCGCGCGGGGCCGGCGCGGTTCGGGCCCGTTCGCCCTACCGGCACGGTCGGGGTCCGGCCGCCGTGGCGGCTTCGGGCCCGGTCGCCGTGCCGGCGGGGCGTCGGGCGCCCCCCGCCGGCAGGGCGGGGTGTCGCGCACGGGCACGACACCCCGCCCGGAACGGCACGTTCCCCTGCCTCGGCGTCTCAGCTGAGCCGCTCGACGACCATCGCCATTCCCTGGCCGCCGCCCACGCACATGGTCTCCAGGCCGAACTGCTTGTCGTGGAACTGGAGCGAGTTGATCAGCGTGCCGGTGATGCGCGCGCCGGTCATGCCGAAGGGGTGGCCGACCGCGATCGCGCCGCCGTTGACGTTCAGCTTCTCGAGCGGGATGCCCAGGTCCCGGTAGGAGGGGATGACCTGCGCCGCGAACGCCTCGTTGATCTCGACCAGGTCGATGTCGTCCACGGTGAGCCCGGCCCGCCGCAGCGCCTGCCTGCTCGCCTCGACCGGGCCGTAGCCCATGATCTCGGGAGAGAGGCCGGAGACCCCGGTGGAGACGATCCGGGCCAGCGGGGTCAGGCCCAGCTCCCGCGCCTTGGTGTCCGACATGATCACCAGCGCGGCCGCGCCGTCGTTGAGCGGGCAGCAGTTGCCCGCGGTGACCAGGCCGTCCGGGCGGAACACCGGCTTCAGGCCCTGCACGCCCTCCAGCGTGACGCCGGCACGCGGGCCGTCGTCCTTGCTGACGACCGTGCCGTCCGGCAGCGTCACGGGCGTGATCTCGCGCTCCCAGAAGCCGTTCTTGATCGCTTCCTCGGCGAGGTTCTGGGACCGCACGCCGAACTCGTCCATCTCCTGGCGGGTGACGCCCTTGAGGCGGGCCAGGTTCTCCGCGGTCTGCCCCATCGCGATGTACGCGTCCGGGACCAGGCCGTCCTCGCGCGGGTCGTGCCAGCTCGCGCCCTCGCTGGCGGCGACGGCCGCGGTCCGGGCCTCCGCCTCGGCGAAGAGCGGGTTGTGGGTGTCGGGGAGGCCGTCGGAGGTGCCCTTCACGGAGCGGGAGACCATCTCGACGCCGGCCGATATGAAGACGTCGCCCTCGCCGGCCTTGATGGCGTGCAGCGCCATCCGGGACGTCTGCAGCGAGGACGAGCAGTAGCGGGTGACGGTGCAGCCGGGGAGGTGGTCCATCCCCATCTGCACGGCCACGATCCGGCCCAGGTTGTGGCCCTGCTCGCCGCCGGGCAGGCCGCAGCCGAGCATCAGGTCGTCGATGTCCTTGGGGTCCAGTTCGGGGACCTTGGCCAGTGCGGCCTGGACGATCGTCGCGGTCAGGTCGTCCGGCCGCAGCTCCTTCAGTGAGCCCTTGAAGGCCCGTCCGATGGGCGAGCGGGCGGCAGAGACGATCACGGCTTCGGGCATCACGGCTCCAGTGGGGTGCTCGGGGGCGACAGTCTGGAAGTTACCCCTACGTATAGCGCGGGTCACGGTACGGGCCGTGTGATGCGGACCTCTTTTCTAAGCGCTCGCTTACGGGTGGGGTCCCGTCGGCCGGAGGCCGCGGCGGCCGCGGCGGTCCGGGCGGGAGGGGTGGCGACCGCGGTGGATCCGGTCCGGGCCGGTCCGGGCCGGGAGGCTGCCCGGTGGGGGCGCCGCCGTCCGGGCGCGGGCCGCGTGTTCACTCCGTCCCCCGCCCGCGGACCTCGGCGGCCCGGGGCTCGGAAGGCGCGGGCTCCGCCGGGACCGGCAGACGGCGGCGCCTGCGGTGCTTGAGCAGGGCCCACGGGGCGCGGGCGCCGGTGACCTCGGTACCGGCCTCGCTCGCCGCCTCCGCCGCGGCCTTGGCGACCGGCAGCATGCCCTCGCGGCGGTCGGCGTCCAGCCGGTCCGTCTCCGGCCAGAGGCCCAGCGCCGCGCACAGGGTCGGCAGCACCGCCATCGCCGCCGTGGCGTACCCCTCGGCCGAGGGGTGGTAGTTGTCGGGTCCGAACAACTCGCGGGGGTTCGCCGCGAACTCCGGACCCAGCAGGTCGCCCAGCGAGACCGTACGGCCGCCCTGCTCCACCACGCCGATCGTCTGCGCGGCCGCGAGCTGCCGGGAGACCCGCCGGGCGAGCCACCGCAGCGGCTGGTACACGGGTTCGATGGTGCCGAGATCCGGGCAGGTGCCCACCACCACCTCCGCACCGGCCGTCCGCAGCCGGCGCACCGCCGCGGAGAGGTGGCGCACCGACTGGGTCGGGGGCATCCGGTGCGTCACGTCGTTCGCCCCGATCATGATCACGCAGACGTCCGGGATCCGGGCGGGGTCCCGCAGGGCGAGGCCCACCTGCCGTTCGAGGTCGTCGGAGCGCGCACCGGGCTGGGCCACGTTGAACAGCTCCACCGGGCGCTCCGCCACCGCCGCGAGACCCGAGGCCAGCAGCGCGCCCGGGGTCTGCCCCGCCCGGCGCACGCCCTGACCGGCGGCCGTCGAGTCGCCGAGCAGGACCAGCCGCAGCGGACCGGACAGCCCGAAGGCCGTGCCGTAGACGCCGTCCGCCCCGGGCGGGAAGGGAGCCGTACCGCCCCCCACCGATCTCTTCGCCAACTGCACCTCGGCCAGCAGAAGAGTCACCGCCGCGGCTCCGAGCAGACCGATCCCGCCGCCGCCGTAAGCCGCGCCCGCCGCGATGCGCCGCGCCACCCTCGCCCTCGACACAGTCCCAGCCACCTCCTCGTAGCCGTGCAGTCGTCCAAGAGCTAACTGCCCCGCAACGGCCGTAGCCCAATCTCGAGCCGAATGCGCATACGCTGACGGAACCACTACGGAGATCCCGGAGACTTACGGTGCGATTCCACGACTCGATGATCAGTCTGGTTGGCAATACCCCGCTGCTGAAGCTGAACAGCGTGACCGCGGGCATTCAGGCGACGGTCCTCGCCAAGGTCGAGTACTTCAACCCCGGCGGCTCGGTGAAGGACCGCATCGCCCTGCGCATGATCGAGGCGGCCGAGCAGAGCGGGGAGCTCAAGCCGGGCGGCACGATCGTCGAGCCGACGAGCGGCAACACCGGCGTCGGGCTGGCCATCGTGGCCCAGCAGAAGGGCTACAAGTGCATCTTCGTCTGCCCGGACAAGGTGTCCACGGACAAGATCAATGTGCTCCGCGCGTACGGCGCGGAGGTCGTCGTCTGCCCGACGGCGGTCGATCCGGAGCACCCGGACTCGTACTACAACGTCTCGGACCGGCTGGTGCGCGAGACGCCGGGTGCCTGGAAGCCGGACCAGTACTCCAACCCGAACAACCCGCGTTCGCACTACGAGACGACCGGTCCCGAACTGTGGGAACAGACTGAGGGGAAAATCACCCATTTCGTGGCCGGTATCGGCACCGGCGGCACCATCTCCGGCACCGGCAACTACCTCAAGGAGATCAGCGGCGGCGCGGTGCGCGTCGTCGGCGCCGACCCGGAGGGCTCCGTCTACTCCGGCGGCTCCGGCCGGCCGTACCTGGTCGAGGGCGTCGGTGAGGACTTCTGGCCCACCGCCTACGACCCGAACGTCACGGACGAGATCATCGCCGTGTCCGACAAGGACTCGTTCCAGATGACCCGCCGCCTCGCCAAGGAGGAGGGCCTGCTGGTCGGCGGGTCCTGCGGGATGGCGGTCGTCGCCGCGCTGCGCGTGGCCGAGGGCCTCGGCCCGGACGACGTGGTGGTCGTGCTGCTCCCGGACAGCGGACGCGGCTATCTGTCGAAGATCTTCAACGACGAGTGGATGAACGACTACGGCTTCCTCGAGCAGGCCGGCGACCAGCCGCGGGTCGGCGACGTGCTGAAGCACAAGGAGGGCGCCCTGCCGTCCCTGGTGCACATGCACCCCGAGGAGACCGTGGGCCAGGCCATCGAGGTGCTGCGCGAGTACGGCGTCTCCCAGATGCCGATCGTGAAGCCGGGCGCCGGGCACCCGGACGTCATGGCCGCCGAGGTCATCGGCTCCGTGGTGGAGCGGGAACTGCTGGACGCGCTGTTCACGCAGCGCGCCTCGCTGAACGACCCGCTGGAGAAGCACATGAGCGAGTCGCTTCCCCAGGTCGGTTCGGGCGAGCCGGTCGGCGACCTGATGTCCGTGCTCGGGACCGCCGACGCGGCGATCGTGCTGGTCGAGGGCAAGCCCACCGGTGTCGTGAGCCGTCAGGACCTGCTGTCGTTCCTGGCAATGTCCGGGAAGTAGCCGGCACGGGGCGGGGGTGCGGCGGTCTCCCGGAGCAGGGATGCGCGGGGACCGCCGCACCCCCGTGACCGGGGGGCGGGACGACGGCGGTCCCCGCGGGGGACGCGGTCCGGGTCAGGGCCGGCCTCACGTCCGGGCGTCCATGGAGGTCCGGGAGCCGCTCCGGAGGTCCTTGACGCCGACAACCCCCAATGTGCCGGACGCGTGTTAAGCGAGTGCTGCGCCGACGTGTCGCGCCAGTACCACTTGCGCGAAGCTCCGTGCACGGCAAGGCCGGTGACGCGGCGTGGACGGCCGCGAGGCCCCTCCTCGGGATCGGCGCCGGGTCCGCTCCCCCGTCGGCGCCCGGCGCGTTCCTCCGCGTCGGACCCGCCTGTTCGCGCCGGTCGGACCCGGTCCGTTCGCTGCCGGTCGGACCTGGTCCGTTCCTCCGGGCCGGACCCGGGGCCGCCGACCGCCCCGGCGGCCGAACGGGCCCGCCCCGAGCGGCCCGCCCGGTGTCGGCGCGGCGCCGCTTGCCCGGTCTGTATATGGTCATGCAGAGTTAAAGGTGACTGAATAGCCGGTGGGCCGGGGTTCCCGGTGATCTCCGTGTCCGTTCCACCTCCCCGCGCCGCGCACTCGCGGTACTGTCCCGGGCGACGGGGAACGGGCAGGCACCTCCGGCGCCGGGCGAGACGAACTGGGGGACCGGACGGTATGAACGACACCAGCCCCGCCGGACGGCTCCAGCGGCTCTTCGAAGGCCACCGGCTCACCCCCACCCAGCGCCGCATCGCCCACTGCATGGTGCGCAGGGCCGCCGACGTGCCGTTCCTGTCCAGCGTCGAACTGGCCGAGCTCGCCGGGGTCAGCCAGCCCTCCGTCACCCGCTTCGCCGTCGCGCTCGGATTCGACGGCTATCCGGCGCTGCGCAGGCACCTGCGTGAGGTGGCCCCCGCCGAACCGGCCCAGGAAGGGCAGGAGTTCACCGAGTACCAGCAGGCCGTGCACGCCGAGATCGAGAACCTGCGGCATCTCGCCGAACTGCTCGCCGACCCCGGCCCCGTGGAACGGGCCGCCCGGCTGCTCGCCGCCTCCCGCCCGCTGCCGGTCCTCGGGCTGCGCGCGGCCTCCTCGCAGGCCCGTGGCTTCGCCTACTTCGCCGCCAAGGTCCACCCGGACATCCGGCTGCTCGACGAGGGCGGCTCGATGCTGGCCGACCGCATCGACGCCGCACGGCGGGCGGGTGCGACCGCGCTCCTCTGCTTCGCCCTGCCCCGCCATCCCCGGGAGGTCGTGGAGGCGCTCGGGTACGCCCGCGAGGGCGGGCTGACCGTCGTCACGGTCGCGGACTCGGCGTTCGCGCCCGTCGCCGCCCACAGCGATGTGCTGATCCCGGCCGCCGTCGGCACCGGCCTCGCCTTCGACACGGCGTGCGCGCCGATGCTGCTGGGCCGGGTGCTGCTGGAGGCGATGTGCGACGGACTGCCGGACGCGCAGGCGCGGCTGGAGGAGTTCGACGTCCGGGCCGCGGAGCGCGGACTCTTCGCGGACTGACACGCCGCCGCCCGCCGTACCTCTCCGGGCGTTCCCGCGTTCCCGTGTCCCCGCGTTCCCTCTCAGGCGTTCCTCAGGAAAACCGGCTAGCCTCCACGCCCGGACGGCATGACGGCTGAAGGGAGCGGTGCAGTGGGTCGGGGCGGAGGTCACGCACTGGCGCGCGTGGCGGTGGTCGTACGGGCCGGAGCGGCCCCGATGCTGTGGCTCGGCGGGCTCGCCGCGGCCGTCGGGCTGGTACCGGAGGGGCTCACCGGCCGCAGCATCGGACTGTACGGCGGCGCCGCGGTGTTCCTGGTCACGGCGGCCGTCGTGGCATCCGTCCGCACGGGCCGGTACCGGGAACTGGAGCGCGCGGCCACCCGGGCCGCCCGGGGCGACATCCTCCAGGACCGGGCCGTGACCGTACGCAACTGGCGCCGCAGGCACCGCTGGTGGCTGCTCGCGGCGTTCGCCGCCGCGGTCGGCAGTGCCTTCGCCGTACCGGCGGCGGGCGGGCTGCTGCTCGCGGGTGCCGGTACCGGGCTCTGGCTCAAAGCGCGTGCCCTGGGGCGGCGGGAGAGCGCCGCCGAGAAGCTGCTGTGGGTGCGCACCGACTGGGTCGAGGACGGCCGGCCCACCGGGACCCGGGTGAAGGGCTACCGCACCACCGGCCCCGCCGCCGGCGACGCCGCCCCGGGCGGGGCCCGGCGTCGCTGAACGGTCGGCGGGGCACCGGCGGGGCACCGGCGGGGCGCCGGTGATGCGTCAGACCTCCGGTGAAGCGTCAGACCTCCAGCTCGGCCTCGATCTTGCGCAGCTGGTGGCGGGCCATCGCCAGATTGGCGCGCTTGTTGTCCAGCGCGAGGTACAGGAACAGACCGTTGCCGCCGCGTGCCTTGAGCAGCCGGATCAGGTGGTACTGCCCGCCCAGGGTGATGAGGATGTCCTCGATCTCGTCCTGGAGACCCAGCATCTCCATCGCACGCAGCTTGGCCCGCACCACGTCGGTGTTGCCCGCCGCCGCGACGTTCAGGTCGAGGTGCTTCCCGCCGCCGATGGTGCCCAGGGCCATGCCGCTGGTGTAGTCGACGAGTGCGACGCCGACCGCGCCGTCGATCACGGCCATCGCTTCCTTGAGGGCGGTCTCGGTGTTCGCCATGCTCTCTCCTTGTTGTGGAACTGTTCGGTTCTGGTGGTGCGTTCGCCCGTCGGGGGCGGGAGGCCGCCGGCCTCCGGTCCGGGGGCGTCCGGCCGGTGCCCGGCCGACGGTGCCGGTCGGTTCAGGGGCGTTCGAGTGCTCCGTCCACGAGTTCGCCGATGCGCGCCCCGGCCTTGCGGGCCTCGAGGTGCAACCGGCCGACGTTGACCCGGGGTTCGGCGGTCACGGTGATCACGGCGGCGGTGCCCGCCGCGTACGTCGCCACATAGCCGCTCTCGCCGCGCACGAGCAGTTCGCGGAAGCGGCCCTGGCCGGTCGCCTCGGTGAGGCGCACGGCCACGCCGAGTGCGGCGGCGGTCAGTGCGGCGACGGTCTCCGCCTCCGCCTCCGGGGTGTCCCTGGCCAGCACGAGGCCGTCCACGCTGGCCGCGAGGGCGCCGGTGAGCTGCGGTAGCCGGGTCCTCAACCGGTGCAGTTCGTCGAGGACTCCGGTGCTCGCGGTCATCAGCTGTCTCCTCTCGGCGCGCTGCCTCATCGCGCGCATCACAGCGTTGCCTCCAGGGCGTCACGGAGCCGGCGGAGCAGGGCGACGTCCGGATCGGCGGACATCGCCATCAGGCGGGCGACATCGGGTGGCGGGGTGGGCGCGGTGGCGGGGGCCGGGCGCGGGGTCTCGACGAGCCCGGCCGCGGCCAGCCTGCGTACGTCGACGAGGGTGTGGAACGCGGGACGGCCCAGAGCGCGGGCGATGTCGGCGGGCGTACGCACCCCGTCGGCGAGGTCGAGGACGGCGCGCTGCCGCGGGGCGGTCCGCAGACGGGCGGTCCGGGGGGCGGGCACCACCGGCGCGGTGTCCGTCTCCGGATGCGCCCAGAGACGGTCCAGCAGGGCCCGGCGCCGCACGGTCTCGCGCTCGACCGCCTCGGCGGCCACCGGCCGAACCGGGCCTATCCAGTGGGCCACGCCGTAGCGGAAGCGGGTGGGGCCGCTGCTGGGGGCGAGGGCGAAGAAGGCCGCGTCGAAGAGCGCGCCGAGATGGCAGATCTCCAGTTCGCCGCCGGACACCAGGCCGCTGTCGACGAGGTAGCGGCCGACCGCGCCGTCCGCCCCGGCCTCGCGAAGGGCCTCCGTCCAGCCGTCGGCGCGCAGCCGTCCGGTGGCGGAGAGCATGACGTCGATACCCGGCGCGGCGGGGCTCTCGGCGTGCACGACCTGGCCCTCGACGAGGTACAGCGTCCCCCGGTCCCGTAAGAGGGCGCCGGTGGCCCGCTCGGAGGCGAGCCGCAGCAGCATCGGTGAGACGGTCACTCCAGTACCAGCCGCTCCGTCAGATCGCGCATTCGGAGCCGGGCGAGGGCGAGGTTGCCGTCCGCGCGGTCGAGCCAGAGATGGAGCAGGACGCTGCTGTCGAAGCTGGTCTCGACGAAGCGCAGAACGTGGTAGCACGTGCGGGTGGTGACGACGAGGTCCTCCACCGGAGGGTTCTTGCCGTGGCCCGCCTCCGGGCCCCCGGCGGTGTCCACCGGGGTGAAGGTGGGATGCTCCGCGGCCATGCGGGCCAGTTCCGCGGTCTCCGCCGCCGCCGTCTCGTGGTCGTCGCCGGCGGCGTCCCCGACCGTGCCGAGCGCGAGTCCGCTGGTCCAGTCGACGAGGGCGGCGCCGCGCACGCCGGGCAGCCGCATGGCGTGCAGTAGACACTCGTCGATTCCGGGCACGCGAAAATCCCCCCAGCACATGTGCTTACGGCTCGGACGTATGTCCGTAGCCGTAAGGTTACGCAACGGAGTGGCGGCAGGTGGAAGTTCTGGCAATTTCCATCGGAACATGCGCCCGGACCGCTAGGATTCGCCCACCCGGTCGGTCGGCGTACCGCGCGGCGTACCGGCGTACCGGTACAGCGGCGGCGCACCGCGCGGCCTACCGGCGTACTCAGCCCGCGGAGCCCCAGGTCGCGGTCTCCTCGTGCCGCATCCTCATCCACAGCCTGTTGACGCCCCAGAGCGCGATGCCGACGGCCACCAGCACGCCGGCCCTGATGTACACGTCCGAACCCCGCTCCGAGAGCGGGCTCGCCAGGACGACCGACGTGATCGCGCCCAGCACCGGCAGGGCCGTCGGGGTGCGGAAGTGGGCGTGCCCGACGCGGTCCTTGCGCAGTACCAGCACCGCCACGTTGACCACCGCGAAGACGCACAGCAGCAGGAACGCGGTGGTGTCGCCGAGCCCCTCGATCTCACCGGTCGAGACGAGGGCGACGGCGATCACGGTGACGAAGAGGATTCCGGTGACGGGCGTACGGCGGTGCGGGAGCAGCCGGGCCATGCCGCGCGGCAGCACCTTCTCGTTGGCGAGCCCGTAGCAGAGCCGCGAGGCCATCATGATGTTGATGAGCGCGGAGTTGGTGACCGCGAAGAGTGCGATGGCCGCGAACAGTTTCGGCGGGAAGGCGACCCCGCCGACCTTCACCACCTCCAGCAGCGGGCCGTCCGACTGGGCCAGCGTCCGGTAGTCGACCAGCAGCGACGACACCAGGGCCACGAGGACGTAGATGGTGCCGGTCACCCCGACGCCGATGAAGATGGCGCGGGGGAACGTCCGGACCGGATCCTTCGTCTCCTCCGCCATGTTGACGGAGTCCTCGAAGCCGACGAAGGCGAAGAACCCCAGCGCGGTGGCGCCGAGCACGCTCGTCAGCAGGGCGTAACCGGTGCCGCTGGACTGGAACTCGCCCAGCCGGGAGGGCTCCCCGACGCCGTTCAGCACGGCGTACGCCCCGATCACCAGGACCACCGCCAGCCCCGACAGCTCGACCAGCGTCAGCACCATGTTCGTCCGCACCGACTCCGCGACACCCCGCAGCGCGATCGCGGCCAGGCCGAGGATGAAGGCGATCGCGATCGCAGTCGGCGGGATCGCGTCGGTGAACTCCTGGAAGTACTGGCCGCTGAACGCGCGGGCCGCCGCGCTCGCCGAGGACAGCCCCGAGCACATGACCATGAAGGCGACGATGAAGGTCAGGAAGGGGAGCCGGAACGCCTTCTGGGTGTAGAGCGCGGCGCCCGCCGCCTTCGGGTACTTGCCGACGAGCTCGACGTACGAGGCCGCCGTCAGCAGCGCGACGGCGAAGCCGATCAGGAACGGCAGCCACAGCGCCCCGCCGACCTTCCCCGCGACCTTTCCGGTCGTGGCGTAGATGCCGGTGCCGAGGATGTCGCCGATGACGAAGAGGATCATCAGCTTCGGGCCGATGGCGCGCTTCAGCGACGACTCGTGCTCCTGCGGACCCGTGGACGTGGATGTGGCCATGCACCCTCTCCCGCTTCCGTTGACGGCTGGGAAAGTCTCTGCCCGACCACTGGTCCTTGATGCCTGCGGCGCGCCGGGAGGCTGGTCCGTTCACGGGAGGCTGGTCCGTCCGGGGTGCGGGGCCGTCCGGTCCGTACGGTGCCCCGAACCGGCCTGTTCGCACGGGGTGCGGGGCGGCGCGCGGGCCGGCGGCGCGGGGCCGCGGGCGGGTGACGGCGGTCGGCACCTTCGGGCGCGGGCGGACGCCGCGCCCCGCGTCGTTACGGAGGGCGCCGCGCGAGGGCGCCCCGCCCCACGTCAGGGCCGCGCTTGTCAGGGGCCGCGCTTGTCGGGTGCCCCGCCCGGGGTCAGGCGCCGCGCTGCCCCTCCACCGCGGCCGCGACGTCGGCGAGGTCCTTCGCGACGGCCTTGGCCACGGCCCGCTCGCCGATCGGGCCCAGCACCTTGGCGAGCAGGCCCGCGACGCCTCCGGGGGTGCTGCCGGAGAACGTCATCCGGACCGTCGTGGTCTCCGGGCCGTCCGCGCGCAGCACGAACTCCGACACGTAGTGCGTGCCGTGGCTGTCGGCCTCCACGACGAAGCGCCGGGGCGGTTCGCTCGCGGTCACCCGCATCTCCTCGGTGGCCTCCTTGCCGAACATCCGCCGGGTCTCGCGCCAGCGGGTGCCGACGCCGAAGGCCCCCTCGGTGAGTTTCTCGACACGCTCCACGCCGCTCAGCACGTGCTGGGAACCCTCGACATCGGTCAGCGCGTCCCAGACGCGGTCCACGGATGCGGCGATACGCCGCTCGACGACGACACTTCTGCTGGTCATGGCTCCATGGAACCATCGGGGTACGACAGTCGCCCGCTACAGCAGCGCGTCCGGCCGGTCCCCGCCCGACTCGGCCACGATCTGCTCGACCGTCTGCGGGGCCCGCACCGTCGTGAAGCGGACCCCGGCGGCATCCGCCCGGAAGCCGTGGACGCCCGGCCGGGCAAGGCTGTTGTAGGCGTAGTGGCTGCTGAAGTAGTACGCGCCGGTGTCCAGCGCGGCGACCACGTCGCCCGGCTCCAGCAGGGGCAGCTCCCGGGCCTCCGCCAGCAGGTCGCCCGCGAAGCAGGCCGGCCCCGCGACGTCCTGGACCACGGCGTCACCGGCCTTGGGGGCGCCCTTGGCGTCGTACGCGGCGATCCGCAGCGGCCAGGCGGCCGGGTCGTAGACGGTGCGGGTGGCGACCTGGACCCCCGCATGGGTGACGGCGATGGGCCGGGCGCCCGTGGTCTTGGTGTATTCGACGCGGGCGAGGACCGTGCCGTGCTTGGCGAGCAGCGAGCGGCCGAACTCGGTGACCAGCCCGTAGCGGCCGTCGAACAGCCCGGGGACCGCGTCCCGCAGCGCCCGTGCGTAGTCGGCGAAGGTGGGCGTCTCCTCGTCGGAGGCGAAGTTGACCGGCAGCCCGCCGCCGATGTCGACGGTGTCGATCTGCTGCCGGCCGGCGGCCGCGTTGATCTCCTCGGCCAGCTCGTACACGGCCAGGACGCCCTGGGTCATGAGCTCAAGCCCCAGCCCCTGAGAGCCGGAGTGGGTGTGCAGCCGGGTCAGCCACGGCCGGTCGAGGCAGGCGCGCACGATGCGTTCGCGGGCGCCCTCGTCGCGCAGGGCGACGCCGAACTTCGAGGTGGCGGTGGCCGTGGACAGCGCGCCGATGGCGCCGGCGCCGATCTGGGCGTTGACGCGCAACCCGAGCCGCGAACGCCCGGGTCCGGGATCGGAACCGGGCCCGAAACCGGAGCCGGGGCCGGAGTCGGTACCGCGCCCGGTACCAGAGCCGGTGCCGGTACCTGAACGGGTCCCGGTATCTGAACCGGTGCCGGTACCGGCCAGCGCGTCGATGCGGTCGAGCTCCTGGAAGTTGTCGGCGTTGACGGCGATTCCCCGCCGGAGCGCCTCGGCCAGCTCGGCCCGGGTCTTGGCGGGGGAGTCCAGCACGATCCGCTCCGGCCGCACACCGGCGGCGAGCGCCAGCGCCAGCTCACCCGGGCTCGCGACCTCCGCGCCGATGCCCTCGGCGTCCAGCAGCCGCAGTACCGGCACCAGCGGTGCGGCCTTCACGGCGAAGGCGTGCAGGACGGGGGCGCCGGTCAGCTCCTCGAAGGCGCTCCGGAGCGCGGCGGCCGAGGCCCGCACGCCGGCGATGTCGACGAGTGCGACGACGGGTTCGGTTTCGCTGAGCAGGCCCTGCTCCACGGCTGCTCGTACGGCCTGGTCGCGACGGTCTGAAGCCAGATGAGCCATGGTCTCCAGTCAATCATCCGTGCCCGCGCGTGCCCACGGGTGCCTGCCCGTGCCCGCCCGCCCCTGCCCATCCGTGTTCGTCCCTGTCGTCCCTGCCCGTGCATGCCCGTCCCTGCCCGTGCAAGCCCGCCCCTGCCCGCCCCTGCCCGTGCGTGCCCGTCCGGCCGGGGCGGGGGCCACCCGCACCGGGGCCCGCGACGTCGCGGAGGTCCGCCCGCGCGCCGCAGGCGGGGCCATCGCCCTGTTGACTGGAAATATTCAGGGCATCAGGATGTGAATAGACGAACCAACGTCGCGAGGAGGCATCGGCATGTCTGGACCCCGCCCGGTACGGGCACCGCGTGGTACGGAACTGAGCGCCCTTGGGTGGCAGCAGGAAGCCGCGCTGCGCATGCTCCAGAACAACCTCGACCCGGAGGTGGCCGAGCACCCGGACAAGCTCGTCGTGTACGGCGGCACGGGCAAGGCCGCGCGCGACTGGCGCTCCTTCGACGCGATGGTCCGCACGCTCAGGACGCTGAAGCAGGACGAGACGATGCTCGTGCAGTCCGGCCGCCCGGTCGGCGTGATGCAGACCCACGAGTGGGCGCCCCGCGTGCTGATCGCCAACTCCAACCTCGTCGGCGACTGGGCGAACTGGGAGGAGTTCCGGCGCCTGGAGGCCCTCGGGCTCACCATGTACGGGCAGATGACCGCGGGCTCCTGGATCTACATCGGCACCCAGGGCATCCTCCAGGGCACGTACGAGACCTTCGCCGCCGTGGCGGCCAAGAAGTTCGGCGGCACACTGGCCGGGACGATCACGCTGACCGCCGGGCTCGGCGGGATGGGCGGTGCCCAGCCGCTCGCGGTCACCATGAACGACGGCGTCGCCATCTGCGTCGACTGCGACCCCCGGGCCATCGAGCGGCGCATCGAGCACCGCTACCTCGACGTGAGGGCCGACAGCCTCGAGCATGCGCTCCGGCTGGCCACCGAGGCCCGCGACGCCCGCAGGCCGCTCTCCATCGGCGTGCTCGGCAACGCGGCCGAGCTGGTGCCGCAGCTGCTCGCGATGAACGCGCCGATCGACATCGTCACCGACCAGACCTCCGCGCACGACCCGCTGGCCTACCTGCCCACCGGTGTCGACTTCGGCGACATGGCCTCGTACGCGGCGAAGGACCCGGCCGGGTTCACCACCCGCGCCCGCGAGTCCATGGCCCGGCACGTCGAGGCCATGGTCGGCTTCATGGACGCCGGCGCCGAGGTCTTCGACTACGGCAACTCGATCCGCGGCGAGGCCCGGCTGGCCGGCTACGACCGGGCGTTCGCGTTCCCCGGCTTCGTCCCCGCCTACATCCGGCCCCTCTTCTGCGAGGGCAAGGGCCCGTTCCGCTGGGCCGCGCTGTCCGGCGACCCCGCCGACATCGCCCGGACCGACAAGGCGATCCTGGAACTCTTCCCGGAGAACGAGTCCCTGGCCCGCTGGATCAGGATGGCCGGCGAGCGGGTCCACTTCCAGGGCCTCCCGGCCCGCATCTGCTGGCTCGGCTACGGCGAGCGGGACCGCGCGGGCGAGCGGTTCAACGACATGGTCGCGAGCGGCGAACTCCGGGCCCCGCTGGCCATCGGCCGCGACCACCTCGACTGCGGCTCGGTGGCCTCCCCGTACCGCGAGACCGAGGCGATGCTCGACGGCTCGGACGCCATCGCCGACTGGCCGCTGCTGAACGCCATGGTCAACGTCGCCTCCGGCGCCTCCTGGGTGTCGATCCACCACGGCGGCGGCGTCGGCATGGGGCGCTCCATCCACGCCGGCCAGGTCACCGTCGCGGACGGCACCGAGCTGGGCGCCGAGAAGATCCGCCGGGTGCTGACGAACGACCCGGGGATGGGCGTGATCCGGCACGTCGACGCCGGCTACGACCTCGCGGAGTCCGTCTCCGACGCGAAGGGCGTGCGCGTCCCGATGCGGGAGGGCGACCCCCGGTGAGCGCCCACGGACCCGCGACCGGCGGCTCCGGCGCGGGCAGGTCGGCGGCACACGCCCCCTCGTTCCAGGAGATGTGGGCCGAGCTGCGGCGCATCGGCCGGGACGCGGACAGCGGCGGCTACCGGCGCCACGCCTGGACCGGTGCCGACGCCGACTGCCGCAACTGGTTCCAGGAGCAGGCCGAGGCCCGCGGACTCGCCTACGAGACCGACCGCAACGGCAACCAGTGGGCCTGGCTCGGCGGCCCTCCCCCCGCCTCCGGCGCGAGCGCCGCAAGCACCGGAGGTGCCTCAAGCACCTCAAGTTCCGCAAGCACGGGAGGCACCGCAAGCGCCTGGAGCGACTCCGCCGCCGGTGACGCCGTCGTCACCGGCTCACACCTGGACTCCGTCCCCGACGGCGGCGCCTTCGACGGCCCCCTCGGCGTCGTCTCCGCCTTCGCCGCGCTCGACGAACTCCGCCGCAGGGGAGCGGAGTTCACCCGACCCTTCGCGATCACCAACTTCGCCGACGAGGAGGGCGCGCGCTTCGGCCTGGCCTGCGTCGGCTCCCGCCTCGCGGCCGGGCAGCTGACCCGGGAGCAGGCGTACGCGCTGCGGGACGCCGACGGAGTGAGCCTGCCCGAGGCCATGGAGGCGGCCGGCCACGACCCGGGGACCATCGGCGCGGACCCCGAACGCCTGGCCCGCGTCGGCGCCTTCGTGGAGCTCCATGTCGAGCAGGGCCGGGCCCTGGACGTCTCGGGCCACTCCGTCGGAATCGCCAGCGCCATCTGGCCGCACGGCCGCTGGCGCTTCGACTTCCGCGGCGAGGCGAACCACGCGGGCACCACCCGCCTCGCCGACCGCCGCGACCCGATGCTGACGTACGCGGAGACCGTCCTGGCCGCCCGCCGCGAGGCCGAACTGGCGGGCGCGCTCGCCACCTTCGGCAAGGTCTCCGTCGAGCCGAACGGCGTCAACGCCATCCCGTCCCTCGTCCGCGGCTGGCTCGACTCGCGCGCCGCCGACCAGGCCACGCTCGACACGGTCGTCTCCGCGATCGAGCAGGCCGCGAAGGACCGCGCCCAGCGCGACGGCCTCGACCTCGCGGTCGTCCGGGAGTCGTTCACCCCGGTCGTCGAGTTCGGCCACACCCTGCGCGACGAGATCGGCCGGCTGCTGGGCGGACGGGCTCCGCTGCTCGGCACCGGCGCGGGACACGACGCCGGAATCCTCTCCGCGGCCGTGCCGACCGCCATGCTGTTCGTACGGAACCCGACCGGCGTCTCCCACTCCCCGGCCGAGTACGCGGCCGAGGACGACTGCGTCGCCGGGGTCCTCGCACTCGCCGACGTACTGGAGGGCCTCGCGTGCAGGTGACGACGTACTGGCTGGAGCACGCCTGGCTCGGCGCACACGTCGAGCCGGGGGTCGCCCTCGACGTCGCGGACGGCCGGATCACGGCCGTCCGCACCGGGGCGGAGGCCCCGGAACCGGGCGCCGAGGTGCTGCGCGGCCTGACGCTGCCCGGACTGGCCAACGCCCACTCGCACGCCTTCCACCGGGCGCTGCGCGGCCTGGTGCAGGTGGGCTCCGGGACCTTCTGGACCTGGCGCGACGTCATGTACCGGGTGGCCTCCCGGCTGACCCCGGACAACTACCACGCACTGGCGCGCGCCGTGTACGCGGAGATGGCGCTGGCGGGGATCACGGTCGTCGGCGAGTTCCACTACGTGCACCACGCGCCAGGCGGCCGCCCGTACGCCGACCCCAACGCGATGGGCGAGGCGATGATCGCCGCGGCGGCGGACGCGGGCATCCGCATCACCCTGCTCGACACGGCGTACCTGTCCTCGGCCATCGGGGACAAGCACGGCGGGGAGCCCCCGAACCGGCACCAGCTCCGCTTCTCCGACGGCACCGCCGAGGCGTGGGCCGAGCGGGTGTCCCTGCTCAAGGGCGGGGAGCTGGCCAGAATCGGCGCCGCGATCCACTCCGTACGCGCGGTCCCGGCGGCCCAGCTGCCCGTGGTGGCCGGCTGGGCGGCGGAGCACGCAGCGCCCCTGCACGTCCATCTCTCCGAGCAGACCGCCGAGAACGACGCCTGCCTCGCGGCCCACGGGCGCACGCCCACGCAGCTCCTCGCCGACCACGGCGTGCTCGGCCGGCGCACCACGGGCGTCCACAACACCCATCTGACGGACGGGGACATCCGCCTCCTCGGCGGCAGCGGGACCGGCACCTGCATGTGCCCGACCACCGAACGGGACCTCGCCGACGGCATCGGCCCCGCGAAGGCCCTCCAGGAAGCGGGCTCACCGCTGTCGCTCGGCAGCGACAGCCACGCGGTGATCGACCTCCTCGAGGAGGCCCGCGCGATGGAGATGGACGAGCGGCTGCGTACCCGCACCCGCGGCCACTGGACGGCCGCGGCCCTGCTGCGCGCCGCCACGGCCGAGGGCCACGCGGCTCTCGGATGGGACGACGCGGGACTGCTGGAGCCGGGCGCGCTCGCCGACTTCACCACAGTGGCGCTGGACTCGGTGCGCACGGCGGGCCCGCTGCCGCGGCTGGGCGCGGAGACCGCGGTCTTCGCCGCCACCTCCGCGGACATCCGGCACACGGTCGTCGCCGGGCGCCATGTCGTGCGCGACGGCGTCCACACCCTGGTGCCGGACGTGCCGTCGGCCCTGTCGGAGGCGATCGGGACGCTGCGCGGCTGAGCGGGGCGGATACGGGGCGACTCGGCGGGGGAGGGTGCCTGCCGCCGTCCGCGCGGCGCGCGCCCGCGCCGGTGCGTGGTGGGCCGCTCGTGCGGGGTCCCTCCGCGCGTGGCCCCCCGTTGCGCTCCCCTCATTGCGCTCCCTCTCGTGGGGTCCTCGGCAGCCGCGCCCCGCGCACCGGTCCTGCGGCGTCCGGGACGGGGCCGGGGTCACTCGTAACGCGGCAGATCCCCGGTGGGGATGGTCCAGTCGGCGATCGTGACGTCCTCGCCGTACTGGAAGTCCTTGCGCGTCGCGTAGCGAGGCCCGTCGGGGGTGTGGTGGATGTCGGAGAGGACCGCGCCGGACCCGGTACGGGGATCGAAGAGCGCGTACACGGGAATCCCGAGCAGAGGATAGTCGCGCATCTTGCCGACCCAGTCGTTGTCGGGGTTGGAGCGGGAGACGACCTCGATCGCGGCGATGAGCGTGCGCGGGTCGAACGGCCCGTCGCCCTCCATGTCCGCTTCGGCGATCACCATCACATCGGGGTGACGCACGATGTGCTCGGCGACGTCCTCCACATCGGGCTCGCCCGTGTGTGCGACCAGTTCCTCCGGCATGACCTTCTCGAGGCGCTTCCGGACGCGCAGCACGGTCAGCTCGTGAGGTCTGACGGGCGACATCATGTCGTGGACGATTCCTTCTTTGGAGATCTCGAACCTGCCGGGCAGTGTGTCGTCCATGGACCGCACGAAGTCCCGCATCGCCTGGTACCGGGAGGCGTCCTGCCGTGCGTCGTCCGGGGCGATGGCCATCGCGCGTGCTCCTCGTCTGTGCCCTGGGGCCCGAGTTCTCACGTTCATGCTAGGCGTCCTCCGCCGGGGCCGGGGTGTCGTGCGAACGGGCACATTCGCCGCAGAGGCCCGGCTCCGGAGCGCGGAAGGCCCGGTCGCAGCGGTCGCAGTTCTGCAGAGGGTCGACGGGGGAGCGGGCCGGGGTGGCGGGCAGCGGCGGAGGGAGCAGCGCGATGAGCCGGTGGGCCAGGAATCCGGCCGGGTGATGCAGCGGCTCGGGCGGCAGACCGTCGCTGAGGGCGTGCCGTAAGGCGTCCGGGCGGACGCCCCGCTCCAGCCAGGCGGCCACCGCGGGCGTGAGCCGCCGGACGTCCCGCTCGGGCAGCGTCAGCCGCGGTTCCCGGCCCCGCAGGCCCGTCAGCAGATCGGCGGCCGCGCGAAGGAGCGCGGGGGCGTGCACGGAGGGCGCCGGCAGGGGAGGCCGTGCCGGGGCGGCTGACACGACCGGGTTCTTCAGCGGGCGGCCCGCCGGTACGGCAGGCGTCCTCGACGGCGTCTGAGGCGGCGTCTGAGGTGGGGTCCGAGGTGGGGTCCGGCGCTCGGGCGGCGGTGTCCGGAGCCGCGGCGGCGGTGGCGCGGCCACCGGTTTCGGTGCGGGTGCGGGTGTGGACGCGGGTGTGGATGCGGGTGCCGGTCGGGGTCCGGGGGCCGGTCTTGGTGCCGGTTCCGGGGCCGGTTTCGGGGCAGGTCTTGGTGCCGGTTCCGGGCAGGCGGCAGCGGCCGCGTCGGCCGCCGCCTCACGGGCGTGCCGGGCGGCGGTGGCGGCCGGGTTGTTGTACGCGTACGTGACGGTGGTCCAGGTGCCGTCGGCGAGCCGTTCCCGGCGGCGTTCCAGGTAGCCGTGCTTCTCCAGTTCGAGGAGCGCGGCGGCGAAGCGGTCGCGGCCCTCGGGGAACCGCTCGGTGAGCGAGCGGATGTCCACCGCCGAGCCGTCGCGTAGCGACTGGATGTGCACGGCGAGTCCGATCGCCATGCAGGAGAGGCCCCGGTGCTGGGCGAGGTGGTTGCCGACGACCGTGAATCCGGACGTGTGTGCCTCGGTCACCTGATGGACGCCGCGGCGTGATCGGTGAACCGGCTTCCGGTCGTGCCGGGGCGCGTTAAGCTGCGTGACAGCCATCGGGAAAGCTTCCGTTTCCTGGGTGGTGAGGCCCTCGTTCGGGATGCCCGTCCCGGCCGGGGGCCGTCGCATGTGCCGTGGCATATGCGGGAGTTGTCGTGCCGACCTTGCCCTGAGCGCTTCGTCGGAATCCAGCGCTCCGGCGCAGGATCACTCGCGCGAGTGACCCGTGGACGGATGTTGCCGCGGTGGGGTGGGTTGGGTCTTTTCTCCCTGGTCATAGGGTGGTTGAGCGCCGGAGCCACCGGCATCCGGACGCCCGCTCCCCGGGTCTCCGGGGTACGGGTTTCCGGGCTTCGGGCGCGGGTCCGCCGCCGGTCGTGGTGGTGGCCGGAGGCCGGCCGGGGCGGGGTCGGGATGCCGGCTGCGCGGCGAGGCCGCAACGGGTCGGGCGGAGGCGCACACGGAGTCTGCGGCGCCGCAGTGGTGTGCGGCGGCGGGGCGCCGGGCTTCCCGGGAATGTCCCGGGCCGGTCCCGTGTTGCGCGAGACATGAACGGTGACGAGTTCGACCCGCGCACACTCCTCTCGGAGAGCCGCATCGGCGTCCTGGCCACCATCAAGTCGGACGGGCGCCCACAGCTCTCGCCGGTCATGCCGTACTACGACCGGGAGGCCGACGTCATCTTCGTATCGGTGACCGAAGGGCGGGCCAAGACGGCGAACCTGCGCCGGGACCCACGCGCCGCGCTGGAGGTGACCAGCCCCGACGGCTGGTCCTGGGCGACCGCCGAGGGCACGGTGACGCTCACCGGTCCGGGGACCGACCCGCACGGACCGGAGGTGGAGGCGCTGGTGACGTACTACCGCCAGGCCGCCGGTGAGCATCCGGACTGGGACGAGTACCGCTCCGTGATGGTGTCCGACCGCAGGGTGCTCATGACGATGCCGGTCGAGCACGTGTACGGCTCGCGGATCCGCTGACGGGCCCGCTCGGCTTCCGTGCACGGCCGGAGCACCCCGGCCCCCGTCCTCTCGAACGGCCCCGGCCCCGGGGCCGCCGGGCGAGGGCCGGAGGCGCCTGTGGAAGCATGGGGGAGCGACACGGTGTGCCCCTCTCCGCAGGGGGACGAAAGGCCACGGAGAGGAACCATGGGCAGCACCCTCATCACCCGCATCGGCACCCTCGTCACCAACGACCCCACCCTCGGCGACGGCGGCCCGCTCGGCCGGATCGAGGACGCCGCCCTGGTCCTCGACGGCGGCACCGTCGCCTGGGCCGGCCGCGCGGCCGACGCGCCCGCGGCCGACGAGGTGTACGACGCCGAGGGCCGCGCCGTCGTACCCGGCTTCGTCGACTCGCACTCACACCTCGTCTTCGCCGGCGACCGCACGGCCGAGTTCAACGCCCGTATGTCGGGCCGCGCCTACTCGGCGGGCGGGATCAGGACCACCGTCGCCGCGACCCGCGCCGCCTCCGACGAGGCTCTGGAGGCAAACCTCACGCACTACCTGGACGAGGCGCTGCGCCAGGGGACCACCACGTTCGAGACCAAGTCGGGGTACGGGCTCACCGTGGCGGACGAAGCGCGTGCCCTGCGCATCGCCGCCCGGCACACCGAGGAGGTGACCTACCTCGGCGCCCACATCGTGTCCCCCGACTACGCCGACGACCCCGCCGGCTACGTCGCACTCGTGACCGGTGAGATGCTCGACGCCTGCGCCCCGCACGCCCGTTGGGTCGACGTGTTCTGCGAGAAGGGCGCGTTCGACGGGGACCAGGCCCGGGCGGTCCTCACCGCGGGCATGGCCAGGGGGCTCGTTCCCCGCGTGCACGCCAACCAGCTCACCCACGGCCCAGGCGTGCAACTCGCCGTCGAGCTGGACGCGGCGTCCGCCGACCACTGCACCCACCTCACCCAGGCGGACGTCGACGCCCTGGCGAGCGGCAACACGGTCGCGACCCTGCTCCCGGGCGCCGAGTTCTCCACCCGCGCCGAGTGGCCCGACGCCCGGCGGCTGCTCGACGCGGGGGCGACCGTCGCGCTGTCGACCGACTGCAACCCGGGCTCGTCGTTCACCTCCTCCATGCCGTTCTGCATCGCCCTGGCGGTACGCGACATGGGGATGACACCGGACGAGGCCGTCTGGTCCGCCACGGCCGGCGGCGCCGCCGCACTGCGCCGCACCGACATCGGGCGCCTCTCGCCCGGCGCCCGCGCCGACCTGGCCGTCCTGGACGCGCCGAGCCATGTCCACCTGGCCTACCGCCCGGGCGTTCCGCTGGTCCGCGGGGTGTGGCGCCGGGGGACGCGAGCGGTCTGAAGGGCCCCGCTCCCCGTCGCGCACGCCTCCGCGGGAACCGGGAGTGTCTAATCAACGGCGGATCTGATGATCAAGGAGACGCCAAAGATGACCGACACCGTCGTTGAGCACGAGCCCGCTGAGCAGCCGGTCCAGACGCCGTCGAGTGGGGCGACGGACGAGCAGTTGATCGCGATGCTGGTGGACCGCGCCCGTTCGGACGGGCTGCAGCTGACCGGTGAGGGCGGGCTGCTGCAGCAGCTCACCAAGCGGGCGCTGGAGTCCGCGCTGGAGGGCGAGATCACTGACCACCTCGGCTACGAGAAGCACGACGTGGACGGCCGGAACAGCGGGAACAGCCGCAACGGCACCCGGGCCAAGACCGTGCTGACCGACGTCGGCACCGTCGAGGTCAGGGCGCCCCGGGATGTGGCCGGCAGCTTCGAGCCGCAGATCGTCAGGAAGCGGCAAGGCAACCCCTCAACGCCTTCCAGATCGCCTTCGAGGGCCGCCTTACCCCGAGCAACAACTGACCACTCAACCACCAAGATCAACCGTCAACTTGACGCACCCTTGTTGCTAACGTTGCCCGGGAGCCGGTGATCGCGACGGGGGAGACGACGATGACGTTCGGCGAGGAGTGGGCGCAACTGGTCGCACAGGCCAGGCAGCGGCAGTCCGCGGGGATGCGGCTCAATCAGCTGGAGCCGGGATCAGGCGGTACAGCCGGCCAGGCTGGCACCGGTCTGGTGGTCAGGCAGGACGATCTCGGGGCGGTGGGACAGGAGGCTTTCCTGCTTCACGGCGAACTGCGCGAGAAGGCGGACATCGTGGGTGCGGGCGCCGACAAGAACGGAGAGGGCTCCACCGCGCGGGCGGCCAAGGAATTCGCGGACCGCAACCTGGCCATGGGCGGCGAGCTCTACACGACGTTGTCGGTGTGGGACTCTCAGGTGAAGACCGTCCTGCAGATGTGCGCACACATCTCGAACCACCTGGACTACTCGAAGAGGCTGCACGCCCATGACGACGGGGCGATCGCTGCCGCCCTTCGTGGCCGGGACGGGACCGCCATGCCGGTTTCCGAGATCTCCAAGTACGTGCGCTGACGGGGAGGGCGGCAGATCGATGGGCACGTTCACCTATTCCGACCTCATGGCACTGGATCTCGGCAGGCTGGGCACCGCCGTCACGGACTGGGAGACGATGGCGGGGAAGCTCGCGAGGCTTCAGACCGATGCCAGGGACGGTCTGCTGAAGAAGTCCGAAGCGGCCCGTTGGCAGGGTGTCAACGCGACCGTGACCAGGGACTTCGTGCGCAAGGCTGTCAAGGAGTTCAGTGATCTGCACAAGGAGGCGCAGAGCATTCACGCCGTGCTCGCCGACGCCCACGGCGAACTCTCGCAGATCCAGAAGAAGGCGAAGTCGCTGACCGACGAGGCGCGCAAAGGTGACCCGGACCGATCCCCCGACCCCGACAACGGCCTGCTCGTAACGGACGGCGGGAACGGGACGGTGAAGGTGATCGAGGCGGTCTGCGACGCGAAGGGAACATCCCAGCGCACCAGGGACAGGATGCAGTGGTACGCCGATACCCTCACCGGCCTGGTCGCCCACGCCGCGGAGATAGACGCAGCGGTCACCCGGGCCCTGCGCAAGTCCCACGGCGGTGACCCGCACAACGCCGGCCATGCCTCGTACACCTCGCTCGACGAGGACCAGTTGCCGCGCGCGATGAAGCTCGCCTCGCTCGGTGAGGACGCGAACGACAGTCAGCGGGCCGAGCTGCGACGGCTGTGGCAGTCGCTGAGCCCCGAGGCACGCGGGGAGATGTGGGCGAAGCACAAGGACGAACTCCTCTCCGCCGGGATTCTCTCGCCCCGTTCGAAGCGCGTGGCCGCGGACCCGGGGGCGGGCGGATACGGCGTCGAGTCCCCCGGCGCGCACGACCAGTGGATCCAGGCGCAGGCTGTCGCGATGTCCACCGCGGGTGACTTCGTCGGGAACACCGATGCCGCGTACCACATGGACCACTACCTGCGCGGGCTCGGTAGCCCGGTGGATCTGGACGTGGACCGGATGCTCACGGACGACGCGGTACTCCGGCAGACCGCCGAGTACGCCATCCAGGACGAGCAGGAAAGATGGCGCGAGCAGGCTCTGGCCGCGTTCGAGGAGTCGGGCGGCAAACCCGTGGCCATCCCGGTCGAGACCGCTCCGCAGAGCTACACCCACACCGACCGCAACTGGTACCTGGCCGTCGGCAGCGGCATGACGAACACGACGGGTACCGTCACGGTGGTGCCGGGCGAGAACGGCGAGCCCAAGGTCAGTCTCGACTACCAGGTGAACGTCTGGGACCGATACAACTGGGACCCAGGTAAGACGACCCCCATCGGTCCGACCGAGGTGACCGACGCCGACATGGCCCGGCTGCACACCACGGGTCTGGCCAGAGAGTTCGACATGCGAGGCAGCGGATCGGTGCAGCACCACGACCTGAGTTCGAGCGGCGGTCTTCCCGCCCCCGAGGACCCGGGGCGCGAGGGGACGCGCACCGATCCGGGACGGAACGGGGACGCTCGATGACGCGGACACTTCACCACTCCCGAGCGAAGCGCGTTCTCCTCGCCGCCGGCGCGGTGGCCGCGCTCTGTCTGACCGGCCCGTTCCTCTCCGCCTGCTCCGGCGCAACCGAGTCCGGTGCGGCGGACAGGACCAGTGAAGTACCCGGATGGGACGAGACGGCCACCCCTGCGACGGTCAGCCGGCAGATGAACATCGACCTTCCGCCCAAGGCCGCCGACATACGTGCGGCACGTCAGAACGGATTCCAGGACGACGGACTGCTGCTGGCCTTCACCCTCCCCACTTCCGGGGTGAACGCCTTCGTGGAGCAGCTCCGGCCCGAGAGGGAACTGAGACAGCGCGACGAGCCCCGCAAGAGTGTCGCCAAGCCCATGACCCCCTTCTCCCACCTCGATCTCCCCGAACCCGAGTCATTGCCGGACGTACGGGAAGGGCAGGTCTGCGCCCCCTGCGGCGGAGACCTGAACTCCCTGGCGATCGCGGTGCACAGGCTGGGCGACAGCGAGAGCCGGGTCTACCTCAGGGCAGTCGACTGACAGTGAGGATGTGTCGTGGTGACGCTGCGGGTGGGTCTGACTCTTTGACTCTCACGGAGCTGGCCGCGGCGACGGGGGTGTCCGCCAGGACCCTCCACGACGGATTCCGCCACTTCCACGACACGACCCCGATGGGCTACCTGCGCCGGGTATGACTGGAACGCTCTCTGGCAGCGCTTCAGTGTGCCCCCCGTGATTCGCCCCGTTGGCACCGCCTTTCACAGGACTTCACCCCTCTTCCCCGGGCGGTCACCGTGCGCCCCTCACTCCCTGTCGCGGGACGATTTCGGCCGGTACCGTCCTGTCCCGGGGAAGCGCAAGGGGGAGACCGGGGGGTCGAGTTGAGCGGTGTGCGCATTCGTGTCGTCAGGCCCGGGGAGCTGGACGACGGGGAGGCCGATTCCTGGCGTGAGCTGCGGGCCAAGTCCGGCGCGCCCGCCAGTCCCTTCATGGAGCCGGAGTTCACCCTGGCCGTCGCCGGCGTGCGGCAGGACGCCAGGGTCGCGGTCGTCGAGGACGAGGGGGTTCCGGCCGGATTCTTCCCGTACCAGAAGGGTCCGTTCGGACACGGCCGGGCCATCGGTCTCGGCGTCTCCGACTGCCAGGGGGCCGTGCTGCGGCCGGGATTGCGCCTCTCCGCCCGCGAGCTGCTGCGGGCCTGTTCGCTCTCCGTGTGGGAGTTCGACAACCTGGAGGCGGGACAGGACCTTTTCGGGCCGGGCAGCGCCGAGGAGTTCGTCTCGCCGGTGATCGACGTGGGCGAGGGGTACGCCGCCTACGAGCGACGGCTGCGCGAGCAGTCGCCCAAGTTCCTCAGGACCACCATGGCCAAGGAGCGCAGGCTGGGCCGGCAGGCGGGCGAGGTGCGGTTCGTCTTCGACGAGCGGGACCCCTCGGCGCTGCGCACCCTCATGGCCTGGAAGTCCGCCCAGTACCGCAGGACCGGCCGCCGTGACCGGTTCGCCCGGGAGTGGATCAGCGCGCTCGTGCGGCGGTTGCACGACACGCGGGCGCCGGGCTGCTCGGGCGTGCTGTCCGTGCTGTACGCGGCGGAGCGCCCCGTCGCCGCGCATTTCGGACTGCGCTCGCGCACGGTGCTGGCCTGCTGGTTCCCGTCCTACGACACCGCGTACGCCAGGTACTCGCCGGGGCTGATCCTGCATCTGCGGATGGCCGAGGCCGCCGCGGCCGCGGGCATCGGGATGCTCGACCTCGGCCGCGGCGCCGCCGAGTACAAGGACGCCCTCAAGACCGGTGAACTGCGCGTCCACGAGGGCTCGTCCACCCGGCCCGGCCCCGGCGCGGCGCTCCACCGGCTGAGCCGCGAACCGGGGCGCCGCGCCCACAGCTTCGTCCGCCGCCGACCCCGCCTCGCCGGGTACGCGCAGCGGACGCTCGGCCGGATCGGGCGGCTGAGGGGCGACTGACGGGCGACTGACGGGCGGGTGAGCGGGGCTGAGCGGGCCGAGAGGCGACCGGCCCGCCGGGCGGCCGTTGCACCCGTCCGATCCGTCGCACTCCCGGCCCCCACGGGCTGCCGCACCTGCTGCGCACCTCCACGCCCCGATCGCCCCGAAGGCCCGGATCGCGCCCATCGCACCGGCGCCCCGAGGGCCCGGGTCGCACCGGACCACACCGAAGGCCCGGACCGCACCGGGTCGCACCGGCCGGCACCCGGACGGCACCCGGACGGCACCGACGACACCACTCGGGAGACCTGCATGCCGCACACTCCGCCCGCCCCGCCGCGACCGAGCCCCATGCAGGTCGCCGAGCTGGACCTCGACACGCTCGATCCGCCGCCGTGCGCGCGACCCCGCCCGGCCGGGAGTGTCCCCGCCCGCGGCGTGCTCGCCCTGCGCCCGGCGCCGGGTGGGGCCCGGGTGGGGCCGGGGGAGGTGTTCGTGCTCGTACGGCACCGGGGCCGCCCCGTCGGCACGCTCACCGCGACCGTGCCGGATGGCGCCGACCCGGCCGGATTCCTGGCTGCCGTGGCCCGGGTCCGCCTGGCCGGAACCGCCGCCGTCCCGGGCCGCCCGGCCGAGGGCGCCGCGGACCGTACGGCACGCGGCGACGGGCCCCGCCACCGCGCGGGATGACCTCGATGACCCTGCGCTGGCGGTCCGTGAGTCCGGAGCTGTCGGCGCGGACGCATCCTGGGTGAGGCGGGGCTCAACATCGCCGGCATGCAGGTCTCGCGTCAGGAGGAGGGCGGTGAGGCGCTGGTCGTGCTCACCGTCGACGACACCGTGCCGCCGAACGTGCTCAGCGAGATCGCCGAGGAGATCGGTGCCACGTCGGCCCGTTCGGTGAACCTCGACACCTGAGGCCGGTTCCCCCGCGCTTCCCGCACCCGTCTGCCGCACGCCCGTCCCGCACGGGCGTGCAGGGAGGCGGGTGCGTCGCGTTCACCGGGTGCCCCGGGTCCGTGGCGGGGCGGGCCGGGTGCGGTGCCGCACCGGCGGGGGCCGTCGGGGCGTGTGGCGGTGCTCCGGCCTCGGGGGCGGCGGTGGTCCCGTCCGCCGCGCGACCGGCGGTCCGTGCCGTTCCGGGGGCCGCCCGCCCGGTGGGCGGGAGTACGGCGGCGGGCGACGGGCGGGCCGCCAGGGCCACGGTCGCGGCCGTCGCCGACAGCAGCCCGGCCAGCGCCGGGCCGAGCGGGAGCGCCAGGGCCACCGGGGCGGCGACGGCCGCCGACCACGCCAGGGCCAGTGCGCAGCAGTCCCCGGCAGGGCGCGGCAGCGGTACGGCGGGAAGAAGCCGGGGTGCCGCCCACAGCGCCACCGCCACGGCCGCGAGGACCACCGGGGCGGTGGCCGCGCCGGGCGGGGCGGCGTCCGGTACCGGTGGGCCGCCCCAGACCTCCCCGAGTACGGCGGCCGGTCGCGTCAGCCCCAGCAGAACGATGGGCGCGGCCCACAGCACCGAGCCCAGGTGGACCAGACCGGAGGCGGCGGCGAGCCCGGTGAGCACGCCCCGTGGCGCACGGAGCCGTACGGCCGTGAGCAGCGCCGCCGCGCACAGCAGATACGCGGGGACGGCCCAGCCCGACGGCACCGCCGCGCGCAGCACCCCGCCCGCGGCCGCGACCACCGCGAGACCGCCGAGGGCCGCGGTCGCCACCGCTGCCGCCGGCGCCCGCCACGCGGCCGCCAGGGCCAGGGCCGCCGCCGCCAGGAGCAGCATCGCCGGTTCCGCCGAGTCGGCCGGGGAGGCCGCGGACACCGACAGCCAGAGTCCGGTCAGCAGGGACCATCCGCCCGTCGTCACGGCGCAGACGACCGCCGGCACCCGCACGGCCCTCCGCCGGGCCGTGAACGCGACCACGACATCGAGGCTGGCGGTCGCCAGCGTCGCCCACGCGGCGGCCTCCGGGCCGCCGCCCGCGGACAGCGCCCACAGCGGCAGCGGGAGCTGCCCCGCCACCACGGCGCCGGGCAGCGGCAGGCGCAGCCCGCGGGCCGCGCGCGCGTACCCCGCCCAGACCGCGGCGAGCACACCGGCGGCCACGGCCGTGTAGGCCAGGGCGTCCGTCCCGGGCAGCACCGCACGCCTGAGCGCGTAGGCGTCGAGGACGGTGAGGACGAGACCGAGCGCCGCCACCGACTCCGCGGTCGAGACGAGCTTGTGGCGCAGCAGCAGCAGCGGTGTCCCGAGGGCCGTGACGGTCACCGCGCCCAGGACGAGCGCACGGCCGCCGATGCCCATGTGCCCCCAGCTGACCACGGTGAAGGCGACGGCGGCGATCGTCAGCAGGATCCCGCCGAGGGCGAGCAGGACGTTCTGCGCGCTCGGCGGGGACGCCTCGGCGGCCGTCCCCTGGGAGCGGGCGGGGCCCGGGGCGGGTCCCGCGGCCCGCAGGGCCGTCAGCAGCCAGGCCCTGCGGGCCAGCAACCGGGCCCGGTGGGCGTCGAGTTGGACCAGTTCGCGATCGATGAGCCGGAGCTCCTCGGCCGGCGGCAGCGCGTTCTCCATGACGGCGAGTGTGGTGCGGGACACAGGGCGACCGGATGGGCGCGGATACTCAGATCCGCGGTGAGTACCCGTGCGCCCGGTGCCGGTGCCGGTGCCGGTGCCGGTGCCGGTGCCGGTGCCGGTGCCGGACCCGGCCCCGGGTCGCGGTGGGGGTCCCGGCCCGCCGAACGGAGTTTGAAGGGAACCCGCCGGTACCTGTATGGTTCAGTGCGTTCCCGGGCGATTAGCTCAGCGGGAGAGCGCTTCGTTCACACCGAAGAGGTCACTGGTTCGATCCCAGTATCGCCCACCGGCAGAGGCCGGTCCGTCATCCGACGGACCGGCCTTGTGCGTTCCCGGCCCACCCGTGCTGACCCGCCGCCACCGTGGCGGCGACGGGCAGGAGTTGCCGGGGCTTTGCGCGTTCGCCTTGACGCGATCCCGGTCATTGGCTTGAATGCGCGGGGAGAGGTCCAGACCAATCGCCCGCCACGGTGAGGAGCCGCTCTCCCGCCGCGCCCCAGCGGCGCCGGCGCACCGGCGGCAGGCGGGGGAGACCCGGCCGGGTGCGGACCGGCGGCCGGTACGGCCCCACGGAGCGTACGGGTGTCCCGAAGCGGCGGGGCACCCGTACCCGTCTCCGGCGTGCCGCACGCGCCGCGCGGCCGTCACGCCGCGGCGGTCATGCCGCCCGGGCGGGGATCTCGGGGCGCAGCGGCCATGCCGGATCCACCGACTCCTCCGAGCCGTTCCGGGCGAACCACGCCTGCAGCCCCCGTGCCTGCGCCGCGTGCCACACCGCCTGCAGCGTGTGCAGCTCCGCCGCGGACAGACGCTCCAGGCGCGCGGCGTAACGGCGGCCGACCGCCCGGACCACGTCCAGGGCCGCGGTCGCGTCCGCCGCCGCGTCATGGGCCCCGTCCAGCGTCACCCCGTACTGCCCGCACAGGTCGGTGAGCGTGCGGCGGCCCTTGCGGTAGCGGTCCAGATGCTTGTCCAGCACCCGGGGATCCAGTACGCACATCGGGACGTTCTCGAGGTAGCGCGCCAGCGACGAGGCGCGGTGGCGGCGCAGTTCACGGTCCAGCAGGGTCAGGTCGAACGGCGCGTTCATCACCACGAGCGGGCGGCCCGCGGCGCACTGCTCGGCCAGCGACCGGCCTATCTCCTCCATCACCGGGGCGGGCCAGCGGCCGTGGTGCTGCAGGTGTTCCTCGGTGAGGCCGTGCACGGCCGTCGCCTCGGCCGGTACCGGCACACCCGGATTGACCAGCCAGCCGGTGACGCGGGTGCGTCCTCCCGGCGAGTCCTGGACGACGAGCGCGGCGGACACGATCCGGTCCCGCTCGACGTCAACTCCCGTTGTCTCGGTGTCGAATGCGGCCAGGGGCCCCTCGTACCAGCGCGTCATCCCCGAACTCCTCGCCCATGCCTGGCAGATGGTGATATCCCCTGCCCGATTCGGTGATACCCGGACCGTTTGCGCACTACGCAGGCGGGTGACAACACAGATGACGGGGCGCACTGCTGACGGTCCGTCGTGACGACCAACCACCATCGGCACAGCCCGGAAGGCAGACGCAGCCATGGCGCTCGCGCAGCCCGAACCGGGTGCGCTGCCCGAGCGGACCGCACCGCTGCGCGGAGCACTCGCCACCACCGCCTGTATGGAGACCCTCCAGGTGGGGTACCTCCACGCGGTCGCGGCGGCCGCCGGCTGCTCGCTGTCCCAGCCGTTCCCCGACAACGGGATCGACTGGCACGTCAGCCACAGCGCTCCCGGACACACCGTCGACGACGAGGTCACCATCAAGGTGCAGTTGAAAGCCACGTACCAGCTCGCGCCCCGTCCACCCGGCCCCGCGTTCTCCTTCACCCTCGACAACGAGCACCTGGCGAAACTGGCCCGCACTCCCGTGTCGGTGCACAAGATCCTCGTCGTCATGATCGTGCCGCGGACCCGGGACGAGTGGCTGCGGGCCGGCCACGACCGGCTCGACCTGAGGCACTGCTGCTACTGGACGAACCTGGCCGGCCACCCGGTGACGGGCCGGCGGCGGACCACCGTGCGGATCCCGACCTCTCGCATCTTCGACGACCGGGCGCTCTGCGAGATCATGACGCGGGTCGGGACGGGAGGGAGACCCTGATGCACCGTCCGACCGACGAAGGCGCCCCGCGGCCCGCCGGCTCCCCCGCGGTGCCGTTCGCCCGCCCCGAGCCCCTGCCGTTCCCCGACGGCGTGCCCGCCCCCTGGTGCGGCAGCGGCGTGCCCGACCCCGCCCTGGTGGACCCCCTGGTGCTGGGGGCGCTGCTGCACCGGCACGGGTGGCGCAGACGGGGCGGCGCGGCCGGCCGGTACGCCCGCTGGACCCCGCCGGGGCCCGGCACCGGCTCCACGAGCCTGCTGGTGCCCGAGAGCCGGGAGTTCCCCGACTGCGAGGACCTGCTGGGCGAGGCGCTGACCGCCCTGGCGGGATCGGCCGCGCCCTCGGCCCGCGAGGTGCTGGTGGGGCTCGCCGTGCCGAGCGACGAGGTCCGCTGGTGGCGCGACGTGCCGCAGGGCCCGTCGGGCGCGGCGTCCTGGACCGTGCAGGAGCAGTTGCGGTCCGCGGCCCGGCAGTTCCTGCTCGCGGGCGCACTCGCCGTACGCGGGCGCGCCGGCTACCACGGCGCGCGGCACCGGCGGCAGGCGCGGGCGGTACTGGAGGGCGTCCTGGTCGGGCCGGCGCCGGGTGGGCGCGGGCTCACCGCCTTCCTGCCCGTGGACACCGGCCGGTCCGTCGCCGTCCGGCTGCACCACGCCCTGCACGCCGCTCGCGAGGCCGTCGACTACCAGCGCGCCACGGGCGGGATGGACGCCTTCGACACGGCGGTCGCGGCGGGGGTCAGCCGTGAGCTGACCGAGGCCCTCGTGGCCCTGGTGCGGGGTGCCGAGGGCGCGCGGATCGCGGTGGCGTGGTCGCCCTCGGCGGGGGTACCGGAGGGCTGCGCTGCCCGGCCCGAGCCGGTGGAGTTCTCCCCCGGAGACCTGCCCGCGCTCCGTGCCGCCGGTGCCCGGTATCTGCGCGAGGAGCCGTCCGTGCCCGTCCGCGTCACCGGCACGGTGGTCCGGATGCGGCGCTCCGGCACGCGCGGTGAGGGGACGGTGCGGCTGCGCGTCCTCGCCGGGGCCGAGGTCCCGTACGTGCGCGCCGTCCTGGACGAGGAGTCGTACCGGACCGCGGGCCACGCCCACCTCGTGGGGCTCCCCATCCGCGTCGTCGGCCGCCTGGAGAGCCGCGGCGGCTTCCGGCGGCTCAGCGACGCCGGCGAGGTGGTCCCGATGCAGGTCGACGAGGCGGAGCGGGACAGACTGATGAAGGCGCTGCACGAGAATCTCGACTTCTTCGAGGAGGCGTGCGGAGGGGAGGACTGAGCGGCCGGCGGCCGGCGCCGTGCTCCGGGCGGGCGCCGCGCCTGCTCCTCTGCTCCTGTTCGCCTCCGCTCCCGTTCTCCCCGGCCCGGCCGCCCCGCACCGCCGCGGCCCCGGCGGGGGCGGCACGCCGGGCCGGGCCGGCCGACCCGCGCGGCGCCCACCGCTCGCGGGCGCGGTGCCCGCGCTGCGCGTTTCGCGGCGGCGATCCGTCGCTCGGTAGCATGACGAGTGCACGCGCGACACCCCTGCGCGTGCTTCCCTTCAGACAGGAGAGACCGGTGTCAGACGTCCGTGTGATCATCCAACGCGATTCCGAGCGGGAAGAGCGCGTGGTGACCACGGGCACCACGGCGGCCGATCTCTTCGGCGGCGAGCGCACCGTGATCGCCGCGCGGGTCGGCGGGGAGCTGAAGGACCTGGCGTACGAGGTGGGCGACGGCGAGACCGTCGAGCCCGTCGAAATCTCGTCGGAGGACGGGCTGAACATCCTGCGCCACTCCACCGCGCACGTCATGGCGCAGGCGGTGCAGGAGCTGTTCCCGGAGGCCAAGCTCGGTATCGGCCCGCCGGTCCGGGACGGCTTCTACTACGACTTCGACGTGGAGAAGCCCTTCACCCCCGAGGATCTCAAGGCCATCGAGAAGAAGATGCAGGAGATCCAGAAGCGCGGGCAGCGCTTCTCGCGCCGCGTCGTCACCGACGAGGCCGCGCGTGCGGAGCTGGCGGACGAGCCGTACAAGCTGGAGCTCATCGGCATCAAGGGCGCCGCCTCGCACGACGACGGCGCGGACGTCGAGGTGGGCGGCGGCGAGCTGTCCATCTACGACAACCTGGACGCCAAGACCGGCGAGCTGTGCTGGAAGGACCTCTGCCGGGGCCCCCACCTGCCCACCACCCGCAACATCCCGGCGTTCAAGCTGATGCGCAATGCGGCGGCCTACTGGCGCGGCAGCGAGAAGAACCCGATGCTGCAGCGCATCTACGGCACCGCCTGGCCGTCGAAGGAGGAGCTGAAGGCGCACCTGGACTTCCTGGCCGAGGCCGAGAAGCGCGACCACCGCAAGCTCGGCAACGAGCTGGACCTGTTCTCGTTCCCCGACGAGGTCGGCTCCGGGCTCGCCGTCTTCCACCCCAAGGGCGGGGTGATCCGCCGGGTCATGGAGGACTACTCGCGCAAGCGCCACGAGGAGCACGGCTACGAGTTCGTGTACTCGCCGCACGCGACCAAGGGCAAGCTGTTCGAGAAGTCGGGCCACCTGGACTGGTACGCCGAGGGCATGTACCCGCCCATGCAGCTCGACGAGGGCGTGGACTACTACCTCAAGCCCATGAACTGCCCGATGCACAACCTGATCTTCGACGCGCGCGGCCGCTCGTACCGTGAACTGCCGCTGCGCCTCTTCGAGTTCGGCACGGTGTACCGGTACGAGAAGTCGGGCGTGGTGCACGGTCTGACCCGGGCCCGCGGCTTCACCCAGGACGACGCGCACATCTACTGCACCCGCGAGCAGATGGCGGAGGAGCTGGACACCACCCTCACCTTCGTCCTGGACCTGCTCCGCGACTACGGTCTGACCGACTTCTACCTGGAGCTGTCCACCAAGGACCCGGAGAAGTTCGTGGGGTCCGACGAGGCCTGGGAGGAGGCCACCGAGGTGCTGCGGCAGGTGGCCGAGAAGCAGGGCCTTCCGCTCACCCCCGACCCGGGCGGCGCGGCCTTCTACGGCCCGAAGATCTCCGTCCAGGCGAAGGACGCGATCGGCCGCACCTGGCAGATGTCGACGGTCCAGCTCGACTTCAACCTCCCGGAGCGCTTCGACCTGGAGTACACCGGCCCGGACGGCACCAAGCAGCGTCCCGTCATGATCCACCGGGCGCTGTTCGGGTCCATCGAGCGCTTCTTCGCGGTGCTGCTGGAGCACTACGCCGGTGCCTTCCCGGCCTGGCTCGCGCCCGTCCAGGCCCTCGGCATCCCGATCGGCGACGCCCACGTCCCGTACCTTCAGGAGTTCGCCGCCAAGGCGAGGAGGCAGGGGCTGCGCGTCGAGGTGGACGCCTCCTCGGACCGGATGCAGAAGAAGATCCGCAACGCCCAGAAGCAGAAGGTGCCGTTCATGGTCATCGCGGGTGACGAGGACATGGAGCACGGCGCGGTGTCGTTCCGCTACCGCGACGGTTCGCAGGAGAACGGCATCCCGGTCGACGAGGCCATCGCCAAGATCGTGAAGGTCGTCGAGGAGCGCACCCAGATCTGAACCGGCCGGTAGGGCCGAACCGGCCGGTACACCCGGGCCGGCCGGTGGCGCCCGGCCCGGCACGCACCCGGTCAGGAGGAGGCCCCCGGGGGACGAGCGTCCCCCGGGGGCCTCCGCTCGTCCTCCCGGGCGAAGACCTGGATCAGCCAGGACGAGAAGGACCCGGTTACCGCGCCGAGCAGCGCCAGCCCGCAGATCATCAGCCCGACCGCGACGGTCCGCCCCCAGGCGGTCACCGGCGTCACGTCGCCGTACCCGACGGTCGTCAGCGTCGCGCACACCCACCACACGGCGTCGCCGAAGGTGAGGATCGTCGCCCCGGGGGCGGTCCGCTCCTGGTGGTAGACCGCGAGCGCCCCGGCCCAGCCCAGCAGCACGGCGCTGAGACCCGCGTAGACGATCACCCGTACGTACAGGTCGAGCACCGGCTGGTCCCGCCGGCGCTGGAGCGTCGTGTACAGCTTGACCAGCCGCAGCGGGCGCAGCAGCGGCAGCAGCAGCACCACGGCGTCCAGCCAGCGCGTCCGCAGGAAGCGGGGCAGCCGCTGACCGCTGAGCCGCAGGCGCACCGCGAAGTCGGCCGCGAAGACGAACCACATCAGCAGCATCGTCGCGAGGGCGATCTCCCGCCAGACCACGTCCACGTCGTGCGCCAGGATCCGCACCGAGTACGCGGCCAGGAAGACCAGTGAGGCGTAGAAGAGCGGCAGCTCGACCCGCTGCTCCCAGCGGTCGAGCGGGGTGTCTCCCTCGTCGACGTCCATCCGGCCAGCATCGCGGGGAGCCGCCCGGGTCCGCCCCGGCGACACGCTCCGTACGGGCGAAGTCATATGCTGCACCACATGACGAGTGAGCCGGAGCAGCAGATCGGGGTCGGCATCCAGGACGCCTTCCAGCGGCTGTGGACGCCGCACCGGATGGCGTACATCCAGGGCGAGAACAAGCCCACCGGCCCGGGGGCCGGCGACGGCTGCCCCTTCTGCTCCATCCCCGCCCAGTCCGACGAGGACGGACTCGTCATCGCGCGCGGCGAGAGCGTGTACGCGGTGCTCAACCTGTACCCGTACAACGGCGGCCACCTGATGGTGGTGCCGTACCGGCACGTGGCCGACTACACCGGTCTCGACGCCGCCGAGACCGCTGAACTCGGCGAGTTCACCAAGCGGGCGATGACCTGCCTGCGGACGGCCTCCGGGGCGCACGGCTTCAACATCGGCATGAACCAGGGGACGGTGGCCGGCGCCGGTATCGCCGCGCATCTGCACCAGCACGTGGTGCCGCGCTGGGGCGGCGACACCAACTTCATGCCGGTCATCGGCCACACCAAGGTGCTGCCGCAACTCCTCGCGGACACCCGGAAGATGCTCGCCGAGACCTGGCCCGCCGGGTAGTCCGCGACACCGGCCCCGGGGCGCCGCACCGGGGGCGCCGACACTTTCCCCGGGGCGCCCCCGCGGACGCACCGGGGCCACCGCGTCACACGTCGTACACGTCCGCCTTGCCCGGCATCGGGTCCTGCACCCCCGCGCCGAGGAACGACGAGCGGGTCCCGAAGCGCTCCGTGTCGACGCCGTTCTCCTCGAGGACCCGCATCGCGGCGGAGTGGGCCACCCGCAGTACCGGCGTCGCCGCCCGCATCGCGTCGTCCGCCATGAAGCGGTGCCGCCAGGGCTGCTCGGCCCAGGCGTGCCGCAGCCCGAACGGCTCGGGGAGGACCAGCTTCCCGCCCAGGAAGTCCAGCAGCGGCGGGTACCAGGTGAACGGCGCCCGGACCATCTGACGTACCACCTCCGCGGTCTCCACCAGCGGCAGCTTGCGCTCCACGGTCTCCCAGAACCGGACGGTCTTGGCGACCTCGACGGTCTTGGCCGCGGGCTTGCTGGTGAAGAGGGAGTGCACCGGGCCGAGAGCGTGCCCGGTCACCTCGATGCGCAGGGTCTCGAAGAGAACCGTCACCGTGATCATCATGGTGATCACCAGCTGGCCGTCCCACAGGGTGAACTGGACGCCCAGATAGTGCCGGTTGCCGCTCCCGAACTGCTGGTGGTCGCAGATCCGCTGTATCTCGTGGCGCTTCACCTGGAAGGTGTCCACGTCCTGCCCCTCCGGCCGGGCCACCTCCGCCGCGCCCTCCCCGACCGGGACCACGATCCAGTGCTTCACCGACGGCTTGGGGAAACCGCCCGTGTTCAGCGGGCCGCGCTGGAGCAGCGTCAGCCGGTCGTGGATGACCTTGATGACGTCCCAGCTGCGGAACTGGTGGAACTCCTTGCCGGGCTCCTTCGACACCAGCTCCTCGGCGAGCTGCCAGCTCCCCCAGCGGGTGCCCATGCCGAGTATCCCCTTGGGGCCGGCGTAGAAGACCGTGTTGGACTGCTGCTCGGCGGTGAGCTTCTCCAGGCCCTGGCGCAGTTCCTCGGCGGCCGTCTCGTTCGGGTTGCCCGGCACGGCCTCCGGGACCTTCGCCCCGATGCCCCCGCCGGAGAGGAGGCCGTCCCAGCGGGCCCGCAGGTCCGTCGCCGTGTTCTCGCAGATCCGCTTGGCGAACAGCCAGCCGATCACCGGGGCGACGATCATGGCCCGCAGGTAGTACGCCCAGAACCCGCCGAACGGCAGCGCGATCAGGAACAGCACCGCGAGGACGCCCACGGCGGCCAGCAGCGCCGACCCGACGGCGCCGGTCTTCCTGCCCTGGGAGCCCGCGAGGGTGCGGCGCAGCTGGAACACGCCGATCCACAGCAGCGCGCCGGGCAGGAACAACAGCCCGAACACCGCCATGACCGCGGTGAGCCGGGCGTCCCGCTGCTTGCGGATCCGGCTCGCCGCCAGCGCGTGCTCCACCACGGCCTGCGGTTCGGCGCCGAACGACTGGATCAGCGGTTTGCGGGCCCCGCCGAGCATCCGCACCTGGACCGCCCGCGCGAAGGCCTCGCCGAGATTCGGCTCGAAGAGCGAGAACCTGCCCTTCTTCACGGTGGACTTGTGCCACTCGTTGTCGGCCTTGAGTATCTCCTCCAGCGGACTGTCCCGGTAGGCGGCCGAGGCGAGGGCGTGCGTCGCCGCCGTCTGGCCGGCCGCCCCCTGCACCGGGATCTGGGCCCCGGGGGAGAAATCGAATGCCTGGTCCGCCACTACCGCCCCCATCGCCGCACCGTCCGCACTGCGGCCTTCCCGACTGCCGCGCCCCGTACACCTGCTGAGCTGCGCAACACAGCGTAGCGGGGGCGTGGCCCACGCGTCAGCACCGTCTTCCGGCCCCCGGGGCGCGCGCCCGTCACGCAAGTGCCGCCCGCCGGAAGCGAGTTCGGGGGCGGCACTTCCGGTCCGCACGGGCTCCGCGGCGCGGGACCGCGGTCCTGCCCGCGGGCGGGCGCGCGGGGCCGCGGTGTCTTCCCGGCGGGCCCTACGCGGCGGCCGTCGTCTCCTCCCTGACCTTGGCCGCCATCTGGGGCGGCATCGCCTCGTGCCGCGCGTACGTCCGGTCGAAGCGGCCGGTCCCGTGCGAGATGGACCGCAGGTCCACCGCGTACCGCCCGATCTCGATCTCCGGCACCTCGGCGCGTACGACCGTCCTGCCGGTGCCCGCCTGCTCGGTGCCGACCACGCGGCCGCGGCGGCCCGACAGATCGCTCATGACGGCGCCCACGTACTCGTCCGGCACCATCACCTGCACCTCGGCCACCGGCTCCAGCAGGTCGATCCGGGCCTGCGCCGCCGCCTCGCGCAGCGCCAGCGCGCCAGCCGTCTGGAACGCCGCGTCGGAGGAGTCCACCGAGTGCGCCTTGCCGTCCAGCAGCGTCACGCGCACGTCGACGAGCGGGTGGCCGGCCGCGAGGCCCTTCGCCGCCTGCGCCCGTACGCCCTTCTCCACCGAGGGGATGAACTGGCGGGGGACGGCGCCGCCCACCACCTTGTCGACGAACTCGATCCCCGAGCCCGGCGGCAGCGGCTCCACCTCTATCTCGCAGATCGCGTACTGGCCGTGCCCGCCGGACTGCTTCACATGGCGGCCCCGCCCGGCGGACGGCCCGGCGAACGTCTCCCGCAGCGACACCTTGTGCGGCACCACGTCCACCTGGACCCCATACCTGCTGCGCAGCCGCTCCAGCGCCACGTCCACATGGGCCTCGCCCAGGCACCACAGCACCACCTGCCGGGTGTCCTGGTTCTGCTCCAGCCGCATCGTCGGGTCCTCCGCGACCAGCCGGGCCAGCCCCTGGGACAGCCGGTCCTCGTCGGCCTTGCTGTGCGCCCGGATGGCCACCGGCAGCAGCGGGTCGGGCATCGCCCACGGCTCCATGAGCAGCGGGTCGGCCGTCGAGGAGATCGTGTCGCCGGTCTCGGCCCGCCCGAGTTTGGCCACGCAGGCGAGATCGCCCGCGATGCAGCTGCCGACGGTGCGCTGCTGCTTGCCGAACGGCGAGGAGAGCGTGCCGACGCGCTCGTCGACGTCGTGGTCCTCGTGCCCGCGGTCGGCCAGCCCGTGCCCCGACACGTGCACCGTCTCGTCGGGGCGGAGCGTCCCGGAGAACACCCGGACCAGGGACAGCCGGCCGACGTACGGGTCGGAGGCGGTCCTGACCACCTCGGCGACCAGCGGACCGTCCGGGTCGCAGCCGACTGCGGGCCGCGGCCGGCCGTCCGGGGTGGTGACCGCGGGTGCCTCGCGTTCCAGCGGGGTCGGGAAGCCGCCGGTGATCAGTTCCAGCAGCTCCACCGTCCCCAGGCCCTGCCTCGCTCCGTTCACCGCCGGCGCGGCGGCCAGCACGGGATGGAACACGCCACGCGCGACGGCCTTCTCCAGGTCGTCGATGAGCGTCTTGAGATCGACCTCCTCGCCGCCCAGATAGCGCTCCATGAGCGTCTCGTCCTCGCTCTCGGCGATGATCCCCTCGATCAGGCGGTTCCGGGCCCCCGCCAGCAGCGCCTCCTGCTCGGGGCCGGGCGCCTTCTCGACGCGCTCGCCCGCGGAGTAGTCGTACAGCTTCCGCGACAGCAGCCCCACCAGTCCCGTGACCGGAGCGTGCCCGTCGGCGGCCTCCGGGCCGTACTGCGGCAGATAGAGCGGCAGCACCGCGTCCGGGTCGTCACCGCCGAACAGCCGCCCGCAGACCTCGATCAGCTCGTCGAACCCGGTCCGGGCCGTCTCCAGATGGGTGACCACGATCGCCCGGGGCATCCCGACCGCCGCGCACTCCTCCCACACCATGCGGGTCGAGGCGGGCACGGCGTCGGCCTCCTGGGCCGCCGAGACAACGAAGAGGGCCGCGTCCGCGGCTCGCAGACCGGCCCTGAGCTCCCCCACGAAGTCGGCGTACCCGGGGGTGTCCAACAGATTGATCTTGTATCCGCCCCATTCGACCGGGACGAGACTCAGCTGTACCGAACGCTGCTGGCGGTGCTCGATCTCGTCGTAGTCCGAGACCGTCCCGCCGTCCTCGACGCGTCCCGCCCGGTTGACCGCCCCCGCCGTCAGGGCCAGCGCCTCCACCAGGGTCGTCTTCCCTGATCCGCTGTGGCCGACCAGCACCACATTCCTCACGGATGTCGGCCGGTCGGCCGTCGTAGCCCTGCCGGCGGCTCCGGATTGCGCATTCGCCTTGTCGCCCATGATTCGTTCCTCCCGACTCATCTGCACGGTGAGGTGAGGGCGCGGACCCGGGGGCGCGCTGTGGGAGGCCCCGGGCAGGTGCCCGGGGGGATGCGCCGGCGAAGCCCGCGGTTGTCCTTCGAGCTTTCCACTCCCTTCACGGTGCGTCCATACGTCGTACCCGACCGGGCCAGGCCGCTGGGCCGCCGTGCGCGTGGCTACGATGGGCCCGCCGGTGGCCGAAGGGGCCGCGCGGCACACCGACCTTTCGGGAAGGCCATGCTGAACAAGTACGCGCGTGCGTTCTTCACGCGTGTCCTCACACCGTTCGCCGCGTTTCTGCTACGCCGCGGAGTGAGCCCCGACGCGGTGACCCTCGTCGGCACGGCCGGAGTGGTCGCGGGCGCGCTGGTCTTCTTCCCCCGAGGAGAGTTCTTCTGGGGGACGATCGTCATCACCCTCTTCGTCTTCTCCGACCTCGTCGACGGGAACATGGCCCGTCAGGCCGGGGTCTCCAGCCGCTGGGGGGCCTTCCTGGACTCCACGCTGGACCGGGTCGCGGACAGCGCGATCTTCGGCGGCTTCGCCCTCTGGTACGCGGGCAAGGGCGACGACAACGTGCTGTGCGCGGTGGCCATCTTCTGCCTCGCCAGCGGCCAGGTCGTCTCGTACACCAAGGCACGGGGCGAGTCGATCGGGCTGCCGGTCGCCGTGAACGGGCTGGTGGAGCGGGCCGAGCGGTTGGTGATCTCGCTGGTCGCCGCCGGACTCGCCGGACTGCACGCCTTCGGCGTCCCCGGTGTCGACGTCCTGCTGCCCATCGCGCTCTGGGTGGTGGCCGCCGGCTCCGTGGTGACCCTGGCCCAGCGCGTGGTCACGGTGCGCCGCGAGGCGGCGGAGGCGGATGCCGGGACGGCCGGGGACGGGCCCGCGCAGGGGCCCTCGCACGGGAGCCCCCGGGGCACCTCGCAGGGGAGTGAGGCATGAGCGGTATCCAGGACCGGCTGACCGACACGCTGTACGGGCTGGGCTGGGGGACGGTCAAGAAGCTCCCGGACCCCGTCGCCGCCCGGCTCGGACGCACCATCGCCGACACCGCGTGGAAGCGGCGCGGCAGGGGCGTACTGCGGCTGGAGACCAACCTGGTCAGGGTGGTGCCGGACGCCGGCCCGGAGCGGCTCGCCGAACTGTCCAGGGCCGGGATGCGCTCCTACATGCGCTACTGGATGGAGTCCTTCCGGCTGCCGGCCTGGGACGAGGAGCGCGTGCGCCGGAGCGTGGAGATCGAGAACATCCGGCGTCTGCACGACGGCATGGCCCGCGGCAAGGGCGTCGTCCTCGCGCTGCCGCACCTGGCGAACTGGGACCTGGCGGGGGTCTGGGCCACCCGCGCGCTCGGCATCCCGTTCACCACCGTCGCGGAGCGGCTGAAGCCGGAGACGCTGTACGACCGGTTCGTGGCCTACCGCGAGTCCCTCGGGATGGAGGTGCTGCCGCACACCGGCGGCTCCGCCTTCGGCACGCTGGCCCGCCGGCTGCGCGACGGCGGCCTGGTCTGCCTGGTGGCGGACCGCGACCTGTCCGCCTCGGGCATCGAGGTGAAGTTCTTCGGCGAGACCGCCAGGATGCCCGCGGGACCCGCGCTGCTCGCCCAGCAGACCGGCGCGCTGCTGCTGCCGGTCACCCTCTGGTACGACGACACGCCCGTCATGAAGGGCCGGGTGCACCCGCCCGTCGACGTGCCCGAGACGGGCACCCGGGCCGAGAAGACGTCCGTGATGACACAGGCGCTGGCCGACGCCTTCGCCACCGGCATCGCCGACCACCCGGAGGACTGGCACATGCTGCAGCGGCTGTGGCTCCCGGACGTGGCGGACCGCGGCGACACGGGGGAGGCCCGGACATGAGGATCGGGATCGTCTGCCCCTACTCGTGGGACGTGCCCGGCGGCGTCCAGTTCCACATCCGCGACCTGGCGGAGCACCTGACCGGACTGGGGCACGAGGTGTCCGTCCTCGCCCCGGCCGACGACGACACCCCGCTGCCGCCGTACGTCGTGTCGGCGGGCCGCGCCGTGCCCGTGCCGTACAACGGCTCGGTCGCCCGGCTCAACTTCGGCTTCCTCTCCGCGGCCCGGGTACGGCGCTGGCTGCACGACGGCGGGTTCGACGTGATCCACATCCACGAGCCGGCGTCGCCGTCGCTGGGGCTGCTGTCCTGCTGGGCGGCGCAGGGGCCGATCGTGGCGACCTTCCACACCTCCAACCCGCGCTCGCGGGCGATGATCGCGGCCTACCCGATCCTCCAGCCCGCGCTGGAGAAGATCAGCGCACGGATCGCGGTCAGCGAGTACGCCCGGCGCACGCTCGTCGAGCACCTGGGCGGCGACGCGGTCGTCATCCCGAACGGCGTCGACGTGGACTTCTTCGCCAAGGCCGAACCCAAGGCGGAGTGGCAGGGCGGGGGCACCACCGGCGAAGCCGGGGGGCACACGCTCGGGTTCATCGGGCGCATCGACGAGCCCCGCAAGGGCCTGCCCGTGCTGATGAAGGCCCTGCCGCGGATCCTGGAGGCGCGTCCGGACACCCGGCTGCTGGTGGCGGGGCGCGGGGACGAGGAGGAGGCCGTCGAGTCCCTGCCCGAGTCGATGCGGGCGCGCGTCGAGTTCCTGGGGATGGTCAGCGACGAGGACAAGGCCCGGCTGCTGCGCAGCGTCGACGTGTACGTCGCGCCCAACACCGGGGGCGAGAGCTTCGGCATCATCCTGGTCGAGGCGATGTCGGCGGGCGCACCGGTCCTGGCCTCGGACCTGGACGCCTTCGTCCAGGTGCTGGACCAGGGCGCGGCGGGCGAGCTCTTCGCCAACGAGGACGCGGGCGCCCTGGCCGACGCCGCGATCCGGCTGCTCGGCTCGCCGTCCCGGCGCGCCGAGCTCAGCGCACGGGGGAGCGCCCATGTGCGGCGCTTCGACTGGTCCACGGTGGGCGCGGACATCCTGGCGGTGTACGAGACGGTGACGGACGGCGCGGCCTCGGTGGCGGCGGACGAACGCCCCGGCGGCCTGAGGGCCCGCTTCGGCCTGGCTCGCGACTGAGGCGCCGGACGGGGCGGCGGCGGGCGGAGGTCCGCTCCGGGCCACGCCTGGCCGGCCGCCGGCACGGGCCCCGGGCGCGGAGACGGGACTGGGCGCCGAACCGTGTCCCGGGCGCGGAGACGGCCCCGGGCCGAATCGGTCCACTTCCCGGCGCGAAGGCGGGACTGGGCGCTGCATCGGGCCCCCGCGCAGAAGCGGATCCGGGGCCGAATCGGTTCACTCGGCGCGGAGGCGGGCGTCAGGCCGAATCGGTCCACCTCCCGGCGCGGAGGCGGGCCCCGGTGCACCCGGAGGACGCACCGGTAGATTGACCCGGCGTGACCGCAACCCTGATCTGGATTCTCGTCGCGCTCGTCGCCATCGGCCTCTACCTCAGCTGGACCGCCGGCCGGCTCGACCGCCTGCACGCCCGGATCGACGCCGCCCGCGCGGCGCTCGACGCCCAGCTCCTGCGCCGCGCCTCGGTCACCCAGGAGCTCGCCACCTCGGGCGTGCTGGACCCCGCCGCCTCGATCGTGCTCTACGAGGCCGCGCACGCGGCCCGTCAGGCGGACGAGGAGCGCCGCGAGGTCGCCGAGAGCGAGCTGAGCCAGGCGCTGCGGGCCGTGTTCGGCGAGCCGGAGCAGGTGGAGGCCGTACGGGAGGCCCCCGGGGGAGAGGACGCCGCCGGCGAGCTCGCCGCGGCCGTCCGCCGCGTGCCGATGGCGCGACGGTTCCACAACGACGCCGTGCGGGCGGCGCGGGCACTGCGGCGGCACCGCACGGTCCGCTGGTTCCGCCTCGCCGGCCACGCCCCGTTCCCACTGGCCTTCGAGATGGACGACGAGCCCCCGGTGGCCCTGGCGGACCGGCCGTAGCGGACGCCTCCCCCGGGGGGCCGTACGCGGCACGGCTCCGGCGGCCGCACCCGGAACGGCGGTCCGCCCGCGGCCGTCCCGGTCCGCCCGCGCGCCCGGCTTCGGCGGTCCGGGTCCGGCGTACTGCGCAGCCTCGCGGCCCCGTCCCGGCGCCGCCAAAACGAGCCACCGGGTGACCATTGGCCCTTGCATTGGCCTGGCACCCGACTGTTTCCTCGTCGGAGCACCATTTGTCGTCACCGAATGAGGTCGATCGTGTCCAGCACGTTCTCCAACTCCCCGCAGGCTCCCGAGACCGGCACCGCGCGCGTCAAGCGCGGCATGGCCGAGCAGCTCAAGGGCGGCGTGATCATGGACGTCGTCACTCCGGAGCAGGCGAAGATCGCCGAGGACGCGGGCGCCGTGGCCGTCATGGCCCTGGAGCGCGTCCCCGCCGACATCCGCAAGGACGGCGGTGTGGCCCGGATGTCCGACCCGGACATGATCGAGGGCATCATCGAGGCGGTCTCCATCCCGGTGATGGCGAAGTCCCGCATCGGCCACTTCGTCGAGGCCCAGGTCCTGCAGTCGCTCGGCGTGGACTACATCGACGAGTCCGAGGTGCTCACCCCGGCCGACGAGGTCAACCACTCCGACAAGTGGGCCTTCACGACCCCCTTCGTCTGCGGTGCCACCAACCTGGGCGAGGCCCTGCGCCGGATCGCCGAGGGCGCGGCCATGATCCGTTCCAAGGGCGAGGCCGGCACCGGCAACGTCGTCGAGGCCGTGCGCCACCTGCGCCAGATCAAGAACGAGATCGCCCGCCTGCGCGGCTTCGACAACAACGAGCTGTACGCCGCCGCCAAGGAGCTGCGCGCCCCGTACGAGCTCGTCGCCGAGGTCGCCCAGCTCGGCAAGCTGCCCGTCGTGCTCTTCTCCGCCGGTGGCGTCGCCACCCCCGCCGACGCCGCGCTGATGCGCCAGCTCGGCGCCGAGGGCGTCTTCGTCGGCTCCGGCATCTTCAAGTCGGGCGACCCGGCCAAGCGCGCCGCGGCGATCGTGAAGGCCACCACCTTCTACGACGACCCGAAGATCATCGCGGACGCCTCCCGCAACCTGGGCGAGGCCATGGTCGGCATCAACTGCGACACCCTGCCCGAGGCCGAGCGCTACGCGAACCGCGGCTGGTAACCACCCATGAGCACACCCGGCACCCCTGTCATCGGAGTACTGGCTCTGCAGGGCGACGTACGGGAGCACCTGATCGCCCTGGCCGCGGCTGATGCCGTGGCCAGGCCGGTCCGGCGTCCCGAGGAACTCGCCGAGGTGGACGGCCTCGTCATCCCGGGCGGCGAGTCCACCACCATCTCCAAACTGGCCCATCTCTTCGGGCTGATGGAGCCGCTGCGCGAGCGGGTGCGCGCGGGGATGCCGGTCTACGGCACCTGCGCGGGCCTGATCATGCTCGCCGAGAAGATCCTCGACCCGCGTTCGGGTCAGGAGACCGTCGGCGGCATCGACATGATCGTGCGCCGCAACGCGTTCGGCCGCCAGAACGAGTCCTTCGAGGCCGCGGTCGCGGTCGCGGGCGTCGGGGGAGGCCCCGTGGAGGGCGTCTTCATCCGCGCCCCCTGGGTCGAGTCCGTCGGTGCCGAGGTGGAGGTGCTCGCCGAGCACGAGGGCCACATCGTCGCCGTCCGCCAGGGCAACGCGCTGGCCACGTCGTTCCACCCGGAGCTGACCGGGGACCACCGAGTGCACGCCCTGTTCGTCGACATGGTGCGCACCGCGGGACCGGAAGGTACGCGCGCCGGCGCTCCGTGAGGGGCCGGGCGGCGTTCGGTAGGCGCGCTCCTCGGCGCTCCGTGAGGGGTGGTGGTCGGGCGACGATCAGGAGGGGTGCGCCTGGCGCTCCGTGAGGGGTGGTGGTCGGGCGACGATCAGGAGGGGTGCGCCTGGCGCTCCGTGAGGGGTGGTGGTCGGGCGACGATCAGGAGGGGTGCGCCTGGCGCTCCGTGAGGGGTGGTGGTCGGGCGACGATCAGGAGGGGTGCGCCTGGCGCTCCGTGAGGGGTGGTGGTCGGGCGACGATCAGGAGGGGTGCGCCTGGCGCTCCGTGAGGGGTGGTGGTCGGGCGACGGGCGGGCCGGTCCCGGTAGGATCTCAGGGGAACGGAGCAGGGATTGGTTACGCGAAGGAGACAGGCAGATGTCCGGCCACTCTAAATGGGCCACGACGAAGCACAAGAAGGCCGTGATCGACGCCAAGCGCGGCAAGCTCTTCGCGAAGCTGATCAAGAACATCGAGGTCGCCGCCCGCACCGGCGGTGCGGACCCGGACGGCAACCCGACCCTCTTCGACGCCATTCAGAAGGCGAAGAAGCAGTCGGTGCCGAACAAGAACATCGACTCCGCGGTCAAGCGCGGTGCCGGTCTCGAGGCCGGCGGCGCCGACTACGAGACGATCATGTACGAGGGCTACGGCCCGAACGGGGTCGCGGTGCTCATCGAGTGCCTCACCGACAACCGCAACCGTGCCGCGTCCGACGTGCGTGTCGCCATGACCCGCAACGGCGGCTCGATGGCCGACCCCGGCTCGGTGTCCTACCTGTTCAACCGCAAGGGCGTCGTCGTGCTCCCTAAGGGCGAGCTGTCCGAGGACGACGTGCTCGGCGCGGTGCTGGACGCCGGCGCCGAAGAGGTCAACGACCTCGGTGAGAACTTCGAGGTCATCAGTGAGGCCACCGACCTGGTGGCGGTGCGCACCGCGCTCCAGGACGCCGGCATCGACTACGACTCCGCCGAGGCCAACTTCGTCCCGACCATGCAGGTCGAGCTGGACGAGGAGGGCGCTCGCAAGATCTTCAAGCTGATCGACGCGCTGGAGGACAGCGACGACGTGCAGAACGTCTTCGCCAACTTCGACGTCTCGGACGACGTCATGGAGAAGGTCGACGCCTGATCCCGCCTCGTACGACGGGCCGATGGGGATACCGCCCCGTCGGCCCGTCGCGTTTCGGGCCGCCCGGTTGTCGGCGGTTGTCAGAGGGAGCCGATAGCCTGCACAAACGCCGGGACACGACCCGGCGGTGGCCGGGGGACGGCGAAGAAGGGGTGGGCGTGTGCGCGTGCTGGGGGTGGACCCGGGGCTGACGCGGTGCGGCATCGGCGTCGTCGAGGGCGTCGCGGGCCGTCCGCTGACCATGCTCGGTGTCGGAGTGGTCCGCACCGCGGCGGACGCGGAGCTCGGCGACCGCCTCGTCGCCGTGGAGCGCGGCATCGAGGAGTGGCTGGACACCCACCGGCCCGAACTGGTCGCCGTGGAACGGGTCTTCAGCCAGCACAACGTGCGCACGGTCATGGGCACGGCGCAGGCGAGCGCCGTCGCCGTGCTGTGCGCGGCCCGTCGCGGACTGCCCGTCGCCCTGCACACCCCGAGTGAGGTCAAGGCGGCCGTCACCGGCAGCGGCCGCGCCGACAAGGCGCAGGTGGGCGCGATGGTCACCCGGTTGCTGCGGCTGGACGCCCCGCCGAAGCCGGCCGACGCCGCCGACGCCCTCGCCCTGGCCATCTGCCACATCTGGCGCGCGCCCGCGCAGAACCGCCTGCAGCGGGCGGTCGCCGCCCATCACGCGACGAAAGGCCGTAGCGCATGATCGCCTTTGTGAGCGGCGCGGTCGCCGCCCTCGCCCCGACCACCGCGGTGATCGAGGTCGGCGGTGTCGGGATGTCCGTCCAGTGCACACCGGACACCCTCTCCGGGCTGAGAGTGGGTCAGCAGGCCAGGCTGGCCACGTCGTTGGTGGTCCGGGAGGACTCGCTGACGCTGTACGGCTTCGCCGACGACGACGAGCGGCAGGTCTTCGAGCTGCTCCAGACCGCGAGCGGGGTCGGACCCCGGCTGGCGCAGGCCATGCTCGCGGTGCACAGCCCGGACGCGCTGCGGCGGGCGGTGGCCACCGCCGACGAGAAGGCGCTCACCGCCGTGCCCGGCATCGGGAAGAAGGGGGCCCAGAAGCTGCTGCTGGAGCTGAGGGACCGCCTCGGCGAGCCGGTCGGGTCACCGGGCGGCGCCGTCGGAGCCGCCGTCACCCAGTCCTGGCGGGACCAGCTGCACGCCGCGCTGATCGGACTCGGCTACGCCACCCGTGAGGCCGACGAGGCGGTCGCCGCGGTGACCCCGCAGGCGGAGGCGGCGGCCGGTGAGCCCCAGGTCGGCCCGCTGCTCAGGGCCGCCCTCCGGACGCTGAACCGCACCCGCTGACCCCGAGCCGCACTCCGCCGGAACGGACCTGACCGCACCCCGCCTGACCGAACCGGACCCGCCCACCCACGCGAGGCAATCCACTGTGAACTGGGACGACACCGCACCGACGACCGACGACGCCGACGACAGGCTCGTCGGTGCCTCCGCCGACGGCGAGGACCAGGCCGTGGAGGCGGCCCTGCGGCCGAAGTCGCTGGACGAGTTCGTCGGCCAGGAGCGCGTACGCGAACAGCTCGACCTGGTCCTGAAGGCGGCCCTGGCGCGCGGCGCCACCGCCGACCACGTCCTGCTGTCCGGGTCGCCCGGGCTCGGCAAGACCACCCTCTCCATGATCATCGCGGCTGAGATGGGCGCCCCGATCAGGATCACCAGCGGCCCGGCCATCCAGCACGCGGGCGACCTCGCCGCCATCCTGTCCTCCCTCCAGGAGGGCGAGGTGCTGTTCCTCGACGAGATCCACCGGATGTCGCGGCCCGCCGAGGAGATGCTCTACATGGCGATGGAGGACTTCCGCGTCGACGTGATCGTCGGCAAGGGGCCCGGCGCCACCGCCATCCCGCTGGAGCTGCCGCCGTTCACCCTGGTCGGCGCCACCACCCGGGCCGGGCTGCTGCCGCCGCCGCTGCGCGACCGCTTCGGCTTCACCGCGCACATGGAGTTCTACGCACCGTCCGAACTCGAGCGCGTCATCCACCGCTCCGCGCAGCTCCTCGACGTGGCGATCGACACGGACGGGGCCGCGGAGATCGCGGGCCGCTCCCGCGGCACGCCCCGCATCGCCAACCGGCTGCTGCGCCGCGTCCGCGACTACGCCCAGGTCAAGGCGGACGGCCGAATCACCCGGGAGATCGCGGCGACGGCCCTCGGCGTGTACGAGGTGGACGGCCGCGGCCTCGACCGGCTCGACCGCGCCGTGCTCCAGGCCCTCCTCAAGCTGTTCGCCGGCGGCCCGGTCGGCCTGTCGACGCTGGCCGTGGCCGTGGGGGAGGAGCGGGAGACCGTCGAGGAGGTCGCCGAGCCGTTCCTGGTCCGGGAGGGGCTGCTGGCCCGTACCCCCAGAGGGCGGGTGGCGACACCGGCGGCATGGGCGCATCTCGGCCTGGTGCCGCCCGGGCAGGGCCCCGGCGGCGGCGGACAACAGGGTCTGTTCGGGACGTGACGGCGCGGACGGTCGCCCGCGCGGGAACCGGGGTGCGATGCTGGGCGTTGTTCCATCGACGCGGACTCGCTTAGACTCCGCCGATGCCGCCCGTGATGGTCGGCGTACCCACCCCCGTAGACCAGGCCGCTCCTCACCGCGGTCGTGCGAAGGAATTCCGTCCCGTGGATATCGTGACCCTCCTCCCGTTCATCGTCCTCATCGGGGCCATGTTCCTGATGACCCGCTCCGCCAAGAAGAAGCAGCAGGCGGCGGTGAACATGCGGAACCAGATGCAGCCCGGTACCGGCGTCCGGACGATCGGCGGCCTCTACGCCACCGTCAAGGAGGTCAACGACGACACGGTGCTCCTCGAGGCCGCGCCCGGCGTCCACCTCGTGTTCGCCAAGAACGCCATCGGGGCCGTCCTGGAGGACTCCGAGTACAACCGGATCGTCCACGGCGACGAGGACACCGACCTCAAGGGCGACACGCCGATCGTGCCGGACGACGCCTCCTCGCTGACCGAGCCGGCTGCCGCCGCCGACCCCGCCGACCCCGCTGACGATGCCAAGATCGACCTTGGCAAGAAGGACGAGGCGGGCGACGCCGAGCCGGGGGCCCAGGGCGCCAAGAGCGACGAGAAGAGCGGCGGCGACACCGACGCGAAGTAGCCGCGACCGGGGACCGCGGCGCGCCGGCCGGCGCTCGCGGTCCCCGGCGTGTGCCCACTTCTTCCGCGGGGGCAGGTCCCCACAACACATCGTGGCCGCCCCGTCGCACACCCGGCGCGGGGCGGTTGGACAGGGAGAAACGACAAGGTGGCAGCACCGAAGAAGGGCCGAAAGGCGCCGGGGGGTCAGGGGAAGCCGGGGCGTACCCTCGCGCTGATGCTGATCGTCATGGCCGCTCTCGTCGGCGGGATGTTCTGGTCGGGGGAGACCACGCCGCGACTCGGTATCGACCTCGCGGGCGGCACGACGATCACGCTCAAGGCCGAGGCGGAGCCCGGCAAGGAGAGCGCGGTCAACGAGACCAACATGAACACCGCGGTCGGCATCATCGAGCGCCGGGTCAACGGTCTGGGTGTCTCCGAGGCCGAGGTCCAGACCCAGGGCAAAGAGAACATCATCGTCAACATCCCCAAGGGGACGAACTCGGAGCAGGCCCAGAAGCAGGTGGGTACGACCGCCCGGTTGTACTTCCGTCCCGTGCTCAACGTGCTGCCCGCCGGCCCGGCGACTCCCGAGCCCTCCGGGAGCCCGAGCGCCTCGCCGTCCGGTGAGCCCGGCGACAAGGCCACCGACGGCAAGGACAAGGCCACCGCACCGAGCAGCAGCCCGACCACGCAGGGCCGGGCCCTCACCGAAGCGCTGAAGGCGCCCTCTCCCTCGCCGAGCGGTGCCGCCTCCGGTCAGCCGGAGAACGCCCAGAGCCCGGCCCCGGCGCCCACGCCGAGCGGTGCCGCGGCCGGTTCCGCGCTGGAGAAGCAGTTCGCCGCCCTGAACTGCCTCGACCCCAAGGCGCGCGCCAACGCCGGCAAGGACGCCCAGCCCGGGCAGCCCACCGTCGCCTGCGGCAAGAACAGCATCGGCGGGTGGGAGAAGTACCTGCTCGGCCCGGCCGAGGTCGACGGCAGGGACGTCGACGACGCCAAGGGCGTGCTGGACCCGCAGCGCGGCATCTGGATCGTCCAGATGGACTTCACCAGCGCCGGCGCGAAGAAGTTCGCGAAGATCACCGGCAAGCTGTCGCAGCAGCCGTCGCCGATGAACCAGTTCGCGATCGTGCTGGACGGCGAGGTGGTCTCCGCTCCGCAGGTCAACCAGACCCTCAGTGCCAACGCCGAGATCTCCGGCAGCTTCGACCAGCAGTCGGCGCAGGACCTCGGCAACATCCTGTCCTACGGTGCGCTGCCGCTGAGCTTCAACGTCGAGACCGTCACCACCGTCACGCCCGCGCTCGGCGGCGAGCAGCTCAAGGCCGGTCTCATCGCGGGCGCCATCGGCCTCGCACTCGTCGTGATCTACCTGGTGGTCTACTACCGCGGACTGTCGGTCGTCGCCCTGCTCAGCCTGCTGGTGTCGGGAATCCTGACGTACAGCCTGATGTCCCTGCTCGGCCCGGCCATCGGCTTCGCGCTGAACCTGCCGGCCGTCTGCGGCGCCATCGTCGCCATCGGCATCACCGCCGACTCGTTCATCGTGTACTTCGAGCGCATCCGGGACGAGATCCGCGAGGGCCGCACGCTGCGCCCCGCCGTCGAGCGCGCCTGGCCGCGTGCCCGCCGCACAATCCTGGTCTCCGACTTCGTGTCGTTCCTGGCCGCCGCGGTGCTGTTCGTCGTCACCGTCGGCAAGGTCCAGGGCTTCGCGTTCACGCTGGGCCTGACCACGCTGCTCGACGTCGTCGTGGTGTTCTTCTTCACCAAGCCGCTGATGACCCTCCTCGCCCGCACGAAGTTCTTCGCGAGCGGACACCCCTGGTCCGGGCTGGACCCGAAGCGCCTCGGCGCCAAGCCGCCGCTGCGCCGCTCGCGCCGTGTCTCCGCCCCCGTCGACCCGAAGGAGGCGTGAGATGTCGCGTCTCGGCAACCTTGGCGCCAGGCTCTACCGCGGTGAGGTCGGCTACGACTTCGTCGGCAAGCGGAAGCTCTGGTACGGAATCTCGATCCTGATCACCATCACGGCCATCGTCGGCCTGGCGGTGCGGGGTCTGAACATGGGCATCGAGTTCAAGGGCGGTGCCGTCTTCACCACCCCGAAGACGAGCGTGTCCGTCTCGCAGGCCCAGGAGTACGCGCAGGAGGCCACCGGCCACCCGGCGATCGTCCAGAAGCTCGGCAACGACACCCTGCGCATCCAGGTCAGCGAGCTGGACACCGCGCAGGCCAACCAGGTGGGCAAGCAGCTCGCCGAGGACATGGACATCCCGGCGGGCAAGATCAACGCCGAGCTGGTCGGCCCGAGCTGGGGCGCGCAGATCGCCAACAAGGCGTGGACCGGTCTCGGCGTGTTCATGTTCCTCGTGGTGATCTACCTCGCCATCGCCTTCGAGTGGCGCATGGCGGTGGCCGCCCTCGTGGCGCTGATCCACGACATCACGATCACGGTCGGCGTCTACGCGCTCGTCGGCTTCGAGGTCACTCCGGGCACGGTGATCGGCCTGCTCACCATCCTCGGCTACTCGCTGTACGACACGGTGGTGGTCTTCGACAGCCTCAAGGAGGGCTCGAAGGACATCACCAAGCAGACCCGCTGGACGTACGGCGAGATCGCCAACCGGTCGATCAACAGCACCCTGGTCCGCTCCATCAACACCACGGTCGTGGCGCTGCTGCCGGTCGCCGGCCTGCTGTTCATCGGCGGCGGCTTCCTGGGCGCGGGCATGCTCAACGACATCTCGCTGTCGCTGTTCGTCGGTCTCGCCGCCGGTGCCTACTCGTCGATCTTCATCGCCACTCCGCTGGTCGCCGACCTGAAGGAGCGCGAGCCCGCGATGAAGGCGCTGAAGAAGCGGGTGCTGGCCAAGCGCGAGGCAGCCGCCGCCAGGGGCGAGTCGTCCGAGGACGGCGACCTGGAGCACCACGGCGAGCCGGGGGACGAACCGCACGGCGAGGCGACGGCGGCCGGGGCGGTCGTCGGCCAGCGCGGCCGCGGCCGGCCCTCCTCGGGCAGGCGCCGATGACCGCGAACGTCCGGGAGCTCCTGCTCAGCCGCATCCGGGACGTCTCCGACTACCCGAAGCCGGGTGTGATGTTCAAGGACATCACCCCGCTGCTCGCGGACCCGGCGGCCTTCACGGCGCTCACCGACGCTCTCGCGGGCCTGTGCGTGGAGCACGGCGCGACGAAGGTCGTCGGCCTGGAGGCGCGGGGCTTCATCCTCGCCGCCCCGGTCGCGGTCCGCGCCGGCCTCGGCTTCATCCCCGTGCGCAAGGCGGGCAAGCTCCCCGGAGCGACGCTGTCGCAGGCGTACGAGCTGGAGTACGGCACGGCCGAGGTCGAGATCCACGCCGAGGACCTCGACCGCGGCGACCGGGTCATGGTGATCGACGACGTCCTCGCCACCGGCGGCACCGCCGAGGCCTCGCTGGGGCTGATCCGCCGTGCCGGAGCCGAGGTGGCGGGCCTCGCGATCCTGATGGAGCTGGGCTTCCTCGGCGGGCGGGCCCGTCTGGAGCCCGCGCTGGACGGCGCCCCGCTGGAGGCGCTGCTCACGGTCTGACCCGCCCCGGCACCGCCGTACGGGCACCGGAAGGGCACGGGAAAGGCACGGCGACGGCCACGCGAACGGGCATCCGGGAACACCGGGTGCCCGTTCCGCGTTGTGGACAGTCCCCGTCCCGGGGGGAGGCGAACGCCGGGGGTCGATACCATGGCCTTTCCGGGCCTGACCGGGGGACCCGGATCCGCACGAGGAGCGCTCTTGCCAGACGAGGCCCGTCCCGCCACCGCGCAGCCCGACCAGCAGGCCGACAAGGCTGCGGCGGCCGCCGCCGCGCCCGAGAAGGCGCCCGTGGAGCGGACCGCGGCCGCTCAGGGGAAGGCGGGCGGCCCGGCCCCCGTGCCCGTCACGGCCCCCAAGCCCGCGCCGCCCGCCTCCGCGCGCTCCGGCGGTTCCTCCAACCGGGTCCGCGCCCGGCTGGCCCGGCTCGGCGTCCAGCGCTCCAGCCCGTACAACCCGGTGCTCGAACCGCTGCTGCGGATCGTCCGCGGCAACGACCCGAAGACCGAGACCGCGACGCTGCGCCAGATCGAGCGCGCCTACCAGGTCGCCGAGCGCTGGCACCGGGGCCAGAAGCGCAAGAGCGGCGACCCGTACATCACGCACCCGCTCGCCGTCACCACGATCCTCGCCGAGCTCGGCATGGACCCCGCCACGCTGATGGCCGGGCTGCTGCACGACACCGTGGAGGACACCGAGTACGGGCTGGACACCCTGCGCCGGGACTTCGGCGACCAGGTCGCCCTGCTCGTCGACGGCGTCACCAAGCTGGACAAGGTCAAGTTCGGCGAGGCGGCCCAGGCCGAGACCGTGCGCAAGATGGTCGTCGCCATGGCCAAGGACCCGCGCGTCCTGGTCATCAAGCTCGCCGACCGCCTGCACAACATGCGCACGATGCGCTACCTCAAGCGGGAGAAGCAGGAGAAGAAGGCCCGCGAGACCCTGGAGATCTACGCCCCGCTGGCCCACCGGCTGGGCATGAACACCATCAAGTGGGAGCTCGAGGACCTCGCCTTCGCGATCCTCTACCCGAAGATGTACGACGAGATCGTCCGGCTCGTCGCCGAGCGCGCGCCCAAGCGCGACGAGTACCTGGCGATAGTGACGGACGAGGTGCAGTCCGACCTGCGCGCCGCCCGCATCAAGGCCACCGTCACCGGCCGGCCGAAGCACTACTACAGCGTCTACCAGAAGATGATCGTCCGCGGCCGGGACTTCGCGGAGATCTACGACCTGGTCGGCATCCGCGTCCTGGTCGACACCGTCCGCGACTGCTACGCCGCGCTCGGCACGGTCCACGCCCGCTGGAACCCCGTTCCGGGGCGGTTCAAGGACTACATCGCGATGCCGAAGTTCAACATGTACCAGTCGCTGCACACGACGGTCATCGGACCCAGCGGCAAGCCGGTCGAACTCCAGATCCGCACGTTCGACATGCACCGCCGGGCCGAGTACGGCATCGCCGCGCACTGGAAGTACAAGCAGGAGGCCGTCGCCGGCGCGTCCAAGATCCGCACCGATGTCCCCAAGGGCTCGGGCAAGGACAAGGACGCCGTCAACGACATGGCGTGGCTGCGGCAGCTGCTGGACTGGCAGAAGGAGACCGAGGACCCGGGCGAGTTCCTGGAGTCGCTGCGCTTCGACCTCTCGCGCAACGAGGTCTTCGTCTTCACGCCGAAGGGCGACGTGATAGCGCTCCCCGCGGGCGCCACCCCGGTCGACTTCGCGTACGCCGTCCACACCGAGGTCGGCCACCGCACGATAGGCGCGCGCGTCAACGGCCGGCTGGTACCGCTGGAGTCGACGCTGGACAACGGCGACCTGGTCGAGGTCTTCACGTCCAAGGCGACCGGCGCGGGCCCCTCGCGTGACTGGCTGGGCTTCGTCAAGTCTCCCCGCGCACGGAACAAGATCCGCGCCTGGTTCTCCAAGGAACGCCGTGACGAGGCGATCGAGCAGGGCAAGGACGCCATCGTGCGGGCGATGCGCAAGCAGAACCTGCCGATCCAGCGCATCCTCACCGGCGACTCCCTGGTCACGCTCGCACACGAGATGCGCTACCCCGACATCTCGTCGCTGTACGCGGCGATCGGCGAGGGGCACGTCGCCGCGCAGGGCGTCGTGCAGAAGCTCGTCCAGGCGCTCGGCGGCGAGGAGGCGGCCAGTGAGGACATCGCCGAGTCCGCGCCGCCGTCCCGCAGCCGCGGCCGCAAGCGCCGCGCCAACGCCGACCCGGGTGTGGTCGTCAAGGGCGTCGACGACGTCTGGGTGAAGCTCGCCCGCTGCTGCACGCCCGTGCCGGGAGACCCGATCATCGGGTTCGTCACCCGCGGCAGCGGCGTGTCGGTGCACCGGGCGGACTGCGTCAACGTGGACTCGCTGTCGCAACAACCCGAACGCATGCTCGATGTGGAGTGGGCGCCGACGCAGTCCTCGGTGTTCCTCGTCGCCATCCAGGTCGAGGCGCTGGACCGGTCCCGGCTGCTGTCGGACGTCACCCGCGTCCTGTCCGACCAGCACGTGAACATCCTGTCGGCAGCCGTCCAGACGTCCCGTGACCGGGTCGCCACCTCGCGCTTCACGTTCGAGATGGGCGACCCCAAGCACCTGGGCCATGTGCTGAAGGCGGTCCGCGGAGTCGAGGGCGTCTACGACGTGTACCGGGTGACGTCGGCACGGCGTCCGTAGCGACCGGTTGCGCGCGATCGACCGGTCGCTCGCGCCCCCCGGGTGCCGCGCCGAGGTGCGCGGGGCCGGTGTTCTCGTGGGGCCGGTGTTCTCGCGGGGCCGTCACCGATGCCGGGAAGCACCGGCCGCGCGCGTACCGCCGAGGTGGCGGCCCCTGTGCCGCGTCCACGGAGCATAGGGCGCCCGGCTGCCGCCGTGCGCCCTCGCAGCGGCCCCGGCGGAACCCCCCGACCGGCGGTCCGCGCACGTCAGCACACGTCAGCACATGAAGCGGGCCCGGCGGCAGCTGCCGCCGGGCCCGCCCGGTGTGCGTGTCCGTCTCCGGTGGTCAGCCGCCGAACTCCTCCAGGCCCTTGAGCGCCTGGTCGAGCAGCGCCTGCCGCCCCTCGAGCTCACGCGAGAGCTTGTCGGCCTTCGCGTTGTTGCCGGCCGCACGGGCCGCGTCGATCTGCGACCGCAGCTTGTCCACCGCCGCCTGCAGCTGACCCGTCAGGCCCTCGGCACGCGCCCGCGCCTCCGGGTTGGTGCGGCGCCACTCGGCCTCCTCGGCCTCCTGGATCGCCCGCTCCACCGCGTGCATCCGGCCCTCGACCTTCGGCCGGGCGTCACGCGGGACGTGACCGATCGCCTCCCAGCGCTCATTGATGGAGCGGAAGGCCGCACGCGCGCCCTTGAGATCCGTCACCGGCACCAGCTTCTCCGCCTCGACCGCCAGCTCCTCCTTGAGCTTCAGGTTCTCGGACTGCTCGGCGTCCCGCTCCGCGAACACCCCGCTGCGGGCGGCGAAGAAGATGTCCTGCGCGCCGCGGAAGCGGTTCCACAGGTCCTCCTCGTGCTCGCGCTGCGCGCGGCCCGCGGCCTTCCACTCCGCCATCAGCTCGCGGTAGCGCGCGGCCGTGGGGCCCCAGTCGGTCGAACCGGACAGCGCCTCGGCCTCGGCGACCAGCCGCTCCTTCGTCTGCCGGGCCACCTCGCGCTGCGCGTCCAGCGCGGCGAAGTGCGCCTTGCGGCGCTTGGAGAACGCCGATCGCGCGTGCGAGAAGCGGTGCCACAGCTCGTCGTCGGACTTCCGGTCGAGCCGCGGCAGGCCCTTCCAGGTGTCCACCAGTGCCCGCAGCCGCTCGCCGGCCGCCCGCCACTGCTCGCTCTGCGCCAGCTCCTCGGCCTCGGCGACCAGCGCCTCCTTGGCGTGCCGGGCCTCGTCGGTCTGCTTCGCCTTCTGGGCCTTGCGCTCCTCGCGGCGCGCCTCGACCGAGGCCACGAGCGCGTCCAGCCGCTTGCTCAGCGCCTCGAGGTCGCCGACCGCGTGGTGCTCGTCGATCTGCCCGCGGATGTGGTCGATCGCCGCCGTCGCGTCCTTCGCCGACAGGTCGGTGGTCTTCACCCGCTTCTCGAGGAGGCCGATCTCGACAACCAAGCCCTCGTACTTGCGCTCGAAGTAGGCCAGTGCCTCCTCGGGAGATCCCGCCTGCCACGATCCGACGACCTTCTCGCCCTCGGAAGTCCGCACGTACACGGTGCCCGTCTCGTCGACGCGGCCCCACGGGTCGCTGCTCACAGCGCCTCCTCCACATGATGCCCCCGAGGGGCTCGGGCCCCCGGGCATCGTCCACAGTTTCCTGGACGGGCATCGCCCGCCCTCCCGCAACGCGGACCCGGTCCGCGCTGCACAACGCCAATCTAAGCGACCGGCCGCCCGGCTGTCCGCACTCGGCGTCGCCGAATTCGCCCGGTCACCCCTTGCTGACCGCCGCCTTCTTCACCGAGACGGCCTTCACCGGGGCGCCGTCCCCGGCCCCGCCCGCGACACCGGCCGCCCCGACGGCCTTGACCACGGACAGGCCCGCCTCGTCGATCGTGCCGAACGGCGTGTACGCCGGCGGCAGCTTGCTGTCCTTGTAGACCAGGAAGAACTGGCTGCCGCCGCTGTTCGGCTGGCCCGTGTTCGCCATGGCCACCGTGCCCGCCGGATACGTGACCTTGCCGTCCGCCGCCGGCTTGCCGAGCGCCGTGAGGTTCTCGTCCGGGATCGTGTACCCCGGGCCGCCCATGCCGTCGCCCTGGGGGTCCCCGCACTGCAGCACGAAGATGCCCTGCGTGGTCAGCCGGTGGCATGTGGTGCCGTCGAAGAAGCCCTTGTCGGCGAGGTGCTTGAAGGAGTTGACCGTGCGCGGCGTCTTCGCGGCGTCCATGGTGAACGCGATGGCGCCCTGGCTGGTGTCCAGCGACATCCGGTACGTGCCCTCGGCGTCGATGGCCATCTTCGGCTCGGGCGAGCTGCTCTCGCTCTCCGACGGCGCGGGCGTCGGGTCCGTCCGCGACGCGTCGTCCCGTGAGGCGCCGTCGGCCAGCCCCACCGAGAGGTACGCGGCGCCGCCCGCCGCGACCACGACGGCGAGAACGGCCGCGATGACGGCGTTGCGGCGCCTGGCCTTCCTGCGGGCCTGCTCGCGGCGCTGCTGCTGCCGCTCGAACTTCTGCCTGGCGAGCTGGCGCCGTCGCTGATCGCTGGTGACCACCGGGTCTTCTCCTTGGCGATGGTGTGATCCATGGGGCACGGGTGTGCCCGTACCGTATACGGGTTGGCTGTGAAATGAGCAGCGCCGGTAGGCTCTGACCTGTTGCAATCCGTGACGCAATATCCCCGTCGGACGACACACCGAGGACGATCGTGCTTATTGCCGGGTTCCCCGCAGGGGCCTGGGGGACCAACTGCTATCTGGTCGCCCCGGCCGCAGGCGAGGAGTGCGTGATCATCGACCCGGGCCACCAGGCCGCCCAGGGAGTCGAGGAGACACTCAGGAAGCATCGGCTCAAGCCCGTCGCCGTGGTGCTCACCCACGGCCACATCGACCACGTCGCCTCGGTCGTCCCGGTGTGCGGAGCCCATGACGTGCCGGCGTGGATCCACCCCGCCGACCGGTACATGATGAGCGACCCGGAGAAGGCCCTCGGCCGCTCCATCGGGATGCCGCTGATGGGCGAGCTGACCGTGGGGGAGCCGGACGACGTCCACGAGCTCCACGACGGCGCCGCGCTGAAGCTGGCGGGGCTGGAGCTGACCGTGCGGCACGCGCCCGGCCATACCAAGGGGTCGGTGACGTTCGGTCTGCCCGAGGCCGCGGCCAACTCACACGATGAGGGGCGGCCGCCGGTCTTCTTCTCGGGCGACCTGCTCTTCGCCGGCTCCATCGGACGCACCGACCTGCCCGGCGGTGACATGGCCGAGATGCTCGAGTCGCTGGCCCGCGTGTGCCTGCCGCTCGACGACTCGACCGTGGTGCTGTCCGGCCACGGCCCCCAGACGACCATCGGCCGCGAGCGCGCCGCCAACCCGTATCTGCGGGAGGTGGCCGCCGGCCAGGGAGACGGCGGCACCGCCGCTCCCCGACGAGGAATGTGACGAGACCCTCCGTGACCACCTTCCAGGCCCCCAAGGGCACGTACGACCTGATCCCGCCGGACTCCGCGAAGTACCTGGCCGTGCGGGAGGCGATCGCCGCGCCGCTGCGCAACTCGGGCTACGGCTACGTCGAGACGCCCGGCTTCGAGAACGTGGAGCTGTTCGCCCGCGGTGTCGGCGAGTCCACCGACATCGTGACCAAGGAGATGTACGCCTTCGAGACCAAGGGCGGCGACCGGCTGGCCCTGCGGCCCGAGGGCACCGCGTCCGTGCTGCGCGCGGCGCTGGAGGCCAACCTGCACAAGTCCGGCAACCTGCCGGTCAAGCTCTGGTACTCCGGCTCCTACTACCGCTACGAGCGTCCGCAGAAGGGCCGCTACCGGCACTTCTCCCAGGTCGGCGCCGAGGCGATCGGCGCCGAGGACCCGGCGCTCGACGCCGAGCTGATCATCCTGGCCGACCAGGCGTACCGCTCGCTGGGCCTGCGCGACTTCCGGATCCTGCTGAACTCGCTCGGCGACAAGGAGTGCCGTCCCGTCTACCGGGAGGCGCTGCAGGGTTTCCTTCGCGGCCTCGACCTGGACGAGGACACCCGCCGCCGGGTCGACATCAACCCGCTGCGGGTCCTGGACGACAAGCGCGAGTCGGTGCAGAAGCAGCTCGTGGGCGCACCGCTGCTGCGCGACCACCTGTGCGACGCGTGCAAGGCGTACCACGAGGAGGTGCGCGAACTGCTCACGGCCGCCGGGGTGGCCTTCGAGGACGACGAGAAGCTGGTGCGCGGGCTCGACTACTACACGCGCACGACCTTCGAGTTCGTCCACGGCGGACTCGGCTCGCAGTCCGCGGTGGGCGGGGGAGGCCGCTACGACGGGCTGTCCGAGATGATCGGCGGCCCGGCGCTGCCGTCGGTCGGCTGGGCGCTCGGCGTGGACCGCACGGTCCTGGCGCTGGAGGCCGAGGGCATCGAACTCGAACTGCCCGCGTCCACCAGCGTGTTCGCGGTGCCGCTCGGCGAGGAGGCGCGCCGTGTGCTCTTCGGCGTGGTCACCGGGCTGCGCCGGGCGGGGGTCGCCGCCGACTTCTCGTACGGCGGCAAGGGCCTCAAGGGAGCCATGAAGAGCGCCAACCGCAGCGGCGCCCGCTATGCGCTGGTGGCCGGTGAGCGGGATCTCGCGGACGGCGTGGTCCAGCTGAAGGACATGGAGTCCGGCGAGCAGACAGCGGTCGCCCTCGACTCGGTGGTGGAGGAGATCCGGGCGAAGCTCGTCCGGCCGGGACGCGCGTAGCCGGTACACGTCTCCGTGCGGGACGCGTGTCCGACCGGGACGCGTGTCCCATCGGCACACGCGTCCGGCCGGTACCCGCGTCCCGAGGCCCGGCCCGCTGGGGCCGGGCCTTCGCGTTCCACCCCGGGCCTTCGCGTTCCCGCCCCGGGCCGGCCGGAACCGGCTCCCGGATGTCCATCGAACGGTGGGCAGGGGCCCGAGTGCGGCAGAATGACCATGCCAGAGCAGCGACCGAGCGAGGGAACGGTGATATGACGACTGCAGCGGTGGACGGCGTGTCCTCCGGCCAGGAAGCGGAGCGCGCGGGCGGCGCCGTCGGGGGCAGCCGCGCGTTCGCATGGCTGCTGGTGATCACCGGCGCGGCCGGCCTGCTGGCCTCGTGGATCATCACGATCGACAAGTTCAAGATCCTCGAGGCCGAGGTCGCCGGGACGACGTTCACCCCCGGCTGCAGCCTGAACCCGATCGTCTCCTGCGGCAGCGTGATGGAGAGCGAGCAGGCCTCGGCGTTCGGGTTCCCCAACCCGATGCTCGGCCTCGCCGCCTACGCCGTGGTGATCGGCGTCGGCATGAGCCTGCTCGCCGGCGCCCGCTTCCGCCGCTGGTACTGGCTGACGTTCAACGCGGGGACGCTCTTCGGCGTCGCGTTCTGCACCTGGCTCCAGTACCAGTCGCTGTACAGCATCAACGCCCTGTGCCTGTGGTGCTGCCTGGCCTGGGTCGCCACGATCTTCATGTTCTGGTACGTGACCTCGCACAACGTCCGCAACGGGCTGCTGCCCGCCCCGGCCTGGGTGAAGGGCTTCCTCGCCGAGTTCACCTGGGTCCTTCCGGTGCTGCACACCGGCGTCATCGGCATGCTGATCCTCACGCGCTGGTGGGACTTCTGGCTCGGCTGATCCCGGGGCCGGCGGACGGCCGGTCCGCCGGCCGGACGGTGCACGGCCCCATCTCCCCGCCGCCCGGCACCCCGGCGGGGACTGTCGGTGCCCTCACATAGGCTTCGTCACGTGGAGCCCGATCTTTTCACCGCCGCAGCCGAGGAACGCCAGGAGAAGGACCCGTCCGCGAGCCCGCTGGCGGTCCGCATGCGCCCGCGCACCCTCGACGAGGTCGTGGGCCAGCGGCACCTGCTCAAGCCCGGGTCCCCGCTGCGCCGGCTGGTCGGCGAGGGCTCCGGCGGGCCCGCCGGAGCCTCCTCGGTGATCCTCTGGGGCCCGCCCGGCACCGGCAAGACGACCCTGGCGTACGTCGTCTCCAAGGCCACCAACAAGCGCTTCGTGGAGCTGTCGGCGATCACCGCGGGAGTCAAGGAGGTCCGGGCCGTCATCGACGGGGCCCGCCGGGCCGCGGGCGGCTTCGGCAAGGAGACGGTCCTCTTCCTCGACGAGATCCACCGCTTCAGCAAGGCCCAGCAGGACTCCCTGCTCCCCGCCGTCGAGAACCGCTGGGTGACGCTGATCGCCGCCACCACCGAGAACCCGTACTTCTCGGTGATCTCCCCGCTGCTCTCCCGCTCCCTGCTGCTCACGCTGGAGCCGCTCACCGACGACGACGTGCGCGGTCTGCTGCGCCGGGCCCTGACCGAGGAGCGCGGCCTCGGCGGCGCCGTGACGCTGCCGGGCGACTCCGAGGACCATCTGCTGCGGATCGCCGGGGGAGACGCCCGACGAGCGCTGACCGCGCTGGAGGCCGCGGCGGGGGCCGCCCTCGCCAAGGACGAGACGGCGATCCTCCTCCAGACCGTGGAGGAGACGGTCGACCGGGCGGCGGTGAAGTACGACCGCGACGGCGACCAGCACTACGACGTGGCGAGCGCCCTCATCAAGTCCATCCGCGGCTCCGACGTGGACGCGGCGCTGCACTACCTGGCGCGGATGATCGAGGCGGGGGAGGACCCGCGGTTCATCGCCCGGCGGCTGATGATCTCGGCCAGTGAGGACATCGGGCTCGCCGATCCGGCGGCGCTGCCGACCGCCGTCGCGGCCGCCCAGGCCGTGGCGATGATCGGTTTCCCGGAGGCCGCGCTCACCCTGAGCCACGCCACCATCGCGCTGGCCCTGGCGCCGAAGTCCAACGCCGCCACGACGGCGATCGGCGCGGCCCTGGCGGACGTACGGGGCGGACTGGCCGGACCGGTCCCGCGCCATCTGCGCGACGGCCACTACAAGGGCGCGGCGAAGCTGGGCCACGCCCAGGGCTATGTGTATCCGCACGACGTCCCGGGCGCGATCGCCCCGCAGCAGTACGCGCCGGACGCCGTCCACGGCAAGCGCTACTACGAGCCGACCCGGTACGGCGCGGAGGCGCGCTACGCGGACGTGGTGGAGAGGGTCCGCGAGCGGCTGCGCGGCGAGACACCGCCGGGTTCCTGACCCGTCCCGCCCCCCGACGGGCCCTCGCCGGGTGGGCGGCCCCGTCGGCCCGGCGCGTCGCCCGGCCCCCGCCCCGTGGCCGCGGTGCGGAGGGCGCCGGTCATCCCGCGGCCGCGGCGAAGAGGGTGTGCATCGCGTACCGCAGCTCCCCGGTGCCGTTCACGGGCTCGGGGAAGTCGAAACGGACGTCGAACGTACGGCCTCCCCCGGCGGTGCAGCAGCGCAGCCGAAGCCCGAAGCGGTCGAGGGCCAGCGGCACCACCTCCCGCACCACTTCCCGTACCGCGGGACCCGCTGCGGCGCCGCGCTCCCCGAGGAGGTCCGCCAGCCCGCGCACCTGGTCGCCGTGCGCCGTGTGCAGATGCTGCAGCAGCTCCGCCTCGTGCCGTGCGACGGGGTCCGGCTCCGCCGCCCCGACGGCAGCGGGCGCGGCACGGCCCGCACCCCACAGGTCGTCCACCGAGACCTCATCGGTCTCCAGCCGGACGAGCATCCAGGCGGGAGGGTCCGCCTCCGCGTACGCGGGGGAGTGCCCGGGGTGCCGCTCGGCGAGCAGCCGTTCGTACCGCGCACGCTCGTCGTCGAGCACGGCGGTGAGCCGCCCGGCCAGCCGGGCCCGGCCCCGGATCCGCTGCCGCACCGCGACGGGGGCGACATCGGTGATCTCCATCACGCAGGACGGGCCGTCGTCCTGGGCGCAGGCGGCCGCCCGGGCCGTGGGAGAATCCCATGGCACAAGGAGAACGACGTCCCCCTCGGGGGTGACGGTGCGTGCGGCGGGTTCCCAGTAGCCGGGACCGTGGTCGCGAGCACCCGGCAGCGTGAGGGATACTGAGGCGTTGTTCTCAACGAGGGTTCGTACGCGCTCGGCTTCGGTGGGCTGCCGGGCGCCTTCCCTGGGACGCGGCTGACCTTGTTCATCGTCGTCGCAAGCGGACATCGATTCCGTCGAGTCGTCCGAACTGCGATGCGCACTGGGCAGGGGGATCCCATGCGGTCGAGACATTACGTCCTCCTCGAATAAGGTAAGGCTCACCTAACTTACATGGAGGTAGGTTCCCCGTGAACCAGTCGCGACCCAAGGTCAAGAAGTCGCGTGCACTCGGCATCGCCCTGACGCCGAAGGCCGTCAAGTACTTCGAGGCTCGCCCCTACCCGCCGGGTGAGCACGGCCGCGGCCGCAAGCAGAACTCGGACTACAAGGTCCGTCTGCTCGAGAAGCAGCGCCTTCGCGCGCAGTACGACGTCTCCGAGCGCCAGCTGGTCCGCGCCTACGACCGCGCCAGCAAGGTGCAGGGCAAGACCGGTGAGGCGCTGATCATCGAGCTCGAGCGCCGTCTCGACGCCCTGGTGCTCCGCTCCGGCATCGCCCGGACGATCTACCAGGCCCGTCAGATGGTCGTCCACGGCCACATCGAGGTCAACGGCCACAAGGTCGACAAGCCCTCGTTCCGTGTCCGCCCGGACGACGTCGTCACGGTCCGCGAGCGCTCGCGCGACAAGCACCCGTTCCAGGTCGCCCGCGAGGGTGGCTACGCGCCCGACGGTGAGACCCCGCGCTACCTGCAGGTCAACCTCAAGGCGCTCGCCTTCCGCCTGGACCGGGAGCCGAACCGCAAGGAGATCCCGGTGATCTGCGACGAGCAGCTCGTCGTCGAGTACTACGCCCGCTGACCCAGCGGCAGTACCACCGGCCTTCGCGCCCCGGCCCGCCGCCCTCCCGCCCTCACGGGTGGGGGAGCGGCGGGCTCTCGCGTTCAGCGCCCCCGCCGCCGTGGCCACGGAGCGTGCGCGGACGGGTGCGGCCCGTAGAATCCCCGCAACTCCCCTTCCGCGGTCACCGATCCATGACGGGGGCCGACCCCGGGCGCGATAGGGTCGGACGAGGACTTTCGAAGTGACCCCCGACGAGCAGGGAGCGGTGCAGCGTGACCGGTGGAGAGGTTGCCGGGATCCTGGTGGCCGTCTTCTGGGCGATCCTGGTCTCCTTCCTCGCCGTGGTGCTGGTGAGGCTGGCCCAGACGCTCAGGGCGACCACCCGGCTGATGGCGGAGGTGACCGAGCAGGCCGTGCCGCTGCTGGCCGACGCCTCGGCCACGGTCCGCTCCGCGCAGACCCAGCTCGACCGGGTCGAGGCCATCGCCTCCGACGTCCAGGAGGTCACCTCCAACGCGTCGGCGCTCTCCACCACCGTCGCCTCGACGTTCGGCGGCCCGCTCGTGAAGGTCGCGGCGTTCGGCTACGGCGTGCGCCGCGCGATGAGCCGCGAAGGCCGCGACGGCCGCGACCGTGCCGGCGCGCCGCCCGCGCAGTCGAGGCGCACGATCGTCGTCGGCCGCACCGTACCGGCCGCCAGGCGCCGGAAGCAGAAGGACTGAGACCCGATGTTCCGTCGTGCGTTCTGGTTCACCGCCGGCGCCGCCGCCGGCGTGTGGGCCACCACCAAGGTCAACCGCAAGCTCAGGCAGCTCACCCCGGAGAGCCTCGCCGCCCAGGCGGCGAACAAGGCGATCGAGACCGGGTACCGCCTCAAGGACTTCGCCCTCGACGTCCGGGCCGGGATGGCCCAGCGCGAGGCCGAGCTCGGTGAGGCGCTGGGTATCGACTCCCCCGACGGCCGGGCACTGCCCGCGCAGCGCCGCCGGGCCGCCCTGGAAAACCACAAGCACCACAAGAAGCACTACGGGATGCTTGACGAGAAGCGCCCGTACGACCGGAATGAGGACCACTGATGGAGTCGGCTGAAATCCGCCGCCGCTGGCTGAGCTTCTTCGAGGAGCGCGGGCACACCGTCGTGCCTTCGGCGTCGCTCATCGCGGACGACCCGACTCTGCTGCTGGTCAACGCCGGCATGGTCCCCTTCAAGCCGTACTTCCTGGGCGAGACCAAGCCCCCCGCCCCGCGCGCCACCAGCGTGCAGAAGTGCGTGCGCACCCCCGACATCGAAGAGGTCGGCAAGACCACCCGCCACGGCACGTTCTTCCAGATGTGCGGCAACTTCTCCTTCGGCGACTACTTCAAGGAAGGGGCCATCAAGTACGCCTGGGAGCTGCTGACCTCGCCGCAGGACAAGGGCGGCTACGGCCTGGAGCCCGAGAAGCTCTGGATCACGGTCTACCTCGACGACGACGAGGCCGAGCGCATCTGGCGCGACGTCGTGGGCGTCCCCGCCGAGCGCATCCAGCGCCTGGGCAAGAAGGACAATTTCTGGTCCATGGGCGTCCCCGGGCCGTGCGGCCCCTGCTCGGAGATCAACTACGACCGCGGCCCGGAGTTCGGCCCCGAGGGCGGCCCGGCCGTCAACGACGAGCGCTATGTGGAGATCTGGAACCTGGTCTTCATGCAGTACGAGCGCGGCGAGGGCTCCGGCAAGGAGGACTTCGAGATCGTCGGCGACCTGCCGAGCAAGAACATCGACACCGGACTCGGCCTCGAACGCCTCGCCATGATCCTGCAGGGCGTGCGGAACATGTACGAGACGGACACCCTGCGCGTCGTCATCGACAAGGCCACGGAGCTCACCGGCGTCCGCTACGGCGACAGCCACGAGTCGGACGTGTCGCTCCGCGTGGTCGCCGACCACATCCGCACGTCCGTGATGCTCATCGGCGACGGCGTCACACCCGGCAACGAGGGCCGCGGCTATGTGCTGCGCCGCATCATGCGCCGCGCCATCCGCAACATGCGGCTCCTCGGCGCCACCGGCCCCGTCGTCGCCGCGCTGGTCGACGTGGTGATCAAGACCATGGGGCAGCAGTACCCGGAGCTGGAGACCGACCGCAAGCGCGTCGAGACCGTCGCGCTCGCCGAGGAGGCCCGCTTCCTCAAGACGCTGAACGCCGGCACCAACGTGCTGGACGGCGCCGTCACCGAGGCCCGCGACGCCGGCTCGACCGTCCTCTCCGGCGACAAGGCCTTCCTGCTCCACGACACCTGGGGCTTCCCGATCGACCTCACCCTCGAGATGGCCGCCGAACAGGGCCTGACCGTGGACGAGGACGGCTTCCGCCGGCTGATGAAGGAGCAGCGGGAGCGGGCCAAGGCCGACGCCAAGGCCAAGAAGACCGGCCACGCCGACCTGTCCTCGTACCGCGAGGTCGCCGACGCCTCCGGTGCGACCGAGTTCACCGGCTACACGCACACCGAGGGCGAGTCGACCGTCGTCGGCCTGCTCGTCGACGGAGTGCCCTCGCCCGCCGCCTCCGAGGGCGACGAGGTCGAGGTCGTCCTCGACCGCACCCCGTTCTACGCCGAGGGCGGCGGCCAGCTCGCCGACCAGGGCCGGATCAGGCTCGACAGCGGCGCGGTCATCGAGGTCCGCGATGTGCAGCAGCCGGTTCCGGGCGTCTCCGTGCACAAGGGGTCGGTGCAGGTGGGCGAGGTGACCGTGGGCGCCTCCGCCCACGCCGCCATCGACGTCCGGCGCCGCCGCGCCATCGCCCGCGCCCACAGCGCCACCCACCTCACTCACCAGGCCCTCCGGGACGCCCTCGGCCCGACGGCCGCCCAGGCCGGCTCCGAGAACTCCCCGGGCCGGTTCCGCTTCGACTTCGGTTCGCCGTCCGCCGTCCCCGGCACCGTGCTGACCGACGTCGAGCAGCGGATCAACGAGGTGCTGGCCCGTGAGCTCGACGTCCAGGCCGAGGTCATGGGCATCGACGAGGCCAGGAAGCAGGGCGCCATCGCCGAGTTCGGCGAGAAGTACGGCGAGCGGGTCCGGGTCGTCACCATCGGCGACTTCTCCAAGGAGCTGTGCGGTGGCACGCACGTCCACAACACCTCGCAGCTGGGCCTGGTGAAGCTGCTCGGCGAGTCGTCGATCGGTTCCGGTGTGCGCCGTATCGAGGCCCTCGTCGGCGTCGACGCCTACCACTTCCTCGCCAGGGAGCACACGGTCGTCGCCCAGCTCCAGGAGCTGGTCAAGGGACGTCCGGAGGAGCTCCCGGAGAAGATCGCCGGCATGCTCGGCAAGCTGAAGGACGCCGAGAAGGAGATCGAGAAGTTCCGCGCCGAGAAGGTGCTCCAGGCCGCCGCCGGTCTGGCCGAGGGCGCCAGGGACGTCCGCGGCACCGCGCTGGTCACCGGCCGGGTCCCGGACGGCACCTCCGCCGACGACCTGCGCAAGCTGGTCCTCGACGTCCGCGGCCGGCTGCAGCAACTGCCGGGGGCCGGCGACCGCCCCGCGGTCGTGGCGCTGTTCACCACGGCCAACGGCCGCCCGCTGACCGTCATCGCCACCAACGAGGCCGCCCGCGAGCGCGGGCTCAAGGCCGGTGAGCTGGTCCGTGCCGCCGCCAAGACTCTCGGCGGCGGTGGCGGCGGCAAGCCGGACGTCGCCCAGGGCGGCGGACAGAACCCGGAGGCGATCGGCGACGCCATCGACGCCGTCGAGCGCCTGGTCGCCGAGACGGCCTGATGCGCAGAGGACGCCGTCTCTCGATCGACGTCGGGGACGCCCGGATCGGGGTCGCCTCGTGCGACCCCGACGGGGTCCTCGCCACCCCCGTCGAGACCGTGCCGGGGCGGGACGTCCCGGCCGCCCACCGGCGGCTGCGGCAACTGGTCGAGGAGTACGAGCCGATCGAGGTGGTCGTGGGCCTGCCCCGCTCGCTGAGCGGTGGCGAAGGCCCCGCCGCGGCCAAGGTCCGCGCCTTCGCCCAGGCCCTCGCCCACGGCATCCATCCGGTACCGGTGCGACTGGTCGACGAGAGGATGACCACGGTCACGGCCGGCCAGGGGCTCCGGGCCTCGGGCGTGAAGTCCAGAAAGGGCCGGTCCGTCATCGACCAGGCAGCGGCGGTCGTCATCCTTCAGAACGCCCTGGAGTCCGAACGGACCTCGGGGCGTCCCCCGGGCGAGGGCGTCGAAGTGGTCATCTGATCGCGATACGGTAACGTTCCGCGCGATGCGGCGGTGTTCGAACAGCCGCCGCACAACGTAGAGGCGGAGCGTCCGGCGCCCGTCTCGCGGCTCTAGGGGATCGATGACTGGATATGGCCGGAGCCCCGGCTCCGAACCGTGGCACCCCGAGGATCCCTTGTACGGGGACCAGGGGTGGAGAGGGCAGCAGGGCGGCGCCGGCCCCGCGTCCTACGGCGGCCGGCCGCAGCAGCAGTACCCGCAGCAGCCGCAGGACCAGGCCCACCAGGAGGGCGACCAGTATCGGACCGGTCATCAGCAGCACTACGGCCAGGACCAGTACGGCCAGGACCAGTACGGCCAGGACCAGTACGGCCAGGACCAGTACGGTCAAGGCGGGTACGGCCAGGAGCAGCACGGCCAGGGGCAGTACGAGCCGCAGCAATACCAGCAGCAGTACGGCACCGGCCAGTACGCAACCGGCCAGTACGGCGCCCAGGACTACGCCGGCCGACCGTACGACCCCGCCTGGGACGCCGGCGGGCAGCCCGTGATGCCGTACGACCCGGGGCCCGCCCCCTACGGCGACGGCGCCGACCACTACGGCACCCCCGACGCCTACCCGCCGCCCCAGCCCCCCGGGCACCGCACCGAGCCGCAGCCACCGGAAGCGCGGCCCTCCCCGGCGGACGGCGACCGCCCGTCGGAGCGGCAGGAGGAGGACCACCCGTTCTTCACGGGGGACGACCGCGACGCCGACGAGCCCGGCGGCACACCGGGCGGGACGCCCCGGCGTGGCGGGGACGGGCGCGGCGCGGCCAAGAAGAAGAAGGGCCGCAACGGCTTCGCCTGCCTCTTCGTCGCCTTGGTCCTGGTCGGTGGTGCCGGCGGCGCGACCTACGTCGGCTACCAGTTCTGGCAGGGGCAGTTCGGTGAGGCCCCCGACTTCGACGGCCCCGGCAGCGGAAGCGTGCAGGTCGAGATCGCCCTGGGCGCGAGCGGTACGGACATCGGCAGCGCGCTGAAGAAGGCCGGGGTCGTGAAGAGCGTCGACGCCTTCGTCTCCGCCCAGAACGACAACCCACGCGGCACCAAGATCCAGGACGGCGTCTACACCCTCAAGAAGGGGATGTCGGCCGAGGAAGCCGTCAAGGCGATGCTCGACCCGAACAACCGCAACGCCCTCAGCATCGCCGAGGGTGCGCGGAACGCGGCGATCTACGCGCTGATCGACAAACGTCTCGAGCTCGACGCCGGCACGACGCAGTCCGTCGCCCGCAAGGAGGCCGGGAACCTCGGACTCCCCGTGTGGGCCCGGAACCACGAGAACGTCAAGGACCCGCTGGAAGGATTCCTCTACCCGGCCACCTACCCGGTCGCGCCGGGCTCCAGGCCGGAGACCATCCTCAAGGCCATGGTCGCCCGGGCCAACCAGGAGTACGGGAAGATCGACCTCGAGGCCAAGGCGAAGCAGCTCAAGCTGAAGAACGCCTGGGAACTGATCACGGTGGCCAGCCTGGTGCAGGCCGAGGGCAAGAACGAGGACGACTACCGGAAGATGGCCGAGGTCGTCTACAACCGTCTGAAGCCCACCAACACCGAGACCAACCAGCTGCTGCAGTTCGACTCGGCCTTCAACTACCTCAAGGGCCAAAGCAAGATCGACATCAGTGAGCGGGAGATCAACAGCAACCAGGACCCGTACAACACGTACACCCAGAAGGGGCTGCCGCCCGGTCCCATCGGCAACCCCGACCTGACGGCGCTGAACGCCTCGATCACCCCGACCTCGGACGGCTGGCTGTACTTCGTGGCGACGGACGGCAAGGAGAAGACCGAGTACGCCAGGACGCACGCGGACTTCGAGAAGCTCAAGGAGAAGTTCAATGGAACGCGCGGCGGCAACTGAACCGCGCCGGGCCGCGGTCCTGGGTTCCCCCATCGCCCACTCGCTCTCCCCCGTGCTCCACCGCGCCGCCTACGCGGCACTCGGCCTGACCGGCTGGTCCTACGACCGGGTCGAGGTGACCGAGGCGGACCTGGAGGGCTTCCTCCAGGGACTGGACGCGAGCTGGGCCGGGCTGTCGCTGACCATGCCGCTGAAGCGCGCGGTCATCCCGCTGCTCGACGGGATCAGCGACACCGCCGCCGCCGTCGAGGCCGTCAACACGGTCGTCATCGCCGAGGACGGCCGGCGCACCGGCGACAACACCGACATCCCCGGGATGCTCGCCGCACTGAACGAGCGCGGGGTGCGGAAGGTCGACCACGCGGCCGTCCTCGGCGCCGGCGCCACCGCCTCCTCGGCGCTCGCCGCGCTCGGCCGGATCTGCACCGGACCCGTCACCGCGTACGTGCGCAGCCGGGCCCGAGCCGAGGAGATGCGGGGCTGGGGCGAACGGCTCGGCGTGGAGGTGCACACCGCCGACTGGGCGGAGGCGGCGCACGCCTTCGACGCTCCGCTGGTCGTCTCCACCACCCCGGCGGGGGCGACGGACATCCTGGTCCCCTACGTCCCGGAGCGCCCCGGCACCCTGTTCGACGTGCTCTACGACCCGTGGCCCACACCGCTGGCCGCGGCCTGGGCCGAACAGGGCGGCTCCGTCGTCGGCGGCCTCGACCTGCTGGTGCACCAGGCCGTCTTCCAGGTGGAGCTGATGACCGGACGTTCCCCGGCCCCGCTGGCCGCGATGCGCGCCGCCGGTGAGGAGGCCCTCGCCGGGCGCTGATCCCGGGGCCCGCCACGCCCCCGGACCCCCTCCCGGGCCCCGCCCCGCCGTCCGCCTGCTGGACCACTGGCCTGATCCACGGCACGGACGTGGGAGGATCGGGGTAGGGCGGCCCGGGCCGCACCGCTCCCGGCTCAGGCGTCCCGTCACCGGGCGGGAGCGACTCCGGCAGTCGGAGAAGTGCCCCGAGGTCGCGCCGTCGCAGTTCCAGGCGCGAGCATGAGGAGCACCGTTGAGCAGGTTGCGTTGGCTGACCGCGGGGGAGTCGCACGGACCCGCACTGGTGGCGACGCTGGAGGGTCTTCCCGCCGGCGTCCCGGTCAGCACGGAGATGGTGGCGGACCACCTGGCACGGCGGCGCCTGGGGTACGGACGCGGCGCGCGGATGAAGTTCGAGCGCGACGAGGTCACCTTCCTCGGCGGTGTCCGCCACGGACTCACCATGGGCTCCCCGGTCGCGATCATGGTGGGCAACACCGAGTGGCCCAAGTGGGAGAAGGTCATGGCCGCCGACCCGGTGGACCCGGCCGAGCTCGCCGAACTCGCCCGCAACGCCCCGCTGACCCGGCCCCGGCCGGGCCACGCCGACCTCGCCGGAATGCAGAAGTACGGCTTCGACGAGGCCCGCCCGATCCTGGAGCGCGCGAGTGCCCGGGAGACCGCGGCCCGGGTCGCCCTCGGCGCCGTCGCCCGCTCCTACCTCAAGGAGACCGCGGGCATCGAGATCGTCTCGCATGTGACCGAACTCGCCGCCGCCAGGGCCCCGCACGGGGTCTACCCGACCCCGGCCGACGTCGAGCGGCTCGACGCCGACCCGGTGCGCTGCCTGGACGCCGACGCGTCCAAGGCGATGGTCGCGGAGATCGACCAGGCCCACAAGGACGGCGACACCCTCGGCGGCGTCGTCGAGGTGCTCGCCTACGGGGTCCCCGTCGGCCTCGGCTCGCACGTCCACTGGGACCGCCGCCTCGACGCCCGGCTCGCGGGCGCGCTGATGGGCATCCAGGCGATCAAGGGCGTCGAGGTCGGCGACGGCTTCGAACTGGCCCGGGTGCCCGGCTCCAAGGCCCATGACGAGATCGTCCGCACCGAGGACGGCATCCGCCGCTCCTCCGGCCGCTCCGGCGGCACCGAGGGCGGTCTGACCACGGGCGAGCTGCTGCGGGTGCGCGCCGCGATGAAGCCGATCGCGACCGTGCCGCGCGCGCTGATGACCGTCGACGTCAGCACCGGCGAGACCGCCGCCGCTCACCACCAGCGCTCCGACGTGTGCGCCGTACCGGCCGCCGGCATCGTCGCCGAGGCGATGGTGGCGCTGGTGCTGGCGGACGCGGTCGCCGAGAAGTTCGGCGGTGACAGCGTCCCCGAGACCCGCCGCAACGTGCGGTCGTACCTCGAGAACCTGGCCATCCGGTGAGTGACGCACCCGAGCCCGCGCCCCCGCGGTCCGCGGCGGACTCCCGCCGGGCCGGCGGCCGCGCTCCGGGCGGGCCGAAGGTCGTGCTGATCGGGCCGATGGGCGTCGGCAAGTCCACGGTCGGCGCCCTGCTGGCCGAGCGCCTCGGCACCGGCTACCGCGACACCGACGCCGACATCGTGGCGGCCGAGGGCCGGGAGATCTCGGACATCTTCATCGAGGACGGCGAACCGCGCTTCCGTGAGCTGGAGCGCGCGGCCGTTCGCGCCGCCGTCGCCGAGCACACGGGAGTACTCGCCCTGGGCGGCGGCGCGATCCTCGACCCGGGCACCCGCGGGCTGCTGTCCGGGCTGCCCGTCGTCTATCTCTCGATGGACGTCGAGGAGGCCGTCCGCCGGGTCGGGCTGAACACCGCCCGCCCGCTGCTGGCCGTCAATCCCCGCCGCCAGTGGCGCGAGCTGATGGAGGCCCGCCGGCACCTCTACACCGAAGCCGCCCGGGTCGTCGTCGCCACCGACGGCCGCACGCCCGAAGAGGTCGCCCAGGCGGTCCTCGACGCACTCGAATGGAAGGACGCATGACCGAGCAGGCAGTCACCCGCATCCAGGTCGGCGGCACCGCGGGCACCGACCCGTACGAGGTGCTCGTCGGCCGCAGTCTGCTGGGCGAGCTCCCCGGACTGATCGGGCCCAGGGCCAAGCGCGTCGCCGTCGTCCACCCCGAGGCCCTCGCCGAGACCGGCGACGAGATCCGGCGGGACCTCGCCGGGCAGGGCTACGAGGCCGTCGCCATCCAGGTGCCCAACGCCGAGGAGGCCAAGACCGCCGAGGTCGCGGCGTACTGCTGGAAGGCCCTCGGCCAGACCGGCTTCACCCGCAGCGACGTCATCGTCGGCGTCGGCGGCGGCGCCACGACCGACCTCGCCGGGTTCGTCGCCGCGACCTGGCTGCGCGGGGTGCGCTGGATCGCGGTGCCCACCACGGTCCTGGCCATGGTGGACGCCGCCGTGGGCGGCAAGACCGGCATCAACACCGCCGAGGGCAAGAACCTCGTCGGCGCCTTCCACCCGCCCGCCGGAGTGATCTGCGACCTCGGTGCGCTGGACTCGCTGCCCGTGCACGACTACGTCAGCGGCCTGGCCGAGATCATCAAGGCCGGCTTCATCGCGGACCCGGCCATCCTCGAGCTGATCGAGGCGGACCCGCAGGGCGCCCGCACCCCCGCCGGACCGCACACGGCGGAGCTGGTGGAGCGCTCGATCCGGGTCAAGGCGGACGTCGTCTCCAGCGACCTCAAGGAGTCCGGCCTGCGGGAGATCCTCAACTACGGGCACACGCTGGCGCACGCCATCGAGAAGAACGAGCGCTACAAGTGGCGGCACGGCGCCGCCGTCTCCGTCGGGATGGTCTTCGCCGCCGAACTCGGCCGTCTCGCGGGACGGCTCGACGACGCGACCGCGGACCGGCACCGCGCCGTGCTGGAGTCGGTCGGGCTGCCGCTCACCTACCGCGGTGACCAGTGGCCCCGGCTGCTGGAGACCATGCGGGTCGACAAGAAGTCCCGGGGCGACCTGCTGCGCTTCATCGTGCTCGACGGCCTGGCCAAGCCCACCGTGCTGGAGGGCCCGGACCCGGCCGTGCTGCTCGCCGCGTTCGGCGAGGTGTCCGCGTGAGCCGCCGGGTGCTCGTGCTGAACGGCCCCAACCTCGGGCGCCTCGGCTCCCGCGAGCCGGACGTCTACGGCTCCACCTCCTACCCCGGGCTGGTCGACGCCTGCCGCACGCTGGGCAAGGAACTCGGTTTCGACGTCGACGTCCGGGAGACCAACGACGAGGGCGAGATGATCCGCTGGCTGCACGAGGCCGCCGACGGATCTATCCCGGTCGTCATCAACCCCGGCGCGTTCACGCACTACTCGTACGGCATGCGTGACGCGGCGGCCCAGCGGACCGCCCCGCTCATCGAGGTGCACATCTCGAACCCGTACGCGCGCGAGGAGTTCCGCCACACCTCGGTGATCGCGGCGGTCGCGTCCGGAACCGTCGCCGGTTTCGGTATCGGCTCCTACCGGCTGGCCCTGCGCGCGCTGGCCGGGGAACTCGGCGGCTGACACCGGTCCGTCCGGGGCACTGCGCACCGGCCCCGGCCGTTCCCACCCGAGCGGCCGGGGAGGGTACCGTTCGGTACGGACGGGCCAACTCCCGTCCGACCAGCGTGAAGTCGTGACGGACGGAGTGGCGCCGGATGCAGCACACAGCGGGAGCCCCGCTGCCTCCCCACGGTCCGGAAAGGGTCCCGGGCCCCGGGCCCGACCCGGCGGCCGGATGGGAACGGCAGCCCACCGGCCCTGCCCCGTCTCAGAGCGCTTCGCCCCCGCAGGGACCGCCCGTCCGGGGACGGAGCGGGCCGGTACCGCAGCAGGCTCCGCCGCCCTCCCCGGACAACGCGGGGCACTTCCCCCTCCCGGCGGGCGGACCGGTTCCGGCACCCTCGCCCTCTCCGTCACCGTCACCGTCACCGTCCCCGGTCCCGGTCCCGTCCCCGTTCGCCGAGAACGGCACCGGCACCGGCACCGCCACGCTCGCGGTCCTGCTGATCGGCCCGGCGGGCGCGGGCAAGACGACCGTCGCCCGCCACTGGGCGCAGCACCGCCGCGTACCCACCGCGCACATCAGCCTCGACGACGTCCGGGAATGGGTCTGCTCCGGCTTCGCCGACCCCCAGACCGGCTGGAACGACCAGTCGGAGGCCCAGTACCGCCTGGCCCGCCGCACCTGCGGCTTCGCCGCCCGCAACTTCCTGGCCAACGGGATCTCCTGCATCCTCGACGACGCCGTCTTCCCCGACCGCCCCGTCGTCGGGCTCGGCGGATGGAAGCGCCACGTGGGGCCCGGGCTGCTGCCGGTGGTGCTCCTGCCCGGCCTGGAGGTCGTCCTGGAGCGCAACGCCGAGCGCAGCGGCAACCGCCGCCTCTCGGACGAGGAGGTCGCGGGCATCCACGGCCGCATGGCCGGCTGGTACGGCTCCGGCCTCCCGATCATCGACAACTCCCGGTGCGACGTCGAGACCACCGCGCGCATCCTGGACGACGTGCTGGCACGCGCGCTGAAGAGCCCCCCGGCCTGGTAGGCGCGTGCGCGGTGCGGGCGCCGCGCACCGCGCTCCGGGCCTGCCCGGGCAGGGCTCTCCGCGCCGGTGACCGCCCCGGGCGCGCGCGCCGGCGGTGAGGCCCCGAGGCGCCGCCCCTCGGGGCGGCGCACCCCCGGAAGGACCCCCGCACGGACGCTCTCAACCGGCCGGATCGGCTCCGCCCTCTTAGGCTCGTCCCATGTCCGAGGTGTTCGCCGTCCGCCGCAGCCGGCTGCGCGACCGTTGTGTCGCGGCCGGGAGCGCCGCGGCCCTGATCTCCCGGCCTGCCAATGTCCGCTACCTCGCAGGCGGCGCCCCACCCGGCGCCGTGCTGCTGCTGGCCCCGGCGGGCGACTCCGCCGACGAACTGCTGTGCCCCACCGCGCCCACCGGTGACCCGGTCGACGGGCGCCTGGACGAGCAGCTGCGGCTGACCGTCCTGCCGGTCCACGGAGACGACCCCGCCGTCGCCGCCGCCGAGAGCGCCGCGGGATCGGGGGCCGACGCGCTCGCCGTCGAGGAGAACCACCTCACCGTCGCCCGCCACCGGGCGCTGCGCACCGTCGCCCCCGGTCTGCGGCTGACCGACCTGGACGGCGCCGTCGAGCAGCAGCGGATGGTGAAGGACGAGGACGAGATCGCCTGTCTGCGGATCGCTGCCGAGATCACCGACCAGGCCCTCGGTGAACTGCTGGAGTCCATCCTCGTCGGCCGCACCGAGCGCCATCTCGCCCTCGAGCTCGAACGCCGGCTCGTCGACCACGGCGCCGACGGCCCGGCCTTCCCCACCTCCGTCGCCACCGGCCCGAACGCCGGGCGCCGCCGGCACCGGCCGTCCGACCGGCGCGTCGAGGAAGGGGACTTCCTGTCCGTCTGCCTCGGTGCCAACTACCGCGGCTACCGCTGCGAGATCGGCCGTACGTTCGTCATCGGCACCACTCCCGCGGACTGGCAGATCGATCTGTACGACCTCGTCTTCGCCGCTCAGCGGGCCGCCCGGGAGGCTCTGCTGCCCGGCGCCGGGTACCGGGACGTCGACCGCGCGGCCCGCCACCTCCTCGACTCGGCGGGCTACGGCGAGGGACTCGCGCCGCTCACCGGTCACGGTGTAGGACTGGAAATCGACGAGGACCCGCAGCTGGCACCTGCCGCCATGGGTAAACTGGACGCTTGTGTGCCGGTCACCGTCGAACCGGGGGTCCACCTCCCGGGCCGGGGCGGAGTCCGGATCGATGACACGCTCGTCGTGCGCCAGGAGGCGGACGGCGGACCCGAGCTACTCACCATCACGACCAAGGAGCTGCTCGCGCTCTAGCTCCGCTCGCAGCGCGCACCTTCGCTTCTCCCCGGTCGTCCACCAGCGTCAGTCCAGGAGATTCCGCAACCGTGGCCACCACGAACGACCTCAAGAACGGCATGGTGCTCAAGCTCGACAACGACCAGCTCTGGTCCGTCGTCGAGTTCCAGCACGTCAAGCCCGGCAAGGGCCCGGCCTTCGTGCGCACCAAGCTCAAGAACGTGCTCTCCGGCAAGATCGTCGACAAGACCTTCAACGCCGGCGTGAAGGTCGAGACGGCCACCGTCGACCGCCGCGACATGCAGTTCTCGTACATGGACGGCGAGTACTTCGTCTTCATGGACATGCAGACGTACGACCAGCTGCACGTCGCCCGCAACGCCGTCGGCGACGCCGCCAACTTCCTCATCGAGGGCTTCACCGCCACCGTGGCGACGCACGAGGGCGAGGTGCTCTACGTCGAGCTGCCGGCCGCCGTCGAGCTCGTCATCCAGGAGACCGAGCCGGGCGTGCAGGGCGACCGCTCCACGGGCGGCACCAAGCCCGCCACCCTGGAGACCGGCTACACCATCCAGGTCCCGCTCTTCATCACCACCGGTGAGAAGATCAAGGTCGACACCCGTTCCGGTGACTACCTCGGCCGGGTGAACAGCTAACCGTGGCTGCCCGCAACAAGGCCCGCAAGCGTGCTTTCCAGATCCTCTTCGAGGCCGACCAGCGCGGTGCCTCCGTGCAGGAGGTCCTCGCGGACTGGATCCGGCACTCGCGGTCCGACGACCGTCAGCCGCCGGTCAGCGAGTACACGATGGAGCTGGTCGAGGGCTACGCGGAGCACGCGGACCGGATCGACGAGCTGATCGCCACCCACGCCGTCGGCTGGACGCTCGACCGGATGCCCGTCGTGGACCGCAACATCGTGCGGCTCGGCACGTACGAACTGGTCTGGGTGGACGGCACCCCGGACGCCGTCGTGATCGACGAGGCGGTGCAGCTCGCCAAGGAGTTCTCCACCGACGACTCGCCGTCCTTCGTGAACGGCCTGCTGGCACGTTTCAAGGACCTCAAGCCGACCCTGCGCGACGCGTAGCGAGCGGCTGAGCCGGGCCTGAGCCCGGTGGGCCCGCGGCACCCGGCACGGTGCCGCGGGCCCTTCGGCGTTCCCGGACGTGCCGGCACATTCCGGAACCGAGACGGCGTACGCCGAGTCCCCGGCGAGCCGGCAGCCCGGCTGCCGCTGTCGCCGCGGCTCAAGCCGCCGGACGCGCCGCGGGGCGACGGGCGTTCCTCACGGGCGTTTTTCGCGGGACGATCAGGAGCCCTGCGCGGGGGAGGTCTCCCGGCGGCGCCCCCTGCGGCCGGCCGGCGGCAGGGGTACCGGCAGCGCAGCGCCGGGCCGCGGGAGGAAGCCCCTCCCACGACCCGGCGGCAACGTTTCTGCTGGTGGTGACTGGTGGTCTCGCCTCAGCCCTCTTCGTGGGCCACGGCGCGGCGCGCGTCCGCGTCCAGTACGCCCCAGCTGATCAGCTGCTCGGTGAGCACCGACGGCGACTGGTCGTAGATGACGGCGAGCGTGCGCAGGTCGTCCTGCCGGATCGAGAGCACCTTGCCGTTGTAGTCACCGCGCTGGCTCTGGATGGTCGCCGCGTAGCGCTGCAGCGGCCCGGCCTTCTCGGCGGGGACGTGGGCGAGGCGCTCGAGGTCGAGAACGAGCTTCGGCGGCGGCTCGGCGGCACCGCCCGGCGTGGTGCCGGGAAGGAGCTCCTGCACCGGTACACCGTAGAAGTCCGCCAGCTCGGCGAGGCGCTGCACGGTCACGGCGCGGTCTCCGCGCTCGTACGACCCGACGACGACGGCCTTCCAGCGGCCCTGGGACTTCTCCTCCACCCCGTGGAGCGAGAGCCCCTGCTGGGTACGGATGGCGCGGAGCTTGGCCCCGAGCTGTTTTGCGTATTCGCTGGACATATAGCTCCCCGGACGCTGGTCACGTGCGGCTCGGCCGCGCGGTTGGTCACTCACTGTGAAGGTTACGCAGCGTTACTTGGGTGCGTCAAGCCGAATGGTCCGTACGCCCCTCCCCCCAGGGGTGGTCCGAAGGCTCCCGCCGGCCCTGGTACGGTGGACGGCGCAAGATCCGACGTCCTTTAAGGTCCGTCCCGTGAGGCGGAGAAGGAGGTCCGTTTCGTATGGACGCAGAAGTTTCCGATGCCGCGCGCCCCGTTCTCGAGGGCCCCGACATCGCGCGGGTACTGACCCGCATCGCCCATGAGATCGTCGAGCGCGCCAAGGGCGCCGACGACGTGGTGCTCCTCGGCATCCCGACCCGCGGGGTCTTCCTGGCCGACCGGCTCGCCGCCAAGCTCGCCGCGATCACCGGCCGCACCATCCCCGTCGGCTCGCTCGACATCACCATGTACCGCGACGACCTGCGGCTCCGTCCCGCCCGCGCCCTCGCGCGCACGGACATCCCGGCCGACGGGATCGACGGCCGCCTGGTCGTCCTCGTCGACGACGTGCTCTTCTCCGGGCGCACCATCCGCGCCGCCCTCGACGCGCTGAACGACATCGGCCGGCCGCGCGCCGTCCAGCTCGCGGTCCTGGTGGACCGCGGCCACCGCGAGCTGCCCATCCGCGCCGACTACGTCGGCAAGAACCTCCCGACGTCGCTGCGGGAGACGGTCAAGGTCCAGCTCGACGAGGAGGACGGCCGCGACGCCGTGCTGCTCGGCGAGCGGCGAGAGGCGGGCGTTCCCGCGGCCGAGGGCCGCCGGAACGAGACCGCCCGGTCCGGCGAGCGATAGCGGCCCCGTACGGCCCCGACCCGCCCTACGGGCAGCGCCCGCGCGCCCGCATGCCCGCACATCTCCCCACCCCGGAGCACACCCAGATGAAGCGTCACCTCATCTCGGCCGCCGACCTCACCCGCGACGACGCCGTCCTGATCCTCGACACCGCCGAGGAGATGGCCAGGGTCGCCGACCGGCCGATCAAGAAGCTGCCCACCCTGCGCGGCCGGACCGTCGTCAACCTCTTCTTCGAGGACTCGACCAGGACCCGCATCTCCTTCGAGGCCGCCGAGAAGCGGCTGTCCGCGGACGTCATCAACTTCGCCGCGAAGGGCTCGTCCGTCTCCAAGGGCGAGTCGCTCAAGGACACCGCGCAGACCCTGGAGGCGATGGGCGTCGACGCCGTCGTCATCCGGCACGGTGCCTCCGGCGCCCCCTACCGCCTCGCCACCTCGGGCTGGATCGACGCCGCGGTCGTCAACGCCGGCGACGGCACCCACCAGCACCCGACCCAGGCGCTGCTCGACGCCTTCACCATGCGCCGCCGCCTGGTCGGGCGGGACGCCGGACTGGGGCAGGACCTGGCGGGCAGGCGGATCACGATCGTCGGGGACATCCTGCACAGCCGCGTCGCCCGGTCGAACGTGGACCTGCTGCACACCCTCGGCGCCGACGTCACCCTGGTCGCGCCGCCCACCCTGCTGCCCGTCGGCGTGGGGCACTGGCCCTGCGAGGTCTCGTACGACCTCGACGCCGCGCTGCCCAAGAGCGACGCGGTGATGTTGCTGCGGGTGCAGCGCGAGCGCATGAACGCGGCCTTCTTCCCGACCGAGCGCGAGTACTCGCGACGGTACGGCCTCGACGGCGACCGCATGGCGAAGATGCCCGAGCACGCCATCGTGATGCACCCGGGCCCGATGGTGCGCGGCATGGAGATCACCGCCGAGGTCGCCGACTCCGGCCGCTGCACCGCCATCGAACAGGTCGCCAACGGCGTGCACACCCGGATGGCGGTCCTCTACCTGCTTCTCGGCGGCAACGAGCCCGCCGTCACCCACGCTCGTACCGAGGAGACGAAGTAACCCATGAGCGAGCCGAAGAAGACCCTGATCCGCGGCGCCAAGGTGCTCGGCGGCGAGGTGCGGGACGTACTGATCGACGGCGAGACCATCGCCGAGGTCGGCACCGGGATCGAGGCCGGCGGCGCCGCCGTCGTCGAGGCCGCGGGCAGCATCCTGCTGCCCGGTCTGGTCGACCTGCACACCCACCTCCGGGAGCCCGGCCGTGAGGACTCCGAGACCGTCCTCACCGGCACCCGCGCGGCGGCGAGCGGCGGCTACACCGCCGTGTTCGCCATGGCCAACACCTTCCCCGTGGCCGACACCGCCGGCGTCGTCGAGCAGGTGTGGCGCCTCGGCAGGGAGCACGGCTACTGCGACGTCCAGCCCATCGGCGCGGTCACCGTCGGCCTGGAGGGCAGGAAGCTCGCCGAACTCGGCGCCATGCACGACTCCGCCGCCGCCGTCACCGTCTTCTCCGACGACGGCAAGTGCGTCGACGACGCCGTGATCATGCGCCGGGCGCTGGAGTACGTGAAGGCCTTCGGCGGCGTCGTCGCGCAGCACGCACAGGAGCCCCGGCTCACCGAGGGCGCCCAGATGAACGAGGGCGTCGTCTCCGCCGAACTGGGCCTCGGCGGCTGGCCCGCCGTCGCCGAGGAGTCGATCATCGCCCGGGACGTGCTGCTGGCCGAGCACGTCGGCTCCCGCGTCCACATCTGCCATCTGTCGACCGCCGGCTCCGTCGCGATCGTCCGCTGGGCCAAGTCCCGCGGTATCGACGTCACCGCCGAGGTCACCCCGCACCACCTGCTCCTCACCGACGAGCTGGTCCGCACGTACAACCCGGTCTACAAGGTGAACCCGCCGCTGCGCACCGAGCGCGACGTGCTGGCGCTGCGCGAGGCCCTGGCCGACGGCACGATCGACATCGTCGCCACCGACCACGCCCCGCACCCGCACGAGGACAAGGACTGCGAGTGGGCCGCGGCCGCGATGGGCATGGTCGGCCTGGAGACGGCGCTGTCCGTCGTCCAGCACACGATGGTCGACACCGGGCTGCTGACCTGGGAGGGCGTCGCCGACCGGATGTCGTTCGCACCGGCCCGGATCGGCCGCGCCGAGGGCCACGGCCGGCCCGTCTCGGCAGGTGAGCCCGCCAACCTCACCCTGCTCGATCCGGCATACCGTGGAACCGTGGACCCCGCGGGCTTCGCCTCCCGCAGCCGCAACACCCCCTACGAGGGCCGCGAGCTGCCGGGGCGCGTCACCCACACGTTCCTGCGGGGCCGCGCGACGCTCATGGACGGGAAGCTGGCGTGACGACACCACTGATCATTCAGGCGGCCGAAGAGGCCGAGCGGAAGTCGGCGGAGGTGACCGACTGGGCCGCCCGGCTCGGCTGGGTCGCCGGACTGCTGCTCTTCATCGCCCTCGTCTACTGGCTGATGCGCCAGGGCTGGAAGTGGCGGGGCGAACTCCAGTCCGGGCTGCCCGAGCTTCCCGTGGCCCCCGAGGACACCGGTGAGGCGAGGCTCCGGCTCAGCGGCCGCTACCACGGCTCCACGACCGCCGGGCAGTGGCTGGACCGGATCGTCGCCCGGGGCCTGGGCAACCGCAGCCGCACCGAGCTGACGCTCACCGGGGCCGGGATCGACGTCGTACGTCCCGGGGCCGCCGACTTCTTCATCCCGGCCGGGGCCCTGCGCGGGGCCCGCCTCGACAAGGGCATCGCCGGGAAGGTCCTCACCGAGGGCGGTCTGCTGATCGTCACCTGGGAGCACGGCGGCCGGCTGATCGACTCCGGTTTCCGCTCCGACCGGGCGGCCGAGCACACCGCCTGGGTCGAGGCCGTCGACTCCATGACCAAGAACGACACGACGGAAGGCGCCGCACGATGACGACCTCCACCAGGGGAACCCGCGTTCCCGCCGTACTCGTCCTGGAGGACGGCCGGACCTTCCGCGGCCGTGCCTACGGGGCCGTGGGGCAGACCTTCGGCGAGGCCGTGTTCTCCACCGGGATGACCGGCTACCAGGAGACCCTCACCGACCCCTCGTACCACCGCCAGGTCGTGGTGATGACCGCCCCGCACGTCGGCAACACCGGCGTCAACGACGAGGACCCCGAGTCGCGGCGCATCTGGGTGTCCGGCTACGTCGTGCGCGACCCGGCCAGGATTCCCTCCAACTGGCGCTCCCGCCGCTCCCTCGACGAGGAACTCGCGGCCCAGGGCGTCGTCGGCATCAGCGGTGTCGACACCCGCGCCCTCACCCGCCATCTGCGCGAGCGCGGCGCGATGCGCGTCGGGATCTTCTCCGGCAACGCGCTGCCCGACGAGGGCACGATGCTCGCCGAGGTCCGCCAGGCGCCCGAGATGAAGGGCGCCGACCTGTCCGCCGAGGTGGCCACCAAGGAGGCGTACGTCGTCCCCGCGATCGGCCCCGACGGTGCTGCCGTACCGCTCGGCACGGCGAGGTTCACCGTCGCCGCCGTCGACCTGGGCATCAAGGGGATGACCCCGCACCGCATGGCCGAGCGGGGCATCGAGGTGCACGTCCTGCCCGCCACGGCGACGGTCGACGAGGTGTACGCCGTCGGCCCCGACGGCGTGTTCTTCTCCAACGGCCCGGGCGACCCGGCCACCGCCGACCACGCCGTCGCGGTGATGCGGGGCGTGCTGGAGCGCGGCACGCCGCTGTTCGGCATCTGCTTCGGCAACCAGATCCTGGGCCGGGCGCTGGGCTTCGGCACCTACAAGCTCAAGTACGGCCACCGGGGCATCAACCAGCCCGTGCAGGACCGTACGACCGGCAAGGTCGAGGTCACCGCGCACAACCACGGCTTCGCCGTGGACGCCCCGCTCGACAGGGTCTCCGACACCCCCTACGGCCGGGCGGAGGTCTCCCACGTCTGCCTCAACGACGACGTGGTGGAGGGCCTCCGGCTGCTCGACCGGCCGGCCTTCAGCGTCCAGTACCACCCCGAGGCGGCCGCGGGCCCGCACGACGCCGCGTACCTGTTCGACCGCTTCGTCTCCCTGATGGAGGGCCAGCGTGCCTAAGCGCACCGATATCCAGTCCGTCCTGGTCATCGGCTCCGGCCCGATCGTCATCGGTCAGGCAGCCGAGTTCGACTACTCCGGCACCCAGGCCTGCCGGGTCCTCAAGTCCGAGGGCCTGCGCGTCGTCCTGGTGAACTCCAACCCGGCGACGATCATGACCGACCCGGAGATCGCCGACGCCACGTACGTGGAGCCGATCACCCCCGAGTACGTCGAGAAGATCATCGCCAAGGAGCGCCCCGACGCGCTCCTGCCCACCCTCGGCGGCCAGACCGCGCTCAACACGGCGATCTCCCTGCACGAGGCGGGGACGCTGGAGAAGTACGGCGTCGAGCTGATCGGCGCCAATGTCGAGGCGATCAACAAGGGCGAGGACCGCGACCTGTTCAAGGAGGTCGTGGAGGAGGTCCGCAAGAAGATCGGCCACGGCGAGTCCGCCCGCTCGGTGATCTGCCACTCGATGGACGACGTCCTCCAGGGCGTCGAGACCCTCGGCGGCTACCCCGTGGTCGTCCGCCCCTCCTTCACCATGGGCGGCGCCGGCTCCGGCTTCGCGCACGACGAGGACGAGCTGCGGCGCATCGCGGGCCAGGGCCTGACCCTGTCGCCCACCACCGAGGTGCTGCTGGAGGAGTCCATCCTCGGCTGGAAGGAGTACGAGCTGGAGCTGATGCGCGACAAGAACGACAACGTCGTGGTCGTCTGCTCCATCGAGAACTTCGACCCCATGGGCGTGCACACCGGCGACTCGATCACGGTCGCGCCCGCGATGACGCTGACCGACCGCGAGTACCAGGTCCTGCGCGACATCGGCATCGCCGTCATCCGCGAGGTGGGCGTCGACACCGGCGGCTGCAACATCCAGTTCGCCGTCAACCCCGAGGACGGCCGGGTCATCGTCATCGAGATGAACCCGCGGGTGTCCCGCTCCTCCGCGCTGGCCTCCAAGGCCACCGGATTCCCGATCGCGAAGATCGCGGCACGGCTCGCCGTGGGCTACACCCTCGATGAGATCCCCAACGACATCACGGAGCAGACGCCGGCGTCCTTCGAGCCGACGCTTGACTATGTGGTCGTCAAGGCCCCGCGCTTCGCGTTCGAGAAGTTCCCCTCCGCGGACAGCACGCTCACCACGACCATGAAGTCGGTGGGCGAGGCCATGGCCATCGGCCGCAACTTCACCGAGGCCCTGCAGAAGGCGCTGCGCTCGCTGGAGAAGAAGGGCAGCCAGTTCGACTTCACCGGCGAGCCCGGCGACAAGGACGCACTGCTGCGCGAGGCGGGCCGTCCGACCGACGGCCGGATCAACACCGTGATGGCGGCCATCCGCGCCGGAGCCACCCAGAGCGAGGTCTTCGAGGCGTCGAGGATCGACCCATGGTTCGTCGACCAGCTCTTCCTGATCAAGGAGATCGCCGACGACCTGGCCGCCGCTGAGGAGCTCGACCCCGGCCTGCTGGCCGAAGCCAAGCGCCACGGCTTCTCGGACGCCCAGATCGCCGGCATCCGCGGCCTGCGCGAGGACGTCGTCCGCGAGGTGCGCCACGCCCTGGGCATCCGCCCGGTCTACAAGACGGTCGACACCTGCGCCGCCGAGTTCGCCGCGAGGACCCCGTACTTCTACTCGTCCTACGACGAGGAGTCCGAGGTCGCCCCGCGGGAGAAGCCCGCGGTGATCATCCTGGGCTCCGGCCCGAACCGCATCGGCCAGGGCATCGAGTTCGACTACTCCTGCGTCCACGCGTCCTTCGCGCTGAGCGCCGCCGGCTACGAGACCGTCATGGTCAACTGCAACCCCGAGACGGTCTCCACCGACTACGACACCTCCGACCGGCTGTACTTCGAGCCGCTCACCCTGGAGGACGTCCTGGAGATCGTGCACGCCGAGCAGCAGGCCGGCCCGGTCGCCGGGGTCGTCGTCCAGCTCGGCGGGCAGACCCCGCTCGGCCTCTCGCAGGCGCTCAAGGACAACGGCGTCCCGATCGTCGGCACGTCACCCGAGGCCATCCACGCCGCCGAGGACCGCGGCGCCTTCGGCCGGGTGCTCGCCGACGCCGGGCTCCCGGCGCCCAAGCACGGCACCGCGACCACCTTCGCCGAGGCCAAGGCGATCGCCGACGAGATCGGCTACCCGGTGCTCGTCCGCCCCTCGTACGTGCTCGGCGGCCGCGGTATGGAGATCGTCTACGACGAGACCCGGCTCCAGGCGTACATCGCGGAGTCCACCGAGATCGGCCCCGACCGGCCGGTCCTGGTCGACCGCTTCCTCGACGACGCCATCGAGATCGACGTGGACGCCCTCTACGACGGCTCCGAGCTCTACCTCGGCGGCGTCATGGAGCACATCGAGGAGGCCGGTATCCACTCCGGCGACTCGGCCTGCGCCCTGCCCCCGATCACCCTCGGCGGCTTCGACGTCAAGCGGCTGCGGACGTCGACCGAGGCCATCGCCCGCGGCGTCGGGGTACGCGGACTGATCAACATCCAGTTCGCCATGGCCGGCGACATCCTGTACGTGCTGGAGGCCAACCCGCGCGCCTCCCGCACCGTGCCGTTCACCTCCAAGGCGACCGCCGTGCCGCTGGCCAAGGCCGCCGCCCGGATCTCGCTCGGCGCCACCATCGCCGAACTGCGCGAGGAGGGCCTGCTGCCGGCCCGGGGCGACGGGGGCACCCTCCCGCTGGACGCCCCGATCTCCGTCAAGGAGGCCGTGATGCCGTGGAGCCGCTTCCGCGACATCCACGGACGCGGCGTCGACACCGTCCTCGGCCCGGAGATGCGCTCCACCGGCGAGGTCATGGGCATCGACAGCGTCTTCGGCACGGCGTACGCCAAGTCGCAGGCCGGGGCCTACGGTCCGCTGCCCACCAAGGGCCGCGCGTTCATCTCCGTCGCCAACCGCGACAAGCGCTCGATGATCTTCCCGGCCCGGGAGCTGGTCGCGCACGGCTTCGAACTGCTCGCCACCTCCGGCACCGCCGAGGTGCTCAAGCGCAACGGCATCCACGCCACCGTCGTGCGCAAGCAGTCCGAGGGCGAGGGCCCCGGCGGCGAGAAGACCATCGTCCAGCTCATCCACGACGGCCAGGTCGACCTCATCGTCAACACGCCCTACGGCACGGGCGGCCGCCTCGACGGCTACGACATCCGCACCGCGGCGGTGGCCCGCGGTGTGCCCTGCCTGACCACGGTCCAGGCGCTCGCCGCCGCGGTCCAGGGCATCGACGCGCTCAACCTCGGCGGAGTGGGCGTGCGTTCGCTCCAGGAACACGCGGAACAGCTGATCGCGGCCCGCGACTAGCAGCCCACGAGGGGGACACCGAACCGGTGTCCCCCTCTTCGTGAGGACACCCGTCCTCGTGAGGACAACAGGACACCACTGAGATGTACAAGCTCTTCTTCAACCTGGTCTTCCGGCGGATGGACCCGGAGGAGGCCCACCACCTCGCCTTCCGGTGGATCCGCCTGGCGGTCCGCGTCCCGGTGCTGCGTACCTTCGCCGCCGCCGCGCTCGCGCCCCGCTACGGGGAACTGCGCACCGAGGCGCTCGGCCTGCGGATGCACGGACCCTTCGGGCTCGCCGCCGGCTTCGACAAGAACGCCGTCGCCATCGACGGCATGTCCATGCTCGGGTTCGACCATGTGGAGATCGGCACCGTCACAGCGCAGCCCCAGCCTGGGAACCCCCGCAAGAGGCTCTTCCGACTGGTGCCGGACCGGGCGCTGATCAACCGCATGGGCTTCAACAACGACGGCTCCGCCGCCGTCGCCGCCCGGCTCGCCGCCCGCCGAGAGATCTTCCGCACGGTCGTCGGCGTCAACATCGGCAAGACCAAGGCCGTCCCCGAGGAGGACGCCGTCGCCGACTACGTGACCTCCACCGAGCGGCTCGCCGCCCACGCGGACTACCTCGTGGTCAACGTCAGCTCGCCGAACACCCCGGGCCTGCGGAACCTCCAGGCCACCCAGGCGCTGCACCCCCTGCTCCGCGCGGTGCGCGAGGCCGCCGACCGCACGGTCACCGGCCGCCGCGTCCCGCTCCTGGTCAAGATCGCCCCGGACCTCGCCGACGAGGACGTGGACGCCGTCGCCGACCTCGCCGTCGAACTGGGACTGGACGGCATCATCGCCACCAACACCACCATCGCCCGCGACGGCCTCGGCCTGAAGTCCGACCCGGAGCTGGTGAAGGAGACCGGCGGGCTGTCCGGCGCACCCGTCAAGGAACGCTCCCTGGAGGTGCTCCGCCGCCTGTACGCCCGCGTCGGCGACCGCATCACGCTGGTGGGCGTCGGCGGCATCGAGAACGCCGAGGACGCCTGGCAGCGCATCCTGGCCGGCGCCACCCTCGTCCAGGGCTACAGCGCCTTCGTCTACGAGGGCCCGTTCTACGCCCGTGCCGTCCACAAGGGCCTGGCCGCCCGGCTCGCCGCGAGCCCCTACGCCACCCTCGCCGAGGCCGTCGGCGCCGAGACCCGAAAGGCAGCCACCGCATGAGTTCCCCGGAACCCTTCGGCACCCGACTGCGCCAGGCCATGGACGCCCGCGGCCCGCTCTGCGTCGGGATCGACCCGCACGCGTCGCTGCTGGCCGCCTGGGGGCTGGACGACGACGTCAACGGCCTGGAGCGGTTCACCCGCACCGTGGTCGAGGCGCTCGCCGACCGGGTCGCCGTCCTCAAGCCGCAGTCCGCGTTCTTCGAGCGCTTCGGCTCGCGCGGCATCGCGGTGCTGGAGCAGGCCGTGGCGGAGGCCCGGGCCGCCGGGGCGCTGGTCCTGATGGACGCCAAGCGCGGCGACATCGGCTCCACCATGGGCGCCTACGCGGAGGCGTTCCTCCGGAAGGACTCGCCGCTGTTCTCCGACGCCGTGACGGTCTCGCCGTACCTCGGCTTCGGGTCACTGCGCCCGGCGCTCGACCAGGCCGTCCTCAGCGGCTGCGGGGTCTTCGTCCTCGCCCTCACCTCCAACCCGGAGGGCGCCGAGGTCCAGCGCGCCACGGCGTCCGGCGGCGGCTCGCTCGCCCAGCTCATGCTGAACCACATGGCCGACGAGAACGCCGGGGCGGACCCCATGGGCCCGGTCGGCGCGGTGGTCGGCGCCACGCTCGGCGTCGCGGGCGTGGACCTGGACATCAACGGCCCGCTCCTCGCGCCGGGCATCGGCGCCCAGGGCGCGACGCCGGCCGACCTGCCGGGCGTCTTCGGCGACGCCGTGCGCAACGTCGTGCCGAGTGTGAGCCGAGGCGTCCTGCGCCACGGCCCGGACGCGGCCGCCCTGCGTGCGGCGGCCGAGCGCTTCGCCGAGGAGATCCGCGTGGCGGTCGGCGGAGCGTAGCCCCCGCGGGGCGCGCCCGGGGCCGCTCCCGGGTCTTCGCGGGTTCCGTTCCGGGGTCCGCCGCGGGGTCTGCCGCGGGTTCCGTTCCCGGGTCTTCGCGGGGTTCCGCCGCGAGATCCCTGCCGGGCCCGTTCCGGGTCCGTTCGCGGGTCCGTCCTGAGTCCGCCCCGGGTCCGTTCGCGGGTCCGTCCCGGGGTCCGCTGGTGGTCCGCGTCGGCGCTCCGGTGGGGCCGCAGGGGCGGAGCCCGGCCTTCCGAGGGCCCTGCCGGGTCGCTCGGCAGGGCGCTCATCTGCGCCTTCGACCGATGTTTTCTTGACAGATGGCGGGTCGGTATGTCTGGAATATCCGAGTCGGCCGATGCTGACCAGGACTTTTCCGCTGTTCTCGCTGACTGGAGCGGTCCAGGCCGCTAGTCTCCGTCGAGAGTCAGCGATGCAACGGCCACTGCGTTGTTCGTTGCTCGCCTGGTGTGGGCCGACTAGGTTCCTCACCGGTCCGTATCCGACAGTTCGACATCCGAGGTGACGTAGGCGTGGCTCTTCCGCCCCTTACCCCTGAACAGCGCGCAGCCGCGCTCGAAAAGGCCGCCGCGGCTCGCCGGGAGCGGGCCGAGGTCAAGAATCGACTCAAGCACTCCGGCGCCTCCCTCCACGAGGTCATCAAGCAGGGCCAGGAGAACAACGTCATCGGCAAGATGAAGGTCTCCGCCCTGCTCGAGTCGCTCCCCGGCGTCGGCAAGGTCCGCGCCAAGCAGATCATGGAGCGACTGGGCATCTCCGAGAGCCGCCGTGTGCGGGGTCTCGGCTCGAACCAGATCGCCTCCCTCGAACGCGAGTTCGGCGGCGGTCCCGCCTGACGTTCCCGGGCACTCCCGGGAACCTGGATAATCGCTGCATGGCAGCAGAGGTACGTCCGCGGCTGACCGTGCTCTCCGGCCCCTCCGGGGTCGGCAAGAGCACGGTCGTCGCCCATATGCGCAAGGTCCACCCCGAGGTCTGGCTCTCGGTGTCGGCCACCACCCGGAAGCCGCGCCCCGGAGAGCGTCACGGTGTCCAGTACTTCTTCGTCGGCGACGAGGAGTTCGACAAGCTGGTCGCCAACGGCGAGCTGCTGGAATGGGCGGAGTTCGCGGGCAACCGCTACGGCACTCCGCGCCGGGCGGTCCAGGAGCGCCTGGAGGCCGGGGAGCCGGTGCTCCTGGAGATCGACCTCCAGGGGGCGCGCCAGGTCAGGGAGTCCATGCCGGACTCCCAGCTGGTCTTCCTGGCCCCGCCGAGCTGGGACGAACTGGTCCGCCGCCTCACCGGCCGCGGCACCGAGGCCCCCGACGTCATCGAGCGGCGGCTGGCGGCCGCGAAGGTCGAGCTGGCGGCGGAGCCGGAGTTCGACACCACCCTGGTGAACACCTCCGTCGAGGACGTCGCGCGTGAGCTGCTAGCCTTGATGGAAGTTGTCTGATCTTTCTGATCTCCCCCGTAGTTTCTTCGGAAGGCTAGAGCGTGTCCTCTTCCATCACCGCGCCCGAGGGCATCATCAACCCGCCGATCGACGAGCTGCTCGAGGCGACCGACTCGAAGTACAGCCTGGTGATCTACGCCGCCAAGCGCGCGCGCCAGATCAACGCGTACTACTCGCAGCTCGGTGAGGGGCTCCTCGAGTACGTCGGTCCGCTGGTGGACACCCACGTGCACGAGAAGCCGCTGTCGATCGCCCTGCGCGAGATCAACGCGGGCCTGCTGACCTCCGAGGCCGTCGAGGGCCCGGCTCAGTAGTACCGCCCCGGGGCGGGCCGCGACCGGTCCCGGGCAGCACGAGGCACTGTCACCACAGGCCCGGCGGAGCACCCGCCGGGCCTGTGGTGTGTCATAGAGGCGATACGTGTCGTGATCGGTGGGGTGGCGGGAGAGGCAGTGGACAAGCCGAGGGTCGTTCTGGGTGTCAGCGGCGGAATCGCCGCCTACAAGGCGTGCGAGCTGCTGCGCCGGCTGACCGAGTCCGGACACGACGTCCGGGTCGTCCCCACCGCCTCCGCGCTCCGGTTCGTCGGTGCCGCGACCTGGTCCGCCCTGTCCGGGCACCCGGTCTCCAGCGAGGTCTGGACGGACGTCCACGAGGTTCCGCACGTGCGGATCGGGCAGGACGCCGACCTCGTCGTGGTCGCCCCCGCCACCGCCGACACGCTCGCCAGGGCCGCCCACGGCCTCGCCGACGACCTGCTGACCAACACCCTGCTCACCGCCCGCTGCCCGGTCGTCTTCGCGCCCGCGATGCACACCGAGATGTGGGAGCACCCGGCCACCCGGGAGAACGTGGCGACGCTGCGCCGCCGCGGCGCCGTCGTCATCGACCCCGCCGTCGGCCGGCTCACCGGCGCCGACACCGGAAAGGGCCGGCTGCCGGAGCCCGGCGAGATCTTCGAGGTCTGCCGCCGGGTGCTGGCCCGTGGAGTGCAGGCCCCCGACCTCGCCGGCCGCCATGTCGTGGTCAGCGCCGGCGGAACCCGTGAACCCCTCGACCCGGTCCGCTACCTGGGGAACCGTTCCTCCGGCAAGCAGGGCTACGCGCTGGCACGTACCGCCGCCGCCCGCGGGGCCCGGGTGACGCTGATCGAGGCCAACACCGGCATGGCCGACCCGGCCGGCGTCGACGTCGTCCACGTCTCCACCGCGGTGCAACTGCGTGAGGCCGTGCTCAAGGCCGCCCCCGACGCCGACGTGGTGGTGATGGCCGCCGCGGTGGCCGACTTCCGCCCGGCGGTGTACGCCGAGGGGAAGATCAAGAAGCGGGACGGGCAGGAGCCGGCGCCGATCGCCCTCGTCCGCAACCCGGACATCCTCGCCGAGATCTCCGCGGCACGGGCCCACCCGGGGCAGCTGGTGGTCGGTTTCGCCGCCGAGACCGACGACGTGCTCGCCAACGGGCGCGAGAAGCTCCGCCGCAAGGGCTGCGACCTGCTGGTCGTCAACGAGGTGGGGGAACGCAGGACGTTCGGCTCCGAGGAGAACGAGGCCGTGGTCCTGGCCGCGGACGGCACGGAGACGCCGGTCCCCTACGGCCCCAAGGAAGGACTGGCGGACACGGTCTGGGACCTGGTCGCGGCCCGGCTGGGGTGACGAGTCCGGTGTCCGGGCCTGGTCGCGGTCCGGCTGGGTGACGGGTCCGGTGTGACGCCGCTGCCGGCGCCCGCCGCCCGGGGCGGGATGTGACGCGCTGCCCACCCGTAGGCACGGGCGGTGGACACGCCGGACCGGGGTGAATCGGGGATGAATTTCCCCCACCTCGCGAAGGCCGCGCCAAAACCGGGCAAACCGGACCTTCCGGCTGTGCCTCGCCGTCGTGGGCGGCCCCGTGGCGGGTGATTCGGCCCACGGTTCGCCGACCGGGGAGCGAGACGCTGGTCCGGTCAAGGGGAGTGCCCGATAAACTGTGCCCCGGAACGACGTGGGGCGCAGCCCCCCGGCCGGTCCGCCAATGATCAGCCAGCAGCCGCTGCAACCCCAGGGAGCGTTGTGTCCCGTCGCCTGTTCACCTCGGAGTCCGTGACCGAGGGCCACCCCGACAAGATCGCTGACCAGATCAGCGACACCATCCTCGATGCGTTGCTGCGGGAGGATCCGTCCTCCCGGGTCGCGGTCGAGACGCTGATCACCACCGGCCTGGTGCACGTCGCAGGCGAGGTGACGACCAAGGCGTGGGCGGACATTCCCACGCTGGTGCGCAACAGGATCCTCGAGATCGGCTACGACTCCTCGAAGAAGGGCTTCGACGGGGCTTCGTGCGGTGTCTCGGTGTCCATCGGTTCGCAGTCGCCGGACATCGCGCAGGGTGTGGACACGGCGTACGAGAACCGTGTCGAGGGCGATGACGACGAGCTGGACCGGCAGGGCGCGGGTGACCAGGGGTTGATGTTCGGGTACGCGTGCGACGAGACGCCCGAGTTGATGCCGCTGCCGATCCACTTGGCGCACCGGCTGTCCCGGCGGTTGTCGGAGGTGCGCAAGAACGGGACCATCCCGTATCTGCGTCCGGACGGCAAGACCCAGGTCACCATCGAGTACGACGGTGACAAGGCCGTCCGTCTGGACACGGTGGTGGTGTCCTCGCAGCATGCGTCGGACATCGATCTGGACTCGCTGCTGGCGCCGGATGTTCGCGAGTTCGTGGTGGAGCATGTGCTCGGGCAGCTCGTGGAGGACGGTATCAAGCTGGACACCGAGGGCTATCGGCTGCTGGTGAATCCGACCGGCCGGTTCGAGATCGGGGGTCCGATGGGTGATGCGGGCCTGACCGGCCGGAAGATCATCATCGATACCTATGGCGGGATGGCGCGCCATGGCGGTGGGGCGTTCTCGGGGAAGGATCCGTCGAAGGTGGACCGTTCGGCGGCGTATGCGATGCGCTGGGTCGCCAAGAACGTGGTGGCCGCGGGGCTGGCCTCGCGGTGCGAGGTCCAGGTCGCGTACGCGATCGGCAAGGCCGAGCCGGTGGGCCTGTTCGTCGAGACCTTCGGCACCGCCGCGGTCGACGTGGAGAGGATCGAGAACGCCATCGGCGAGGTCTTCGACCTCCGCCCGGCGGCGATCATCCGCGATCTCGACCTGCTCCGCCCGATCTACGCCCGGACCGCCGCCTACGGCCACTTCGGCCGCGAGCTCCCCGACTTCACCTGGGAGCGCACCGACCGCGTCGACGCCCTGCGCGCCGCGGCGGGCCTCTGACGGGATCCGTCCGGTACGAGGGCCGCGGCCGCCCGGGGGCGGCTTCCCGGCGTCGGCGTACCACGCGGTCGCCGTACCACGCGGTCGTGTCGATCAGGCCGTGAGCAGACGGTGCAGGCGCCCGGCTGGGTTTCCCAGCCGGGCGCCTTGCGTGAGCGGGTGCTGAGCCGAGGGCGGGCCCCGGGCCGTGAGCAGGTCCGGGAGCCTTCCCCACCGGCCGCCCGCCGGTCCGCGTGGGCCGCCCGCCGGTCGGCGTCCGCAGGCCGAGCCGTTCGCCGGCCCCCGTTCGCCGGCCGCTCGGCGGTCGCGGTGGGCTGTTCGCCGCTCGCGGTGCGCGCCGTCCCGCGTCCCCGGCCGCGCCGGTGCCGGGACGGCGGTTCGCGGGCCCGCGGCACTGTCCGTGCCGTCTGGTAGGAATGTGGCTGTGAGCAGCGCCGACGAAGCCTCCGAGCGGCCCGGGGACGGTTCGCCGGAGCAGCTTGCGCTGATCCGGGAGACCGTGCGCAAGGCCGCGAAGCCGCGGGCCAAGCCGCGCACCTGGCGGGGAGCGGCCCTCGCCGGGGAACGGCCGGTGGCCCGGGTGGTGGTGAACAAGGGCGTACTCCACCTCGACCAGTACTTCGACTACGCGGTGCCCGAGGAACTGGACGAGGACGCGCAGCCCGGGGTGCGGGTCCGGGTGCGCTTCGGCGCCGGGTCCCACCAGGTGCGGGAGGGCCGCCGCGAAGGCGGCCGGCTGATCGACGGGTTCATCGTCGAGCGGCGGGCCGACTCCGACTACTCGGGCCCGCTCGCCGCCCTCGCGGGCGTGGTCTCGCCCGAGCCCGTGCTCAGCCCCGGACTGCTCGGTCTGGCCAGAGCGGTCGCCGACCGGTACGCGGGCAGTCTCGCCGACGTGCTCCAGCTCGCCGTGCCGCCCAGGAGCGCACGCGCCGAGTCCCGGCCGTCGCCCCCTCCGCTGCCGTCCCCGGCGGCGCCGGAGCCGGGCACCTGGACCCGGTACGAGCAGGGTCCCGCCTTTCTGAACGCGCTGGCGGGCGGGGGCGTGCCGAGGGCCGTGTGGACGGCACTGCCGGGACCGCAGTGGGCCGGTGAGCTGGCGGTGGCCGTCGCGGCGACCCTCGCGTCCGGCCGGGGTGCGCTGGTGGTCCTCCCGGACGGGCGGGCCGTGGCCCGGGTGGACGCGGCCCTGACCGAACTGCTCGGCGCCGGACGCCATGCCGTCCTCACCGCGGAGGCCGGCCCCGAGAAGCGGTACGGGCAGTGGCTCTCCGTGCGGCGCGGCTCGGTACGGGCGGTGGTCGGGACGCGCGCGGCGATGTTCGCGCCGGTCCGGGACCTCGGGCTGGTCGCGATATGGGACGACGGGGACTCCAGCCACAGCGAGCAGCACGCGCCGCTGCCGCACGCCCGGGAGGTGCTGCTGCTGCGTGCGGCGCACGAGCACTGCGGATTCCTGCTGGGCGGCGTGAGCTGCACGGTGGAGGCCGCCCAGCTCGTCGAGACCGGCTGGGCGCGGCCGCTGGCCGCGGACCGTGGACAGGTGCGCCGTGCCGCGCCGCTGATCCGCACGGTCGGCGACGGCGATCTCGCCCGCGACGAGGCGGCACGGGCCGCCCGGCTGCCGACGCTGGCGTGGCAGACCGTACGGGAGGGGCTGCGCTCGGGTCCGGTGCTGGTCCAGGTGCCCCGCCGCGGCTACGTGCCGAAGCTGGCCTGCGAGCGCTGCCGGGCGCCCGCGCGCTGCGGCCACTGCGCGGGACCGCTGGAGGCCCCGCGGGAGCAGGACCTCCGGTGCGGCTGGTGCGGACGGGACGCCGCCGGCTGGCACTGCGCCGAGTGCGGCGGAGCGCGGCTGCGCGCCCGGATCGTGGGGGCCCGGCGCACGGCGGAGGAACTGGGGCGGGCGTTTCCCGCGGTGCCCGTGCGGACGTCGGGGCGGGACCACGTGCTGGACTCCGTACCCGGCCGACCCGCGCTGGTGGTCAGCACGCCGGGCGCCGAGCCGGTGGCCGAGGGCGGCTACGCGGCGGCGCTGCTGCTCGACGGCTGGGCCATGCTCGGGCGGCCCGACCTGCGGGCGGGGGAGGAGGCGCTCCGGCGCTGGACGGGGGCCGCCGCACTGGTGCGGAGCCAGACGGAGGGCGGCACGGTCGTGGTGGTCGCCGAGCCCACGCTGCGTCCGGTCCAGGCCCTGGTGCGGTGGGATCCGGCCGGTCATGCCCGGCGCGAGCTGGCGGAGCGCGCCGAGCTGGGATTCCCGCCGGTGTCGCGGATGGCCTCGGTGACCGGGCGGGCGGAGGCGGTGGCGGACTTCCTGGCCGGAGTGTCCCTTCCCGGCGACGCCGAGGTGCTCGGGCCGGTGCCCCTCCCGCCGCCCCCTCCGGGGCGGCCGCGCCGCCCCGGCGACCCTCCGCAGGCCCCTCGGGGGGGACGCGGGCCGGGGGAGCAGTGGGAGCGCGCCCTGCTGCGCGTACCGCCCGGCAGCGGCGCCGCACTCGCCGCCGCGCTGAAGTCGGCCCAGGCCGCGAGGCTCGCACGGGGCGGCGAGCCGGTACGGATCCGGGTGGACCCGCCGGACATCGGCTGACGTGTGGCCCGTGCGGTACGCGCCGCTCGGGCGGTCACCCTCGGGGTGTTTCCCGGTGCCGGTGCGGGTGCCGGTGCTGCGGGTCCGTTCCGCGAGGGATTGCGCCGGGCCCGGCGGGGCCGCGGGGCGTGCGGTGCGGGCCCGCGGCCCCGTCCGCCCGTCGCCGGATGTGACCGCCTGCGTTCGCGGCGGCGCCGTACCGGCTCGGCTCGGCATGACACACCGCACCGCCGGGGCCCCGCCCCCCGCACCGCCTCGGTACGGCAGAGCACGGCACTGCAGGGCACGGGAGGGTCCGCCCCGGTGCACCGCGAGGGTGTGCCGGGGCGGACCGGGGGAGGGGCCGGGTCAGCCGTTGCGCGGGCCGGGGAACGCGCTGTGGTGGCGGACCTCGTCGCGCAGCGGATGGCCGCCGGGGCCCGGCTGCGGCGGCATGGAGCGTGCGGCCGGCACAGCGGGGGCGACCGGCATGGTGCGGGTCGCCCCCGGTTCCGGTTCCGCGGGCAGGGCGGTGGGCTGCGGCGCCGCCCGCCGTGATCCGTAACGGCGGTGCACCGCCTGCTTGGTGACGCCCAGAGCCGACCCCACCGCATCCCACGAGAAGCCCAGCGAGCGGTCGAAGTCGACCGCGGCGGTCACCAACGTCTCGACGCTGTCCCGCAGTTCCTGGGCGAGACGGACGGTCGGGGCGGGCGCCCGGCCGTAGACGACGAAGCCCGTGGACGGGCCCGAGCGACGTGGACGGTAGACGTTCCCCAACTGGGCCGTGAGCGTGCGCAGAGCGTCCACCTGCCGGCGGACCCGCTCGATGTCGCGCACCAGCAGGTGCAGACTTGCCCGGGCTTGGGCGTCGTGGGTTGCGTGGTCGGCCATCAGTTCTCCTAGCAAGGGGACCACCGGCTTTGCCGGTGCGGGAGTTGCTTCTCGGCGCTGCTCCGGCCTCGGCTGTGTGCACAGGTCCGCAGCGCATCGCGAAGTGGTGGCATCGTGGTAGTGGCGAGAGGTGATCGCCGGGAGTCGCTGAACCGACGCGTCTCACGGGACCCGAAGCGGCAGGCCGAGGCATACGCCGAGCGGTTGGGCATCTCGAACGGCGCCGCCGCCTGCGTCCTTCTCGCCGAAGGGCTCCGCGCCGGGCGGTGGCGTGAGCGGTGATCCGCGCACACACCGTCCTCCCGCGACCCACGGCCCGCCGGACGGCTGCGCTGGGCGAGACGCCGCGCGATCACCGCTCCCGGCACAACGGCGTGCTGCGGGAGCGCCGGGACGCCCGGCGGCACACCTCGAAGACGAGCATCACGTACGGGGACCGGTCCGCGCAGCTCAGGGAGATCCGCGCGGTCGACCCGGAGCGGCGGGGCCGCGTCAGGACGATCAGCGTCAAGCGCGAAGGCAACCGCTGGTACGTCGTCCTCGCCTGCGACGAGGTGCTCGCCGAGGAGCTGCCGCCCACCGGGGGAATCCACCCCGGGACCGCCCGCGCGCTCGTCGGCGACCACGACGTGATCGCGCACGAGCGGCTGGACACGGCGGGTGTGACCAAGAGCCCCGTACCCACGGCCGACCCCGAGCGGCCCGGCGGCTTCCTCCCGGACGGTGCTGCCGCGAACGCCGGGCTCAACCGCGCAACCCTCGACGCGGGTTGGGCGCAGTTCCTCGCAATCCCGGCGAACAGGGCTGAGAGTGCCGGTCGCCTGGTGGTCCCGGTGGCCGCGCGCGACACCTCCCGCACGTGCTCCCACTGCGGGCACGTCGCGACGGAGAACCGCGTGACCCGGGAAAGGTTGCCGTGCACGGCGTGCGGGTTCGCGGCGAACGGGGACCACGTCGGCGCGACGAACGTCCTCGACAGGGCCGGGCTGGTCCTCTGCGCGGCGGCTCGGCCACCGACGCAGGAAGCCCGCGCGTCTACGCGTGGGTGGAGTCACGAACAAGCCTCTCGAACCGGAGTTGAAAGGGGGTCGGGCCGCACCGGCAGCCCGCTTCGGTCAATCTCCCTTGACAACGCGCCACCAGGTGATCTGGTCACGCTCCGCAGGTGCGAGCGCACATGCGCGGGGCGCACGTCAGTCCGCGCGCCCCCTGTCGGCCCGCCCCATAGACTGGTGCGTCGCGCGATCACCCCGGTACACAGAGCGAGGTATTACCAGTGAAACTTGTCTTCGCAGGCACCCCCGAGGTCGCCGTACCCGCCCTGGACGCCCTGATCGCCTCCGACCGGCACGAGGTGGTGGCGGTCGTCACCCGTCCGGACGCCCCCGCGGGCCGCGGCCGCCGCCTGGTGGCCAGCCCGGTCGCCCAGCGGGCGCACGAGGCCGGGATCGAGGTACTGAAGCCCGCGAGGCCGAGGGACGAGGACTTCCTCGCCCGGCTGCGCGAACTCGCGCCGGACTGCTGCCCCGTGGTCGCCTACGGGGCCCTCCTCCCCAAGGAGGCGCTGGACATCCCCGCCCGGGGCTGGGTCAATCTGCACTTCTCGCTGCTGCCCGCCTGGCGCGGCGCGGCCCCGGTGCAGCACGCGATCCTCGCGGGTGACGAGATGACCGGCGCCTCCACGTTCCGGATCGAGGAGGGGCTGGACTCGGGCCCGGTGTACGGCGTGGTCACCGAGCACGTGCGGCCGACGGACACCAGCGGCGACCTGCTCACCCGGCTCGCCTTCGCGGGAGCCGGGCTGCTGTCCGCGACCATGGACGGCATCGAGGACGGGTCCCTGGAAGCCGTGCCCCAGCCGGCCGACGGGGTCACCCTGGCGCCGAAGATCACCGTCGAGGACGCCCACGTGGACTGGCACACGCCGGCCCTCCGCATCGACCGCCTCGTCCGCGGCTGCACTCCCGCACCCGGCGCCTGGACGCTGTTCCGCGGTGAGCGCCTGAAGCTGATCAACGTGAGGCCGCTGCCGGACCGTGCGGAGCTGTCACCCGGGGAGCTCTCGGTGGGCAAGAACCACGTACTCGCCGGCACCGGTTCGCACGCCGTCGAACTGCACTGGGTCCAGCCGCAGGGCAAGAAGCCGATGCGCGCCGCCGACTGGGCCCGCGGCGTGCGGATCGCCCCGGGGGAGACGCTCGGCTCCTGAGCGCGGGCCGCACGATCAGGACCCGAGACGCTCGGCTCCCGAGCGCGGGCGCCGGCCCCGGGACCGACGGGAACGGTCGGGAAGGGCCGAGAAGGGCCGGGAAGGGCCGGGAAGGGTCGGGAAGGGCGGGGACGGGGCGGGGCGCCCGGCCGGCCGTCGTAGGCTGAAGGGGTTCGACCTTTCCGGAACGCGGAGCACCTTTGAGCCAGCAGAGCCGTCGCCGTCCCTCCCAGCCCTACCGTCCCCCGAAGAAGGACCCCGTACGGATCCTCGCCTTCGACGCGCTGCGGGCCGTGGACGAGCGCGACGCCTACGCCAACCTCGTCCTGCCCCCGCTGCTGCGCAGGGCCCGTGAGCAGGACGGCTTCGACAGCCGGGACGCGGCTCTCGCCACGGAGCTGGTGTACGGCACGCTCCGCCGGCAGGGCACCTACGACGCGATCATCGCCGAGTGCGTGGACCGGCCGCTCCGCGAGGTCGACCCGCCGGTCCTCGACGTACTGTCGCTGGGCGCGCACCAGTTGCTGGGCACGCGCATCCCGACCCACGCCGCGGTGTCCGCGAGCGTCGAGCTGGCCCGGGTGGTCCTCGGCGACGGCCGGGCCAAGTTCGTGAACGCCGTACTGCGCCGGATCTCGCGGCACGACCTCGACGGCTGGCTGGAGCTGGTCGCACCGCCCTACGACGAGGACCCCGAGGACCACCTCGCCGTCGTCCACTCGCACCCCCGCTGGGTCGTCTCGGCCCTGTGGGACGCCCTGGGCGGCGGCCGGGCCGGCATCGAGGACCTGCTGGCGGCCGACAACGAGCGGCCCGAGGTGACGCTGGTCGCCAGGCCGGGCCGGTCGACCGCGGGCGAGCTGCTCTCCCTGCTCGGTGAGGACGGCGGGCTGCCCGGACGCTGGTCGCCGTACGCCGTACGGCTCGCCGAGGGCGGTGAGCCGGGCGCCCTCGGCCCGGTGCGGGAAGGACGGGCAGGGGTGCAGGACGAGGGCAGCCAACTCGTGGCGCTCGCCCTCGCCGGAGCGCCGCTGGACGGCCCGGACGAGAGCTGGCTGGACGGGTGCGCGGGGCCGGGCGGCAAGGCGGCCCTGCTGGGCGCGCTGGCCGCCGAGCGCGGTGCCGCCCTGGTCGCGGCCGAGAAGCAGCCGCACCGGGCCCGTCTCGTCGAGCGGGCGCTGGCGGGCAATCCCGGCCCGTACCAGGTGGTGACCGCGGACGGCACCCGCCCTGCCTGGCGGCCGGGGGCCTTCGACCGGGTCCTCGTCGACGTGCCCTGCACGGGTCTGGGCGCGCTCCGCCGCCGTCCCGAGGCCCGCTGGCGGCGCCGCCCCGAGGACCTGGACGGATTCGCCCCGCTCCAGCGGGCCCTGCTCCGCGAGGCGCTGCAGTCGGTCCGGGTCGGCGGAGTGGTCGGATACGCCACGTGCTCGCCGCATCCCGCCGAGACCCGCGCGGTCGTCGACGACGTGCTCGGGGAGCAGGGCGGCCCGATCCGGGCCGAGTGGATCGACGCCCGCCCCCTGATGCCGGGTGTACCGGCCCTGGGCGACGGCCCGGACGTCCAGCTGTGGCCGCACCTCCACGGCACGGACGCCATGTACCTGGCACTGCTGCGCCGCACGGCCTGACGGCGCTGCGCCGCCCGGGCCTCGTACCCGGACGGCGTGTGCCGCCCGGGGTCCCGGACCGGGGCGGCGTGTGCCGACTGGGGCCCGAGACCGGGGCGGCGTGTGCCGACTGGGGCCCGAGACCGGGGCGGCGTGTGCCTGCCGGGTGAGCGGACCGGGTGACCCTCGGCCGGGATCGGCCGGGATCGGCCGGGCGGCAGGCCCGGCGGGGCCCGGCGGGAACAGTCCGGCGGACCGGGCGGGTACCACCGGTCCGGTGCGAGATGCCGGATTCATGGTGATTGCGCTGCCCCTGGAGCGGGCGATGCCGCGGAAAGGGCGGCTTCCTCCGGATCCGGGGCCGAGAAGTGCCCGGGAGCATGGCAGTCTTGGCACATGGCCCAGATCAACCCCAGCATCCTGTCCGCCGACTTCGCCCGACTCGCCGAGGAGGCGCAGGCGGTCGAGGGCGCCGACTGGCTCCACGTCGATGTCATGGACAACCACTTCGTGCCCAATCTGACGCTGGGCGTTCCGGTCGTCGAGTCGCTGAGCCGGGCGACGGACACCCCGCTGGACTGCCATCTCATGATCGAGAACCCGGACCGCTGGGCACCGCAGTACGTGGAGGCCGGAGCCGGCTCCGTCACCTTCCACGCGGAGGCCGCCGCGGCCCCGGTGCGGCTGGCCAGGGAGATCCGGGCCAAGGGCGCGCGCGCCGCCATGGCGCTCAAGCCCGCCACCCCCATCGAGCCGTACGAGGACCTGCTCCCCGAGCTCGACATGCTGCTGGTCATGACCGTGGAGCCCGGTTTCGGCGGCCAGGCGTTCCTCGACATCATGCTCCCCAAGATCCGCCGCACCAGGGAGCTCATCAACAAGCACGGTCTGGAGCTGTGGCTCCAGGTCGACGGCGGGGTCTCCGCGTCCACGATCGAGCGATGCGCCGAGGCGGGCGCCGACGTGTTCGTGGCCGGATCCGCGGTCTACGGAGCCGAGGACCCGGCGCAGGCCGTCCGGACCCTGCGCGAGCAGGCCGACCGGACCATCGCGTCGGCGCCCTGGGCGTGCGACCACTGAGCCACGGCTCGGTGAACGGGGCCCTACCGGGCTGATCAACAACACCCGGATCTGTCAGGATGGCGGTTCCGGAGTGTGAACAGCAGTGAGGAGAGCGCGGTGTCTGCTATGTCGGCGGGACGGTCGGCCCTGCGGATGGGACCCGCGGAGCTGGTGCAGGCGGCGGCCATGGCCCGACGCTTCTATCTCGAGGGCAAGTCCAAGATCCAGATCGCCGAGGAGTTCGGCGTCAGCCGCTTCAAGGTGGCCCGGGTCCTGGAGACCGCGCTCGAACGCGACCTCGTACGGATCGAGATCCGCGTCCCAGCCGAGCTGGACGCGGAGCGCTCCGACGCGCTCCGCGCCCGCTACGGACTGCGGCACGCGGTGGTCGTGGAGTCCCCGTCCGACGGCGCGGACGAGTCGCCCGACCCGGAGAACCTCGGAGAGGTCGCGGCGGATCTCCTCGGTGAGCTCGTCACCGAGGGGGATGTGCTGGGTCTGGCCTGGGGCCGCTCCACGATCCACATGGCGGCCGCGCTCGACCGGCTGCCGCCCTGCACGGTCGTCCAGCTCACGGGGGTGTACGACGCCGGGACCGCGGAGCGCGGCTCGGTGGAGGCGGTGCGGCGCGCCGCGCAGGTGTCCGGCGGTGAGGCGCACCCGATCTACGCGCCGATGCTGCTGCCGGACCCGGCGACGGCGGCCGCGCTGCGCAACCAGACGGGCATCGCCCGCGCCTTCGAGTACTTCGACAAGGTCACGGTCGCCTGTGTCTCGATCGGCTCGTGGGAGCCCGGCATCTCGACGGTGCACGACATGCTCAGCGACGAGGAGCGGGCGCACTACGCCTCGCTCGGTGTCGCGGCCGAGATGTCCGCCCACCTGTTCGACGCCGACGGCAGACGCGTCGGCCGTGACCTCGGCGAACGCTGCATCACCGTCGAGGCCGACCGGCTGCGCCGCATTCCCGAGGTGGTCGCCATCGCCGGAGGCCAGCGCAAGGCGGCGGCGATCGGGGCGGTGCTGCGGTCCGGTCTGGTGACCAGCCTGGTGACGGACACGGCGGCGGCGGACTACCTCCTCACGGAGTCCCGCCCCGCGCCGCGCCCGGCGCTGGAGCGGGCCGACCCGGACCACTGACCGCGGGCGCTGATCCGGTCCGCCCGCCGTGCGCGGTCACGGCGGGGCGAGGCGGGGCGCCGGGGACGCGCCGGGTGCCGGGCGGGGTGCCGGGGACGCGCCGTCGCGGGGCGGGGTGCCGGGGACGTGTCGTCGCGGGGCGGGGTGCCGGGGACGTGTCGTCGCCGGGCCGTCCGGCGGCGTGCGCGGATCGGGCCGCAGGCGCCGGGATGCCGGGCCGCCGGGAGACCGGTGGCACGCGCCCGGCGGCGTACCGGCCGCTCGTGACGCTTCCGTCACCCCGAGCGCGGGCCTCGTCATCTGCTGCATCTGTTGCACCTGCTGCACGGGCGTTCCCGCCCCGCGCCGGGCGCTCCTCACCGCCTTCGCCGCCCCTGCGTGACAGCATCGGCGGCATGCCGAACCGGTCCTCGCCGCTCGTCCTCGTGCTGCTCACGGCCCTCACCGCCCTGCTGCTGACGGGCTGCCCGGGCGGCGGCGCCGGCACCGGGCACAGCCCCGCCGCCACGGCGCCCGCCGCCCTCGCCACCGTCCGCACCTTCGACCTGCCGCAGGAGGCCCGCGAGACCCTGCGGCTGATCGACGACGGCGGCCCCTTCCCGTACCGGAAGGACGGCAGCACCTTCGGCAACCTCGAGGGGATGCTGCCCGAGCGCGAGCGGGGCTACTACCGGGAGTACACCGTGCCCACGCCGGGCGAGCGCGACCGCGGCGCACGCCGCATCGTCACGGGACGGGAGGGGGAGGTCTACTACACCGACGACCACTACCAGACGTTCAGGGTGGTACTCCGATGAGAAACGGTCCCCTCGCCGCACTGTTCGGCGCCACCCCGGGCCGCAACATCACCGTGCTCGACCTCCACGGCGTCACCGACAAGAAGACCTTCATGGACCGCTGCGCCGCCGACCTCGGGCTCCCGGCCTGGTTCGGCCGGAACTGGGACGCCCTCGCCGACTGCCTCACCGACCTCCCCGGTGAGGAGGGCACCCTCGTACTCGTCCGCCGCTGGCAGGAGTACGCCGCCGCCCGGCCCGGGGAATGGCGGGTCGCCCAGGACGTCTTCGGCCACGCCGTCGACACCATGCCCGGGCAGCTCGCCGTACTGCTCGCCCTTGGAGGATCCGACGAGAGGGCATCCCGCGGTCCTGGATGATCGGCCCGCCCGGTTCACGGCCCCGCTCATGGGAGAATGAAGTACGTGCGTTTTCTCCCGGGCAAGTGCCCGGGACCCCTCCGAATCGACTGGGATGTTCTGCACGTGCGCTTCCTCAACGACATCAAGCCGCCGTACGACCTGACGTACGACGACGTGTTCATGGTGCCGAGCCGCTCGGCCGTGGGCTCCCGACAGGGCGTCGACCTCGCCTCCCCCGACGGCACGGGCACCACCATCCCGCTGGTCGTCGCCAATATGACCGCCATCGCGGGCCGCCGGATGGCCGAGACCGTCGCCCGCCGCGGCGGCCTGGTCGTCATCCCGCAGGACATCCCGATCGACGTCGTCACCGACGTCATCACCTGGGTGAAGACACGCCACCTCGTGCTCGACACGCCCATCGTGCTCACCCCGCACCAGACCGTCGCAGACGCGCTGTCGCTGCTGCACAAGCGCGCGCACGGGGCGGGCGTCGTCGTCGACGAGGAGCAGCGCCCCGTCGGCGTCGTCACCGAGCACGACCTGTCCGGCGTGGACCGCTTCACCCAGCTCGCCGAGGTGATGTCGAAGGACCTGCTGCTCGTCGACGCGGACATCGACCCGCGCGAGGCGTTCACCAGGCTCGACGGCGCCAACCGCAAGCTCGCCCCCGCCGTGGACGAGGACGGCCGGCTCGCCGGCATCCTGACCCGCAAGGGCGCGCTGCGCGCCACGCTGTACACGCCGGCCACCGACGCCGACGGCAGGCTGCGTATCGCCGCCGCCGTCGGGATCAACGGCGATGTGGCGGGCAAGGCCAAGCAGCTCCTCGACGCGGGCGTGGACACGCTCGTCGTCGACACGGCGCACGGCCACCAGGAGTCGATGATCGCGGCGATCAAGGCGGTCCGCGCGCTCGACCCGCGGGTGCCGATCGCCGCGGGCAACATCGTGGCCGCCGAGGGCGTCCGGGACCTCGTCGAGGCCGGCGCGGACATCGTCAAGGTGGGAGTGGGCCCCGGCGCCATGTGCACCACCCGCATGATGACCGGCGTGGGCAGGCCGCAGTTCTCCGCGGTCCTGGAGTGCGCCGCGGAGGCGAAGAAGTACGGCAAGCACGTGTGGGCCGACGGCGGTGTACGCCACCCGCGCGACGTCGCCATGGCGCTCGCCGCCGGCGCCTCCAACGTGATGGTCGGGTCCTGGTTCGCCGGTACCTACGAGTCCCCGGGCGATCTGCAGCAGACCGCCGACGGCCGGCTCTACAAGGAGTCCTTCGGCATGGCCTCCGCGCGTGCCGTCCGCAACCGGACGAGCGAGGAGTCGGCGTACGACAGGGCCCGCAAGGCGCTGTTCGAGGAGGGCATCTCCACCTCGCGCATGTTCCTCGACCCGACCCGCCCCGGCGTGGAGGACCTGATCGACTCGATCATCGCGGGCGTCCGCTCCTCCTGCACCTACGCGGGCGCGGGCTCCCTGGAGGAGTTCGCCGAAAGGGCGATCGTCGGCATCCAGAGCGCCGCCGGTTACGCGGAGGGCAAGCCGCTGCACGCCAGCTGGAACTGACGCACGCGGTAGGCGGCCGGCCGGAGCCGGTCGCCTCGCGCACCGGCGGCCGCGGCCCCGGGGGACGTCCCCCGGGGCCGCGGCCGGTCTCGTCTTCGAACGGTTCGGCCTCGTTGGCTCGGGGACGGCTCGTGGGCTCGGGGACGGCCGGTCGTCTCGGCGGGCGGTTCGGCTCCGTGGCCGCCGGGGTGGCCGGTCGTCTCGGCTGTCGGGCCAGGCCCCGGGCGCCGGGAGGCCCGTCCCGGGTCCGGCCGCGCGTCGCTCACCGAGAGGGCCGCGCGGGAGCCCGGCCGGCGGGGTCCGGGTGGACGCCCAGCGCGCCCGTCCGGGCGGGATCGGCGGCGCCACCGAACCTGCCCACGGCCCCGGTCACCGCCGCGGCGATCCGGGCGTGCCCCCGGTCGTTCGGATGCAGACCGTCCGCCAGGTCGTCCGCCGTGAGCAGACCCGCACCGGGCAGCAGCGCCAGCCGGGCGTCACCGGCGGCGACCAGGTCCCGGACCGCCTCCTCGATCGCCGTTCGCAGGTCCCGGAGCGTCGCGCCCAGCGCGTTGCGCGTCGTCTCGGCGTCCGGGCGCAGGAGGGGCGAGACCACCAGCAGCGGCACGGCCGGGTGCCCCTGCCGGACGAGGGAGACGAAGGCACGGGTCGTCTCGTACATCAGGGGAGCGGAGCAGGGGACGCCCGACCAGCAGTTGGTGCCGAAGGCCAGGGTCAGCAGGTCGGCGGGGAGCGAGGCGAGCTGCTGGGCGGTCGCGAGCTCGCCGCGGGCCGAGCCGGCGTACCCGAGGTTGACGCAGTCCAGGCCGAGGGCCCGTCCGGCGGCCGAAGGCCAGGCGTGCGCGGGCCGGGTGGACCACCAGCCCTCGGTGATCGAGTCGCCGTGGACCACCCAGCGGGGCCGTCGTGGCGCCGGGGCCAGCCTGCCGCCCAGCCCGCGCACCCCGAGGACCACCGGCGCCTGGGACTCCGGAGGATGGACGGTGAACGGCCCCGGCGCGGCCGGAAGGGGGATGGTGACCGCCGCCTCCTCCGCGGGCTCGGTGAACGACTCGGCCACGCAGCGGTCGCCGTGCCACAGCGCGAAGCAGTGGGCCAGATCGCGCAGTGCCTCGGTCGGGCCCGGCACCCGGGCCCGGTAGCGCACCTCGACGGCCCGGGCGCCGTCGGGGGCCGTGAACTCCAGCCGCACGCCGATGGGGAGCGCGGCCCGCTCCCTGGTGTCCCACGGCAGCCGGGCCAGATCGCCGGGATCGGCCCGCACCGGACGGCCGCGGTCGAGCCAGGCCACGCCGCGGAGGAACGGTTCGGGGTCGAGCCAGTGCGGGTCCGGCGTCATGCGGGCCTCCGTCCGGTCGGGTACGGGATCGACTGCGGGACCCGACTCCTACCCGCGCGGGGCGACGGGTGTGCGTCGGGGTACTGCGGGATCGGGCGCGGGGCCGGACTCCTACCCGCGCGGGGCGAAGGGTGCGTGCCGTGCGGTCGCCGCCCCGGGGTGGTCCGCGTCCGCCGGGTGCCTGCGAACGCGCCCGCCCCCGCCCCCGCCCCCGCCCCCGACGCACCCCGCCGCTCGCCGCCGGCCGGGGGGCCGTGGCGGTCGGCCGTCGAACGCCCCAAGCCGGCGGCCGGCCGCCGGCATGGGGCGTTACCGGCGGGCAGCATTGCGCCGCCGGACGCCGATCGCGTAGTTTCTGCCCCTACCCGGCGGTAGCACCCCCGCTGGCCGTATGTCCCGAGCGTCCAGGGGGGAGCCCATGCGCCGGCGAATGCGCCCTCCCACGATCCGCGGCAGGATCGTGGCCCTCACCGTCGTGCCCGCCGTGGCCCTGCTGGCGCTGTGGAGCTTCGCCATGGTGTCCGTGACGGGGGACCTGCGGGCGCTGATCCGCCTCCAGAGCGTGTACGAGACGTTCGGCACCCCGGTCGACACGGCCGTCGGCCAGATCCAGATCGAACGCCGGCTCGCGGCCGCGTATCTGGGCGCCGGCCGCCGCGACGCCGGGGCGGCCGACGCCGCCCCGCTGCTGGCCCAGCAGCGTTCGACCGACCGGGCCGTGCAGGCCATGCTCGACGCCGTCGGCGACCGGGACCGGCGCGAGGACCTCACCGACCGGCAGCGGGAGTCCCTGGACACGATGGCCCGGGCCGCCTCGCGGCTCGACGCCCTGCGGGACCGGGTGGTCGAGCGCCGGCTGTCCTGGAGCGAGGCGGTGGAGGCCTATACGGTGATCGTCGAGCCGACCTTCGACGTCCAGTCCCAGCTCACCGCGCTGCAGGCCGGGCAGCTCGCCCGCGAGGCGCAGGTGGTGGTGGAACTGGTGCGGGTGCGGGAGTTCGTCTCCCGCGAGGACGCCCTCGTCGCCGGCGCGCGGGCCGCCGGGGCCGTCACCGACACCCAGTACGACGCGCTCACCGCGGCCATCGAGGACCGGCGCGTCTTCCACCGCACCTACGTCCCCGATCTGCCGGCCGACTCCCGGAAGCTCTTCACGGACTTCCAGCGGAGCGCCGAGTACCGGGCGCTGACCGCGGGAGAGGACGCGCTGCTGAGGGCCGGTGCGGCGAACGCGGGCCAGGCGGTGGCGGACGCGTCGTGGCGGACCACCACGGACCGCGCGGTGAAGCGGTACATGCTGCTGTGCACCCGGTCGGCCCTGAACGCGGCCGAACGCGGGCGTGCCTTCGCCTACCGCGAGATGGTCGAGGCGGCCGTCGTCGGATTCGCCGGTCTCGCCGCGGCCGGTTTCTCCGTGTGGCTGTCGGTGAGTGCCGGCCGGCGGATCGCCGGACGGCTGGAGGAGCTGCGGGACGCCGCGGACGTCCTCGCCACCCGGCGGCTGCCCGAGGTGATGGAACGGCTCGGTGCGGGGGAGGACGTCGACCCGGCCGCCGCGGCGCCGCCGCTCGACTTCGCCGACGGGGACGGTGAACCCGACGAGATCGCGCAGGTGGGAACGGCCCTCAACGCGGCACGCCGGGCGGCCGTCGAGGCGGCGGTGAAGCAGGCGACCCTGCGCCGCGGCGTCTTCGCCGTGTTGCTGAACATCGCGCGGCGCAACCAGGCGCTGGTGCACCGGCAGGCGAAGCTCGTCGACACCCTGGAGCGGCGGACCACGGACCCCGACACGCTCGAGGAGCTCTTCCGGATCGATCATCTGACGACCCGGATGCGGCGCCACGCCGAGGGCCTGATCATCCTGTCGGGAGCGGCTCCCGGACGGCGGTGGCGCAAGCCGGTGCCGCTCGTGGACGTGGTGGGGGCGGCGGTCGGCGAGATCGAGGACTACCCGCGGGTCGTGGTGCCCCCGATGCCCGCGGTGCGCGTCGGTGCCGACGCCGTGGCGGACGTGGTGCATCTCGTCGCGGAGCTGGTCGAGAACGCCGCGGCCTTCTCCCCGCCGCACACCCGGGTGACGATGCGCACGAGCGAGGCCCGCAACGGCTTCGTCCTGGAGATCGACGACCGCGGCCTCGGCATGGACGGCGACGAGCTCGCCCAGGCCCATCGCACCCTGGCCCGGCCGGGCGACTTCGACCCGGTACAGGACGAGCGCCTCGGCCTGTACATCGTGGGCCGTCTGGCTGCCCGGCACGGCATCACCGTCACCCTCACCCGCTCCCCTTACGGGGGGACCACCGCGGTGGTGCTGCTGCCGAACGCGATCATCACCCCGGCGGATCCGGCGGACGCGGCGGACCCGGACGCGGACCCCGAGGCGGCCCGGATCCCGGTCCGGTCCTCCGCGCCGGACGGGCGGCACGGGGCGGCCGCCGCAGGCGTGGCGGTGCTCGCCGGGACGCCCGGGACGCCCGGGACGCCCGGGACGCCCGGGACGGAGGAGCGCAGGACCGGCCGCGGGACCGCCCCCGGAGCGGACCGCGGTCCCGCCGGCCCCGCACCGCTCTCCGGCCCGCTGCCGGACGGCGACCCGGCGCAGCCCGGGACCGGGACCGGCCCCGCACCCCGGGCCGGTGGCGGAGCGCAGCTTCCGCACGCCGCGGCGCCCCGGCCCCTGCCCACCCGGATCCGGCAGGCGTCGCTCGCCGCCCCGCTGCGCGAGGGACCTCCCGGAGCGGGGCAGGACCCGCCCGGAGCCGAGGACCGGGAGGTCAGCGCGGAGGAGATGCGGGCCGTCTTCGGGGCCTTCCAGCGAGGGCTCGAGCGCGGGCGGAGCGGCGAGCCGGCCGGTAGCGGTCGGGCGGAGAGCGAACGGCGTACGGACGGTCGGGCCGAGGGCGAACGGCGTGGGAGCGGTCGGGCCGAGAGCGATCCGCCCGGGAGCGCGCCGGGGGACCGGCCGGGGACCAGGAACGACGAAAGGACGGGCGACGATGGCTGAGCCGTACGACGGAGAGACAGGGCGGACCGACGCGAGCGGACTCGGCTGGCTGCTCGACGACCTGCTGGAGCGGACCGACCACGTTCGTCAGGCCGTGCTGCTCACCGCGGACGGCCTGGTCAGCTGCGCATCCCGGGGCATGCCGCAGAGTGACGTGGAGCATCTCTCCGCCGTGTGCGCGGGCTTCCACAGCCTCGCCAGTGAGACCGGTTCCCGATTCGCGGCCGGGAAGGTACGCCAGACGATGGTCATGCTGGACGGCGGCTACCTCTTCATCACCCCGGCCGGCGACGGCAGCCGGCTCGCGGTGCTCAGCGGCGCCGAGACGGAGGTCGGACAGCTCGCCCACGAAATGGCGCTGCTGGTGAAGCGCGTCGGCCGGCACATGACCGTTCCCGCGAGGTCGGCGGACGAGGCCCCCGACGCGTAGTCCCGTGAACGATCACTGGTACGAGGACGAGACCGGCCCGTTGGTGCGGCCGTACACCGTCACCCACGGTCGGACCCGTCCCGCCACGGACCACCACATCGACCTGATGTCGCAGGTCAAGGCCGTCGAATGGGACAAGCCGGACCCTCGGCTCGACCACCCCCGCACCGCGCTGCTGGAGCTGGTGCGCCGGGCGCCCCGGCCGGTCGCCGAGGTCGCGGCGGACGCCGACATGCCTCTCGCGGTCGTCCGGGTCCTGCTCGCCGACCTCGTCGAGGCGGGCCTGGTGCGGGTCTTCGAGCCGCCCGCCGGCCGGGGTGCGCACGACCCGTCCCTGCTGAGGGAGATAGCCGACCGGCTCCGGGAAATCTGAACACCTTTGCGCGGCCGTGCAACGTTCCTCCGCGGTCGCCGCCAGCACGCAACGATCATTCGCGAGTGCGCAAAGCTCATGCATTACGGTCGGGAACGTCAACCTCGTAGGGTCCTGCCTGTACGTGGAGTGGCGGGGACCGTCTGCTCGGCGATTCCCCCGCTTCGGGCTGTCCTCAGCCATGCCCGCGCCGGGCCGCCGTGGTCGCCGCCTCACCGCTAGCAGCGATAGGCAGCGATAAGGAGCCTCCCCAGTGTTGGACCACGGCGCAGCGCCCCCCGTCACTCCCCAGAGGGGTCCCGGTGGCCCGGCCCAGGGCCTCGGCAGCCGTCTGATGCGGCGCAAGCCCGTCGAGCAGCTCGTCGCCGAGGGCGGCCAGGGCGAGGGCGGCACGCTCCGCCGCTCGCTCACCATGTGGCAGCTGACCATGATCAGCATTGGTGCCACCCTCGGCACCGGCATCTTCGTCGTGCTCGGCGAGGCCACGCCGCTGGCCGGCCCGGCCGTGGCGATCTCCTTCGTCGTCGCCGGTCTGACCGCCCTGTTCTCGGCACTGTCGTACGCCGAGCTGGCCGGCTCCGTGCCGGTGTCCGGCTCGTCGTACTCCTACTCGTACGCCACGATGGGCGAACTGATCGCCTGGGTCTGCGGCTGGTGCCTGGTGCTGGAGTACGGCGTCTCCGTCGCGGCCGTCGCCGTGGGCTGGGGCGAGTACCTCAACGAACTGCTCCACGGCACGATCGGGGTGACGATCCCGAGCGCGGTCGGCGCGCCGGTCGGCGAGGGCGGGTTCATCAACCTCCCCGCGCTGGTCGTGGTGCTGCTCGCCATGGTCTTCCTGATGGGCGGCGCCAAGGAGAGCGCACGGGTCAACACGGTCATGGTCGTCATCAAGATCGTGACGCTACTGCTCTTCATCGGCATCGGCTTCATGGGCATCAAGGCCGGCAACTACGCCCCGCTCGCCCCGCTCGGCGTCACCGGCATCAGCGCCGCCGCGGCCACGCTCTTCTTCTCGTACATCGGCTTCGACGCCGCCTCCACCGCCGGTGAGGAGGCGAAGAACCCGAAGAGGGACCTCCCGCGGGCGATCATGCTGTCGCTGCTGATCGTCACCGTGCTCTACTGCCTGGTCGCCCTGGTCGCCGTCGGCGCCATGCCGTGGCAGGACTTCGAGGGCACCGAGGCGGCGCTCGCCCAGATCATGAAGGACGTCACGGGCCAGAGCTTCTGGGGCGTGGTGCTCGCCGCCGGCGCGGTCGTCGCCATCGCCAGCGTCGTCTTCGCCGTGCTGTACGGCCAGACCCGCATCCTGTTCGCGATGTCCCGCGACGGCCTGGTCCCCAAGGTCTTCGCCAAGGTCAACGAGAAGACCGGCGCCCCGCGTGCCAACACCGTGATCGTCTCGCTGTTCTGCGGTGTCCTGGCGGCCTTCATCCCGCTCGGCGAACTGGCGAACGCCACCAGCATCGGCACCCTCTTCGCCTTCGCGCTGGTCAACGTCGCCGTGGTCATCCTCCGGTGGAAGCGCCCGGACATGAACCGCACCTTCAAGGTGATGCTCTTCCCGGTCACCCCGATCCTGGGCTTCCTGTTCTGCGCCTACATGATGCTCAGCCTGCCGGGCGTCACCTGGGTGTGGTTCGCTGGCTGGATGGCGGCCGGGCTCGTGTTCTACTTCCTGTACGGCCTTCGCCGCTCCCGGTTGGCAACAGCAGAGAAGTGATCCACCCCCCGTGCGACTGAACGATCTCGACGAACGCATCGTCCACGCCCTCGCCGAGGACGCCCGCCGTTCCTACGCCGACATCGGTTCGCTCGTCGGCCTGTCCGCGCCCGCCGTCAAGCGGCGCGTGGACAGGCTCCGGGCGGACGGGGTCATCACCGGCTTCACGGTCCGCGTCGACCCGGGCGCGATGGGCTGGGAGACCGAGGGCTTCATCGAGATCCACGCACGCAGCAACACCTCGCCCGAGACCATCAAGCGCGGCCTCGAGCGGTACCCGGAAGTCGCGTCCGCCTCCACCGTCACCGGTGAGGCGGACGCGATCGTCCAGGTCTTCGCCTCCGACATGCGCCACTTCGAGCGCGTCCTGGAACGGATCGCCGGCGAACCCTTCGTGGAGCGGACCAAGTCGGTCCTGGTGCTGTCGCCCCTGCTCAGGCGGTTCTCCTCGGGGGCACCGGCCTGATCCTGGGGCACCGGCCCGACCCTCGGAGGCCCGCCGGGACACGGCGGGACCCGGCGGGAAACGCCGGGGCCGCCGGGCAGCACCGGGGCGCCGAGCGCCCGCGTGCAACGAATCGCCGATGCCCCCCCGATCCACGCAACGGATCGAGACTCTGAACGCAACGGTCCCACCTTGTCCCGGCGGTTGGCCGGAACGTACGGTTTTTGACGTCTCCCCGACACCCCGCCCACTCCTTCCGAGGTAGGTCCATGCCGCCGCTGCGCACAGCCCTGCTCCAGAGCTCCGGGACCCCCGGCGACATCGCGAAGAACCTCGAGATCCTGGACACCCACGCGGCCCGGGCCGCCGCCGAGGGGGCCGGTCTGCTCGTCGCGCCGGAGATGTTCCTGACCGGGTACGCGATCGGCGCCGACGTGCACCGCCTCGCCGAGACCGCCGACGGCGCCGGTGCCCGGGCGGTCGCCGCGATCGCCGCCCGCCACGGGATCGCCGTCGTCTACGGCTACCCGGAGCGCGGCACCGGTGACGAAGCGGAGGCGGTGTTCAACGCGGCGCAGCTGATCGGTCCCGGCGGCGAGCGCCTCGCGAACTACCGCAAGACCCATCTCTTCGGCGGCTTCGAGAAGGAGTGGTTCACCCCCGGCGACGAGTCGGTCGTCCAGGCCGAGCTCGGCGGCCTCCGGGTCGGCCTGCTGATCTGCTACGACGTCGAGTTCCCGGAGAACGTGCGGGCCCAGGCCCTGGCGGGAACGGACCTGCTGGTGGTGCCGACCGCGCTGATGAACCCCTTCCGGTTCGTCGCGGAGAAGCTCCTCCCGGTCCGCGCCTTCGAGAGCCAGATGTATGTGGCGTACGCCAACCGCACCGGCCCCGAGGGCGAGTTCGACTTCGCCGGGCTGAGCTGCCTCGCCGGCCCCGACGGCATCGTCCGGGCCCGGGCCGGCCTCGGAGAGGACCTGGTGACGGGCGACGCCGACCCGGACCTGCTGGCGGCCTCCCGCGCCGACAACCCCTATCTGCGCGACCGCCGCCCCGGCCTGTACGGGCCGCTCGCCCGCTGAGAACTCCCGTCCCGCCCCGCCACACCAGGAGCAACACCCCATGACGTCCACGGTGCCCACCTCCGTCCCGCACTCCGACGCGCAGCCGCCGATCACCATGTTCGGGCCGGACTTCCCGTACGCCTACGACGACTTCCTCGCGCACCCGGCGGGCCTGGGCCAGATACCCGCGACCGAGCACGGCACCGAGGTCGCGGTCATCGGCGGTGGCCTCTCCGGCATCGTCGCCGCGTACGAGCTGATGAAGATGGGCCTCAAGCCGGTCGTCTACGAGGCGGACCGGATCGGCGGCCGGCTGCGCACGGTGGGATTCGAGGGCTGCGACCCGTCGCTCACCGCCGAGATGGGCGCCATGCGCTTCCCGCCCTCCTCGACGGCGCTCCAGCACTACATCGACCTGGTGGGGCTGGAGACCCAGCCGTTCCCCAACCCGCTCGCCGAGGCCACCCCCTCGACCGTCGTCGACCTCAAGGGCGAGTCGCACTACGCGCGGACCATCGACGACCTGCCGCAGGTGTACCGCGACGTCGCGAAGGCCTGGAACGACTGCCTGGAGGAGGGCGCGGACTTCTCCGACATGAACCGCGCCATGCGCGAGCGCGACGTGCCGCGGATCCGCGAGATCTGGGCGAAGCTCGTGGAGAAGCTCGACAACCAGACCTTCTACGGCTTCCTCTGCGAGTCCGAGGCCTTCAAGTCCTTCCGGCACCGCGAGATCTTCGGGCAGGTCGGCTTCGGCACCGGCGGCTGGGACACCGACTTCCCCAACTCCATCCTGGAGATCCTCCGCGTCGTCTACACCGAGGCCGACGACCACCACCGCGGCATCGTCGGCGGTTCCCAGCAGCTGCCGCTGCGGCTCTGGGAGCGCACGCCGGAGAAGATCACGCACTGGACGTACGGCACCTCGCTGGCCATGCTGCACGCGGACGGCGAGCCCCGCCCCGCCGTGACCCGGCTGCACCGCACCGCGGGCAACCGCATCACCGTCACGGACGCCTCCGGCGACATCCGCACCTACCAGGCGGCGATCTTCACCGCGCAGTCCTGGATGCTGCTCTCCAAGATCGCCTGCGATGACTCGCTGTTCCCCATCGACCACTGGACGGCGATGGAGCGCACGCACTACATGGAGTCGTCCAAGCTGTTCGTGCCGGTGGACCGGCCGTTCTGGCTGGACAAGGACGAGCAGACCGGCCGCGACGTCATGTCGATGACGCTCACCGACCGGATGACCCGCGGCACCTACCTGCTGGACGACGGCCCGGACAAGCCCGCCGTCATCTGCCTCTCCTACACCTGGTGCGACGACAGCCTGAAGTGGCTTCCGCTGTCGGCGAGCGAGCGCATGGAGGTCATGCTCAAGTCGCTCGGCGAGATCTATCCGAAGGTCGACATCCGCAAGCACATCATCGGCAACCCGGTGACCGTGTCCTGGGAGGACGAGCCCTACTTCATGGGCGCGTTCAAGGCCAACCTGCCGGGCCACTACCGCTACCAGCGGCGGCTGTTCACCCACTTCATGCAGGACCGGCTGCCCGACGACAAGCGCGGCATCTTCCTCGCCGGCGACGACATCTCGTGGACGGCCGGCTGGGCCGAGGGCGCGGTGCAGACGGCGCTCAACGCCGTGTGGGGCGTGATGCACCACCTCGGCGGTACCACCGACGCCACCAACCCGGGCCCGGGTGACGTCTTCGACGACATCGCCCCGGTGGAGCTCCCGGAAGACTGAGGGCTCCGCGACCTTCGCCTCGTCCCGGTCCGGGACCCGCGCCCGAGGGTCCCCCGTGAACGCACCCCCGCCGCCGACCGCGATCCGGCCGGCCCCGGGAGGTCACCTCAGCCGCCGCCGGCCGGGAATCCCGGCCGGCGGCGGCTCCGTCCGTACTCCGGGGCAGGTGTCCCCGGCCGGTGGCGGCTCCGTCCGTACCCCGGGGCAGGTGTCGCCGGCCGATGGCGGCTCCGTCCGTACGCCCGGGAAGGCAGCCCCGGTCAGGACCTCCGTCAGCGCAGCGGAGTGAGCAGGCAGCGCCCGACCAGGCCCACCCCGGCGTCCAGTCGTTCGGTGAACTCCGCTGCGAGCGCCGGGAGTTCGCGCAGCCCCCAGAGCAGCCGAGCCGCCGACCAGGCGCCGTCGCGGGCCCGCTCAAGGCTCCACGAGCCGAGCAGATGGGTCAGCGGATCGGCGATCTCCAGAAGATCGGGGCCGGGCATCAGATCCTCGCGGATGCGCTCCTCCAGCATCGTGAGGATCTCACCCACGCGGTCGAAGTCCCCCTCCAGGTCCGGCGGTCGGCAGTCGAGCGTACGGCAGGTGTCCACGACCGCCAGCCCGAGGTCGTGCCCGATGTGCGCATTGATCCCGGCCAGCGCGAACTGCAGCGGGCGTACACCGGGATGACGGCGCAGCTGGAACAGCGGGCGCCAGCAGGCCGGTGCCCGGCCGCCCGCGGTCACCGTGTCCGCCGCCGCCAGATAGCGCTCCGCGAAGAGAACCTGCAGGGTGACGGCCGACCTGCGGTCGGGGAACTCGCCCCGGTCGATGCGGCGGCCGAGTTCCTCCGTGACGGCCAGGTAGACACGGTTGAACACCGCGATCCCGTCGTCCACCGGCCAGCCGGAGCGGAACGCCCGCATCCGGGCCAGCACCGTGTCGACCGGCGCACGGTGTGCCTCGCCGCCGGCCGCGTACTGTGCGATCTTCGCCATGGGGGCAGCGTCCCAGGCATAGGCTCGGCCAGGCGCCGCCCGGCGGCAGGTGTCCCCGGAACGGGGGAACGCCACGGGCGCCGCGGCCAGGGGGAGGGGAGCACAGCGCATGTCAGGCGTACCCGATCGGCGCCGGGAGGAACGGAACGGGCGGCGCCTCGCGGCCGGCCGCGGCGTGATGACCACGGCGGCCTCCGCGGTGGTGGCACTGGGAGCCGTCGCCGGGCTGATGTCGGCCGCCGATCGCGGCGGCGAGGACGACACGGCACGGCCCGAGGTGAGGAGTTCGCCCGTGACCGTCCCGCTGCCCGCCCGCCCGAGCCACCCGCCGCCCGCGCCCGCGGAACCGTCGGGACCGGCGGAACCATCCGGGCCGCCGCCCTCGCCCGGGCGGTCGGCGGCTCCCGCGCCCGCCTCGCCGGCGAGCCGCCCGGCACCGCGCACCGGGCCGGAGGCCGCCGCCGGCCCGCTCCACCGCCATCCCCGGTCCCAGGTCCTGGACTGGGTGCGGAAGCACCGTGACGACCCCCGCAGGCCGCTGATCGAGTCGCGGATCGCCGCGCACCCCGCCGCGGTGTGGTTCCCGGAGCACGATCCCGGCCGGATCGCGGGCCAGGTGCGGGCGGTGACCGCCGGCGCCGCCGCGGCGGGCCGGGTGCCGGTACTGGTGCCGTACGCGATCCCGGACCGGGACTGCGGTGGCGCCTCCCAGGGCGGCGCGCCGGACCTGGCCGCGTACGACGCCTGGACCGGGGAGTTCGCCGCCGGTCTCGGCGACGGACCGGTCATCGTGATCCTCGAGCCCGACTCGATCGCGCTCTCGGGCTGTCTGTCCGACGGCGTTCGGGCGGCCCGCTACGCCTCGCTGGCCCGGGCGGCGCGCACCATGAAGGCCGCCAACCCCCGGGCGAGGGTGTACTTCGACGCCGGTCACTCGGGGTGGCACCCGGCGGCGAGGCAGGCGGCCGAGCTGCGCGCCGCGGGCGCCGCCACCAGCGGCGACGGCATCTTCACCAACGTCTCCAACTTCCACCGCACCGGCGACGAGGTGCGCTACGCGCGCCGGGTGCTGGAGGCCCTCGGCGGGCCCCCGGGACTGGGCGCCGTCATCGACACCAGCCGCAACGGCAACGGCGCGCCGGAGCAGGGCGCCTGGTGCGATCCGCCCGGCCGCGCCCTGGGCCGGACCCCGACCACCGGGACGGGGGAGGCCCGGATCGACGCCTACCTGTGGGTGAAGCTGCCCGGGGAGTCGGACGGGTGCAGGGGCGCCGCGGGCACCTTCACCCCGGACTACGCCTATGAGCTGGCGACCGGCTGACCGCCGCCGCCGTCGCCCTCGTCGTACGCGGAGGTGCCCGCGTCCAGCAGCGGCTCCTGCGGCTTCATATGGGCGGGGGCGAAGGCGCGCAGTACGTGGTAGCCGGTGATGACGACGATGGTGCCGAGGGCGATACCGCCGAGTTCGAAGTTCTCGCCGAACTTCAGGCTGACGCCGCCGACGCCGATGATGATGCCCGCGGCGGCCGGGACGAGGTTCAGCGGATTGCGCAGGTCCACCTTGGCGTTGATCCAGATCTGCGCGCCGAGCAGGCCGATCATTCCGTACAGGATGACCGTGATGCCGCCGAGCACACCGCCCGGGATGGCGGCGACGACCGCACCGAACTTCGGGCAGAGGCCGAAGAGCAGCGCGAAGAGCGCGGCCGCCCAGTAGGCGGCCGTCGAGTACACGCGGGTGGCGGCCATGACGCCGATGTTCTCCGAGTACGTGGTGTTCGGCGGGCCGCCCACCGCGCTCGAGAGCATCGACGCGGCGCCGTCGGCGGCGATGGCGGTGCCCAGCTTGTCGTCGAGCGGGTCCCCGATCATTTCGCCGACGGCCTTCACATGACCGGCGTTCTCCGCGATCAGGGCGATGACCACGGGCAGCGCGACGAGGATCGCCGACCACTCGAACGCGGGTGCGTGGAAGGCGGGGAGGCCGATCCACTCGGCCTCCCCGACGCCCGACAGGTCGAGCCGCCAGTGGTCGACGGCCTCCGCGCCGCCCACCGGGGAGTGGATCTTCCCGAGGATCCGGTCGAGGAGCCAGGAGACGCCGTACCCGAAGAGCAGCCCCAGGAAGATCGCGACACGTGACCAGAAGCCGCGCAGGCACACCACGGCCAGGCCGGTGAACAGCATGGTGAGCAGCGCGGTCCACTGGTCCTGCGGCCAGTACGTCGCGGCCGTGACCGGTGCCAGGTTGAAGCCGATGAGCATGACCACGGCGCCGGTGACGATCGGCGGCATCGCGGTGTGGATGATCCGGGCGCCGAAGCGCCGCACGGCGAGGCCCGCGAGGAAGAGCACCGCGCCGACCACGAGGATCGCGCCGGTGATGGTGGCGCTGTCGCCGCCGGTGGCCCGGATGGTCGCGGCCACGCCGACGAACGACAGCGAGCAGCCCAGATAGCTGGGGATCCGGCCGCGGGTCGCGAGCAGGAAGATCATCGTCGCGATGCCGGACATCATGATGGCCAGGTTGGGGTCCAGCCCCATCAGCACCGGTGCCACGAACGAGGCCCCGAACATGGCCACCACGTGCTGGGCGCCGAGACCTGCCGTACGCGGCCACGAAAGGCGCTCGTCGGGCCGTACGACCGCGCCCGGAGCGGGGGTCCGTCCGTCGCCGTGCAGGCTCCAGCGCACGCCGAGGTTCATGCGGGCTCCAGGTGAGAGGGGGGTGGTGATCGGCGCCCATCGTACGAGGAACGCGAAGCCCCGCTTCCTCCCGCCGGGGCGGTCCGGGGAGGTCCGGGGCGCGCTCCGGGCGCCGCGGCCCGCGGCAGGGCCCCCGCGCTACGCCCGGAGGTCCGGCGCCGTCCCGGGCGCCGGACGCTGCCCACCGGCCGCCCCGAGGGACCCGGGCGCCCCGGGCGACGCGGGCACCCCGGACGCCCCCGCTGCCGCGCCCCGGCCGCTGCCCCGCAGCACCCCCGCCCCCAGCACCAGCCCGGACGCGAGCACCGTCACCAGCCCGAACGACACCACCAGCGAGGTCAGATCGGCGATCCCGCCGATCGCGGAAGGGGCGATCAGCCCCGACGTGTAGGTGATCGTCGCCACTCCCGCGATGGACAGGCTCGGGTTCGTCCCGCTGCGCCCGGCCGCCGCGAACGCCAGCGGCACCACCACGGCGACACCGAGGCCGATGCAGCCGAACCCCGCCATCGCGGCCGCCGGGTGGGGCGCCAGGACCACCAGCACTCCTCCGGCGGTCGCCAGCACCCCGCCGACGCGGACCGTGCGGACCGGGCCGAACCGGTCCACGACACGGTCGCCGGCCAGCCGTGCCACCGCCATGGTCAGCGCGAACGCCGTGGTGGACGCGGCGGCGAGGCCGGCGGAGGCGCCCAGTGCGTCCCGCAGGTACACCGCCGACCAGTCCAGACTCGCGCCCTCGGCGAACACCCCGCAGAAGCCGATCGCGCCGATGACCACCGCGGACTTCGGCGGCAGCGCGAACCGCGGCGGCTTCTCGCCCGCCGAGCCGCGCAGGTCGAGGACCCCCTGGCAGGCCAGCAGCCCGGCCGCCGTCAGCACGGCGGACGCGAGCAGATGGTGGAGCCGCGCGTCGGTGCCGAGGTGCGCGGCGACCGTGCCCGCCGCCGAGCCGAGGAGTGCGCCCGCACTCCACATCCCGTGCAGGCCGGACATGATCGAGCGGTCCAGCCGGTTCTCCACCTCGACCCCGAGGGCGTTCATGGCGACGTCGGACATCCCGGCGGTGGCGCCGTACACGAACAGCGCGGCGCACAGGGCGTACACGTCGGGGGCGAGTGCCGGGAGGACCAGGGACAGCGTCCACAGCGACAGCAGCCCGCGCAGCGCGGTGCGTGCCCCGTACCGATGGCTGACAGCTCCGGCGAGGGGCATCGCGAGGGACGCGCCGACGGCGGGGAAGGCGAGGGCCAGTCCCAGCTGCCCCGCACCAACGCCCGCGTGGTCCTGGATCCAGGGGATGCGGGTGGCGAAGCTGCCGGTCACCGCGCCGTGCACACAGAAGACGGCGGCGACGGACCAGCGCGCCCGGGTCAGCCGTCGCCTGTCGCAGGCCGTCTCCGTCGGCATCGAGCCGCCCTCCCCGTCGGTCGTGGTGTCCGCGTAAACTATCAGGAACCCTGCCTGATAAATAGCGCCGGGCGGAGGGGATCTGGAAGGATTCCGGCATGCCCGCATCCCCCAGCACCGCCCGGGCCATCAACGACCGCCTCGCGCTCCGACTGCTGCAGCAGGAGGGCCCGTTGACGGCAGGCCAGCTGAAGACGCTCACCGGACTCTCCCGGCCCTCCGTCGCGGACCTGGTGGAACGGCTCCAGGAGTCCGGTCTGGTCCGGGTCGTCGGAGAGGCCGGCGAGCAGCGGCGCGGACCCAACGCCCGGCTGTACGGGATCGCCGCCGACCGCGCCCATCTGGCGGCCCTCGACGTCCGCACCCAGGGCCTCACCGTGGTGGTCGCCGATCTGGTGGGCGCGACCCTGGCCGAGGCGACGCTGCCCATCGGCAGCGACACGGGCACGGAGCCGGCCGTCGAGCAGGCCGTGGCCCTGCTGGAGGGCACCGCCCGGGAGGCCGGCGTCACGCGCCTGCACCGCGTCGGCATAGGCGCGCCCGGGCTGATCGATCCGGTCACCGGGGAGCTGCGCGACTCCACCGAGCTGCCCGCCTGGCACCGCAGCCTCGTCGCCGCCCTCCAGCAACGCCTCCCGGGGACCGTGCTCGTGGAGAACGAGACCAATCTGGCCGCCGTCGCCGAGCAGCGCCTCGGCGCCGCCCGCGGCCTGGACGACTTCGTGCTGCTCTGGCTCGGCCAGGGGGTCGGCGCCGCCGTCGTCCTCGGCGGTGCGCTGCGGCGGGGCGCCTCGGGCGGCGCCGGGGAGATCGGATTCCTGCCGGTGCCGGGAACCGGCGGGCTGCCGTCCGCGACCCGCTGCGACGCCGGTTTCCACGCGCTGGCGGGTGCGGCGGCGGTCCGGCGGCTGGCCTTGCTCCACGGCGTCGGAGGCGAGGCCGAGGAAGCGGTACGGGCCGCGGCGGTGGGGGAGCGCCCGGGCGGGCGGGGCGACGCCTTCCTCGACGCCCTCGCCGGGCAGCTGGCCGTGGGTGCGGCCGCGGTCGCCGCCGTGCTGGACCCCGGCTGCGTGGTGCTCGGCGGGGAGATCGGGTACGCCGGCGGTGCGGCGCTCGCCGCCCGGGTGGAGGCGCGACTGGCGGCCCTGTCGCCGCTGCGCACGGGGATCCGGCCGACGGAGCTGGGCGGCGAGGCGGTGCTGAGGGGCGCGCTGCTCGCGGCGCGGGACGCGGCGCAGGCCGAGCTCTTCGCGCCCGCGCCCTGACGCGGCGCCGGTTCCGCACGGCCGCGCCGTGCCCCCGGGCCACCGGCGGCGGGTGGGGCCGTCCGGCACCACGGGGCGCCCGCCGCGCGCGGGCCCGCCGGCTCGCCGCCGGGTCGCTGTGAGCCAGCACACAGGAGTTCACCCGTATGGCCCGGTGGTGCTCATGGCACACTGGCCCTGTATCAGCAGCAGCGCACTCCGGGGTCGGTGCAATTCCGAACCGGCGGTTACAGTCCGCGACCCGTCCGCAGCCAGCGGCCGGTTGACCAGGTGAAACTCCTGGACCGACGGTGAAAGTCCGGATGGGAGGCAGTGCGCGGCGGGCGGCCCTCGCGGTCCGCCGGCCGTAGCGGCTGGTCGTTCTCGAGAGGTGTTCCCGAGGACGACCGGAACCGTGGACGCCGGTGTTTCCCGAGGTGTTGCTCCGCTTCTCTGTCGACATCGACAGCCCCGGAGTCCGTGCCCGAAGAGGCAGGAGGACCCGGTGGCCACCGCAGCCGACACGCACGCCATGCGCCGAGCCGTCGCGCTCGCCGCCCGCGGTCTCGGCTCCACCAGCCCCAACCCGGTCGTCGGGTGCGTCATCACCGACGCGTCCGGGCGCCGTGTCGGCGAGGGCTTCCACCAGCGGGCCGGCGGACCCCACGCGGAGATCCACGCCCTCCGGGAAGCGGGCGGGCACGCCCGCGGCGGCACCGCGTACGTCACCCTCGAACCCTGCAACCACACCGGTCGCACCGGCCCCTGCGCCCAGGCCCTGACCGAGGCCGGGATCGCCCGGGTCGTGTACGCGGTCGCCGACCCCAACCCGCAGGCCACCGGTGGTGCCGACACCCTGCGCGCGGCCGGTGTCCAGGTCGAGCGGGGTCTTCTGGAGGAGGAGGCGGAAGCGGGCAACACCGCCTGGCTCACCTCCGTGCGCCTCGGCCGCCCCTACGTCGTCTGGAAGTACGCCGCCACCCTCGACGGCCGGGTCGCCGCCGCCGACGGGACCAGCCGCTGGATCAGCTCCCCCGAGTCCCGGGCCGACGTCCACCGGCTGCGCGCCGAGGCCGACGCGGTGGTCGTCGGCTCCGGTACCGCCCGCGCCGACGACCCCCATCTCGCGGTCCGCGGCATCGACGGCGCCACCCAGCCGCTGCGGGTGGTGCTCGACACCGAAGCCCGGGCCGTGCGGCCGGGCGCGCGCGTCCTGGACGACGCCGCTCCCACCCTCGTCGCCGTCGCCGAGGACGCCGAGACCGGCCTCCCCGGCGTTCTCCGGCTGCCCCGGACCGGCCGCGGGCTGTCCGTGCCCGCCCTCCTCGAAGCGCTGTACGCGCGCGGAGTCCGGTCCGTGCTCCTCGAGGGCGGCCCCACCCTCGCCGGGTCCTTCGTCGCCGCGGGCGCCGTCGACCGGGTTGTCGGCTACCTCGCCCCCGTACTGCTCGGCGCGGGCCCCACGGCCCTCGCCGAGGCCGGAATCACCACCATCACCGAGGCGTTGCGGCTCGACGTGGCTGAGTCGGTGCGTCTCGGCCCCGATCTGCGCATCACCGCCACCGTCCCCAAGGGAGCCTGACAGTGTTCACCGGAATCGTCGAAGAGCTGGGGGAGGTCACCGCTGTGGAGAACCTCGGCGACGGCTCCCGCTTCCGACTGCGCGGCCCCGTCGTCACCGAGGGGGCCAAGCACGGCGACTCCATCGCCGTCAACGGCGTCTGCCTCACCGTCGTGGAGACCGCCGGCGGCGAGTTCACCGCCGACGTCATGGCCGAGACCCTGAAGCGCTCCAGCCTGGGCGCGCTCGCCCCCGGCTCCCCGGTCAACCTGGAGCGGCCGATGGTCGCCGACGGGCGCTTCGGAGGGCACATCGTCCAGGGGCACGTCGACGGCACGGGCGTGATCGTCGAGCGGACCCCCTCCGAGCACTGGGAGGTCGTCAAGGTCTCCCTCCCGGCGGAACTCTCCCGGTACGTCGTGGAGAAGGGCTCCATCACCGTCGACGGAGTCAGCCTCACCGTCGTCGACGCCGCCCGCGACCACTTCACCGTCAGCCTGATCCCGACCACCCTCGCGCTGACCACGCTCGGCTCCAAGCAGCCCGGCGACCCGGTCAACCTGGAGGTCGACATCATCGCCAAGTACGTCGAGCGGATGCTCGGCGAGGGCTCCGGCCGTGCGGGGGAGACCGCCGAGTGAGCGCCGTCGACTGGCTGAACTCCGTGGCGTTCACCGCCGTCGGCCAGCCCATCAAGTGGTCCGACATGATCGGCAACGTGATCGGGCTGACCGCCCTCGCCCTCGGCTGGCGCCGTTCCCTGTGGACCTGGCCCGCCCAGTTCCTCTCCGGCCTCGTCCTCTTCGCCGCGTTCGCCCCCCATCTGACCGGCAGCGCTGGCAAGCAGGTGGTCGTGATGGCCGTGGCCGCCTGGGGCTGGTGGCAGTGGAGCCGGGGCCGCGATCAGGCCCAGGACGGCTCCATCGCCGTCCGCTTCGCCACCTGGCCCGAGCGCGGCCTGATGCTCGCCGTGGCCGCGCTCGGCACCGTCGCCGTCGCACTGCTCTTCACGGCCTACCCCACGCTGTCGTGGGACCCCTGGCCGGACGCGTACATCTTCGTCGGCACCCTCGTCGCCATGTACGCCCAGGCCCGCGGCATGGTCGAGTTCTGGTTCGCCTGGCTCCTGGTCGACATCGTCGGCGTGCCGCTGAACTTCGCCAACGGCTACGCGTTCTCCGGATTCGTCTACGTCATCTACGGCGCGCTCGTCCTGTGGGGCATGCGCGACTGGTGGCTCCGGTCCCGTACGACCCCTGCTCTGGAAGGAGCGGCAGCATGAGCGCCCGTACGTCTCCCACGACCGTCCTGCCGGACCCGGCCGGTCCGCTGGCCCCGCCGCCCTGGCTCCCGGCCGCCGCCGGCGGCGAGGAGGACCTCCGCCTCGATCCCGTCGAGCAGGCCGTCCGCGACATCGCCGCGGGCCGGCCCGTCGTGGTCGTCGACGACGAGGACCGCGAGAACGAGGGCGACCTCGTCATCGCCGCCGAGAAGGCGACGCCCGAGATCGTCGCGTTCATGATGAGCGAGTGCCGCGGGCTGATCTGCGCGCCCATGGAGGGCGAGGAGCTGGACCGCCTCGAGCTGCCCCAGATGGTGGCGCACAACACCGAGTCGATGAGCACGGCCTTCACCGTGTCCGTCGACGCCGGGCCCGCGCACGGCGTGACCACCGGCATCTCGGCCGCCGACCGCGCCGCCACCCTGCGGCTGCTCGCGGACGGCACCGCGGACGCGGCCGACTTCGTCCGCCCCGGCCATGTCTTCCCGCTGCGCGCACGGCCCGGCGGCGTCCTGGTGCGCCCCGGCCACACCGAGGCCGCTGTGGACCTCGCCCGGCTCGCCGGACTGCGCCCCGCCGGGGCGATCGTCGAGATCGCCGGCGAGGACGGCGTCATGCTGCGGCTGCCCGAACTGGTCCCGTTCGCCCGCAAGCACGGGCTCACGATCATCTCCATCGAGGACCTGATCGCCTACCGCCGCAGCGCCGAGCCGGCCGTCCGCCGCGAGGCCGAGGTCGTCCTGCCCACCGCGCACGGCGTGTTCACGGCCTACGGCTACCGCTCCACCGTGGACGGCGTCGAGCACGTCGCGCTCGTCCACGGCGAGATCGGCGACGGCGAGGACGTCCTGGTCCGCGTCCACTCCGAGTGCCTGACCGGCGACATCTTCCACTCGCTGCGCTGCGACTGCGGCCCCCAGCTTCGGGAGTCCATGGAGCGCGTCACCGAGGAGGGCCGCGGCGTCGTCGTCTACCTCCGCGGCCACGAGGGCCGGGGCATCGGACTGCTCTCCAAGCTCCGCGCGTACGAGCTGCAGGAACGCGGCCGTGACACGCTGGACGCCAACCTCGAGCTGGGGCTCCCCGCCGACGCCCGGGACTACGCCGCGGGTGCCCGCATCCTGCACGACCTCGGGGTGCGCAGCCTCCGGCTGATGACCAACAACCCCGACAAGACCGCCGCCCTGGTGCGGCACGGCCTGAAGGTCCTCGACCGGGTGGCCATGCCCGTGCAGGCCGGCGAGCACAACCTGACGTATCTGCGCACCAAGCGCGACCGCATGGGGCACGACCTGCCCTGGCTCGACCCCGTGCCGGCGTCGACCTGCGGCAACCAGTAAGCAGCTGAAACCGGCAAGTACAGGCCTGCGGCAACCAGCAGGAACCAGGAACGAGGAGACACGTGAGCGGCAAGGGCGCACCCGAACTGTCCGTACGCAACTGCGGAGACCTCCGCGTGGCCGTCATCGCGGCCCAGTGGCACGAGAAGATCATGGACGGGCTCGTCGACGGCGCCCTGCGCGCCCTGCACGAGCTGGGCATCGACGAGCCGACCCTGCTGCGGGTCCCCGGCAGCTTCGAGCTCCCCGTGGTCGCCAAGGTGCTGGCCGGACGCGGCTACGACGCCGTGGTGGCGCTCGGCGTCGTCATCCGCGGCGGCACGCCCCACTTCGACTACGTCTGCCAGGGCGTCACCCAGGGCCTGACCCAGGTCTCCGTCGACACCGGCGTCCCCGTCGGCTTCGGCGTGCTCACCTGCGACACCGAGGAGCAGGCGCTCGACCGGGCCGGTCTGGAGGGTTCGAGCGAGGACAAGGGGCACGAGGCGGTCACCGCCGCGGTGGCCACGGCGGCGACGCTGCGTTCAGTATCCGAACCCTGGCGCTGAGGAGGGCCCACTTCCGCGTAGGGTGGGACCACCATGTCCAAGAAGACGTTCGAGGAGCTCTTCGCCGAGCTCCAGCACAAGGCCGCCAACGGCGACCCCGCGACCTCCCGCACCGCCGAGCTGGTGGACAAGGGCGTCCACGCCATCGGCAAGAAGATCGTCGAGGAGGCGGCCGAGGTGTGGATGGCCGCCGAGTACGAGGGCGAGCAAGCCGCCGCCGAGGAGATCTCGCAGCTGCTGTACCACGTCCAGGTGATGATGGTCGCACGCGGGATCAGCCTCGACGACGTCTACGCCCATCTCTGAGCACACTCGTCCCGTACCACCCGCAGAACCCGCACCCGCCCGACCCGAACACCCCCACGCAAGCACCCACGCACCCGAAGGAAGCCCGTCTCATGCTGCGCATCGCCGTCCCCAACAAGGGTTCACTCTCCGGACCTGCGGGGGAGATGCTCCATGAGGCGGGCTATCTCCAGCGCAAGGACTCCAAGGAGCTCGTGCTGGTCGACCCCGAGAACGAGGTCGAGTTCTTCTACCTGCGCCCCCGCGACATCGCGATCTACGTCAGCTCGGGCCGCCTCGACATCGGCATCACCGGACGGGACCTGCTTCTGGACTCCGGCGCCAGCGCCGAGGAGATCCTCCAGCTCGGCTTCGCCCGCTCCACGTTCCGCTACGCCACCAAGCCCGGCACGGCCTCCGGTGTCGAGGAGTTCGGCGGGCTCACCATCGCCACCTCGTACGAGGGCATCGTCGCCAAGCACCTCGCGGACAAGGGCATCGACGCCTCCGTCGTCCACCTCGACGGGGCCGTGGAGACCGCGATCGAACTGGGCGTCGCCCAGGTCATCGCCGATGTCGTGGAGACCGGCACCAGCCTGCGCAACGCCGGCCTCGGCGTCGTCGGCGAGCCGATCATCACCTCCGAGGCCGTCGTCATCCGCCGTACCGGGGCCGACCCGGACGACCCCAAGGTGCAGCGGTTCCTCCGCCGACTCCAGGGCGTCCTGGTGGCCCGCTCCTACGTGATGATGGACTACGACTGCCGGGTCGAGCACCTGGAGCAGGCCGTCGCCCTCACCCCGGGCCTGGAGTCCCCGACCGTCTCCCCGCTGCACCACGAGGGCTGGGTCGCCGTCCGGGCGATGGTCCCGGCCAAGGAGGCGCAGCGGATCATGGACGACCTCTACCACCTCGGCGCCCGCGCGATCCTGACGACGGCGATCCACGCCTGCCGCCTCTGAGATCGGGACGGCACGGAGCATGTACATGGACCAGCAGGAGCCGCCCGCGCTCCCGGTGACCTTCAGGCCCACCCGCACCCGGGCGGTCCTGCTGTCCGTCGGGACCGTGATGTTCGCGGTGATCACCGCGGTCGCCGTCGCGCTGGAGCGGCTCAGCCCGGGGGAGCGGGTCAGCTTCGTCCTCACCGCGGTGCTGTTCTTCGCGGTGCTGGCGCTGCTCAGCCGCCCCAAGATCGTCGCCGACGAACGGGGCGTCACGGTCGTCAACCTGACCCGGACGCGGCGGCTGGAGTGGGCGGAGATCGTCCGCGTCAACCTCCGTCCGGGTGACCCCTGGGTGTTCCTCGATCTGAGTGACGGCACCAGCCTTCCGGCGCTCGGTATCCAGCCCGGAATCGCCCGCCACCACGCCATCCGCGACGCCCGCGCCCTGCGCCGGCTCGCCGAATCGCGAGGCACCGGCACCGGCGACCGCTGAGTCCCCCGCCCCTCGGGGCGTACTCGTGATTACTCTTGCCCCGGAGGCGCCCGGTGCGCCTCCGCCTCACACCGGTGGGCCGGCCACGGCCCGTGAGGCACCCCTGCGACCCGAGGAGTGACCCTCTCCGGCAATGGACGGATCGTCCGGTAGTACCTGCGCCGCCCCCTCCCAGGAGGCGGCGGCATGATCATCCCGCTACTGCTGCTGTGTGCGGCATTCCTGCTCATCCTCGCCAACGGATTCTTCGTGGCCGCCGAGTTCGGCCTGGTCACCGTGGAGCGCGCGGACGCCGAACGCGCGGCCGCCGAGGGCGACCGCCGCGCCGGGACCGTCGTCCGGGCCCTGCGCGAACTGTCGTTCCAGCTCTCCGGCACCCAGCTCGGCATCACCCTCACCTCCCTCGTCGTCGGCATGCTGGCCGAGCCCGCCCTCGCAGCACTGCTCGGCGGGCCGCTGACCGCCGCCGGGATTCCCTCCGCGGCCGTCCCGGGCGTCGCCGTCGTGATCGGCATGCTGCTCGCCTCCGCCGTCCAGATGGTGGTCGGCGAACTCGTGCCGAAGAACTGGGCCGTGTCGCGGCCGCTGCAGGTCGCCCGGTTCGTGGCCGGTCCGCAGTACCGCTTCTCGGCGGTGTTCCGGCCCGTGATCGCCCTCCTCAACGCCGTGGCCAACCATCTCGTCCGCGCGTTCGGCGTGGAGCCCACCGAGGAGCTGGCGTCCGCCCGCACCCCCGGGGAACTGGTCTCCCTGGCCCGGCACTCGGCCCGGGCCGGCGCCCTGGAGGAGGACACCGCGGACCTGTTCGTCAGGACCCTGTCGCTCGGCGGGCTCACCGCCCAGCATGTGATGACCCCCCGGGTGAAGATGAGCGCCCTGCACTCCGACGCGACCGCGGCGGACGTCCTCAACCTCACCCGCGGCACCGGTCTCTCCCGTTTCCCGGTCTACCGGGACCGCATCGACGAGATCGTCGGAATGGTCCACCTGAAGAACGCGCTGGCCGTGCCGGCCCACGAGCGGCCGCGTACGCCGGTCGGCCGGATCGCCGTGCCCCCGCTGCTGGTTCCCGAGACCCTGCCGGTGCGGCAGCTGCTCCGGCGGCTGCGCAGCGAGCAGCCGATCGCCGTCGTCGTCGACGAGTACGGCGGTACCGCCGGGGTCGTCACCCTGGAGGACATCGTCGAGGAGATCGTCGGCGAGGTCCTCGACGAGCACGACGCCGAGGCCGACGGCCGGCCCGAGCTGGCCCCCGCCCCGCCCGAGGACGGCAGGCCGGCCTGGGAGGCCGACGGCAGCTGCCGCGTCCTCACCCTGCGGCGGATAGGCCTGGACGTGCCCGACGGCCCGTACGAGACCGTCGCCGGTCTCGTCGCCGACCTCCTCGGCCGGATCCCGGCACCCGGCGACCGCGCGGAGCTGCCGGGCTGGCGGCTCTCGGTCCGCCGGGTCGACCGGTACCGCGCCGAACGGGTCAGACTGGTCCGCACGGCGAGCGTCCCCCAGGCCATGGCGGAGGCCGTCCGGTGAGCGTGCTGCAACTGCTGTTCGCGCTGCTCCTGGTGCTCGCCAACGGCTTCTTCGTCGGCGCGGAGTTCGCGCTCGTGTCGGTACGCCGCAGCCAGGTGGAACCACTCGCCGCCCAGGGCTCGTCCCGGGCCCGGCAGGTCCTGCACGGGCTTGAGAACCTGCCGCAGATGATGGCGGCGGCCCAGTTCGGCATCACCGTCTGCTCACTGACCCTGGGGGCAGTCGCCGAACCGACCGTGGCCCACCTGCTGGAGCCGGTGTTCCACGCCCTGAGGGTGCCCGAGACGCTGGTCCACCCGCTCGGTTACGTGATCGCCCTCGCCGCCGTCGTCTTCCTCCACCTCGTCGTCGGCGAGATGCTGCCCAAGAACCTGGCGATGGCCGCCCCGGAGCGGACCGCGCTCTGGCTCAGCCCCGCCCTGGTCGGCTTCGCCCGGCTGTGCCGCCCGGTGACCGCGGCGCTCGGCGCCTGCTCCCGGCTGGTGCTGAAGCTCTTCCGGGTCGAGCCGAAGGACGAGGTCGAGGCCGTCTTCACCAGCGACCAGCTGGGCCGGCTGGTCGAGGACGCCGGCCAGGCCGGACTGCTCGACCCGGAGGAGCAGGAGCGCCTCGAAGACGCCCTGGGGCTGGGCAGCCGTCCCGTGACGGACGTCCTGATCGCACGGTCCTCCCTGGTCACGGTGCCGCCCTCGGTGACACCGAGGGAGATCGAGCAGCTGACCGTCCGCACCGGCTACTCCCGGTTCCCCGTGCGCGGTGCGGGAGGCGACCGCTTCATGGGCTACCTCCACGTCAAGGACGTACTGGAACTCGAGGACGACGGGCGGGCCGTGCCGCAGCACGTCTGGCGCCCCATGGCCACGCTGCGGCCGGAACTGCCGCTCGACGACGCGCTCACCGTGATGCGCCGGGCGGCCGGCCACCTGGCCCAGGTCGCCGACGCGTCGGGGCGGGTTCTCGGGCTCGTCGCCCTGGAGGACGTCCTGGAGATGCTGGTGGGCGAGGTGCGCGACCCGGCTCACCGCCCGGTGCCTGCGGCCGCGTCCCCGCGGGACTCCGCCCGTACGGCTGCCCCGCGGGGCGGTCTGATGACCGATCCGCCGCACCAGCAGGACGTGCGCTCGCACCAGCCGAGCCCGAGCGGAGTCTGAGCCCGCGTCCGCGCACCCGCGGGGCTCACGATTCCCGCCCGGGGCGCGGACCCGTCCGGGGCGGGGACCCGTCCGCCGGGCGGCACCGGCTCGGTCCCGGGCCCGGCCGACCGCGCCCGGGACCGTCGGGGCTCACGGTCCGCCGGGGTCCTGAGGACCGCGGCCCCGCGGACCCCGGCCGGAGAGCACCTCCCCGTACGCCTGCATCAGATCCGGCAGCCGCAGCGTCGCCAGATCCTCCCGCGTCGGCGTGCCCGCGTACCCCGAGAGCCGCAGATCCCGGTAGGCGCAGCTCTTCTCGTACAGCGTGCGCAGGAAGCGGCCGTTGCCCAGCTCGTCGATCCAGCCCTGGTCCACCACATGGCCGCTGATCGACCGCAGCTCGTCGAGCGCCTCCTCGTCCCACAGGTCGCCGTTCGCCGCGGCGAGCACCTCGCCGATCGCGGTCAGCTCCAGCGGCCGGTACGAGGGGAAGTCGACCCGGGTGGTGAACCGCGAGGACAGCCCCGGGTTGGTGGCCAGCAGCCGGTCCATGCCCTCGGGGTAGCCGGCGAGGATGACCACCAGATGGTCGCGGTTGTCCTCGGCCCGCTTCAGCAGCACCTGCAGCGCCTCGTCGCCGTACGCGTCGCCCTTGCTGTAGCCGGTGTTGGAGAGCGCGTACGCCTCGTCCACGAAGAGCACGCCGCCGAGCGCCGAGTCGATCAGCTCATTGGCCTTCACCGCGGTCTGCCCCAGGAACTCCCCGACCAGGTCGGAGCGCTGCGCCTCCACCAGATGGTCGCCGCCCAGCAGCCCGAGCGCGTAGAAGACCCGGCCGAGGATGCGGGCCACGGTCGTCTTGCCGGTGCCGGAGGGGCCGGAGAAGACGAAGTGCCGCTTCGGGGGCTGGACGGGCAGACCCTGCCCGGCCCGCAGCCTGGCCATGTTCAGCTGCGCGGAGAGCGCTTTCACCTGCCGCTTCACCGGCTCCAGGCCCACCATCCGCTCCAGCTCCGCGAGCGCTTCGGCGAGCAGCACCGGATCGGTGGGCCCGGACGGGAACGCGGGTGCGGCGCGGGAGGGGTTACCGGACTTCTCGCGCGCCCGGTCGGCCGGGCCCGCGGCGGCCGGGACCGGCGCCGCGAACGGCGGCTGGGGGTCGCCGGCGTAGCGCGGTTCGGGCACGAAGGGAGGTTCCCCCTCGGCCGGCGGGGGGTCCGCGGCCTCCTGACCCACGCCCGCCCCGGCGCCCGCCAGCGAGACGGCCGCCAGTCCCGCGGCCTCGTCCGCGCCGTCGATGCCGTCGATGCCGTCGTAGTCGTTGATCGCGGCGAGCCGCGCCGAGGTGTCCATGAACGCCGGATCCACCCGGTGCACGGCCCGGTACAGCGGCAGCGCCGCCGCGCTGCGGCCGGTGCCCTCGTGGGCCCGCGCCAGCCAGTAGCGGAGTTCCTTGCGCTGGGGCTGCTCGCTGCGGCAGCGCATCAGCGCCGCGGCCAGCATCGGCTCCGCCTGCCGGTACATCTCCAGCCGGACCCGGGCCATACCTGCGAACAGGCCCGCCTCGATCCCGAGCAGCGGGTCGTCGACGAGCGGTTCGGTGTGCCGCACCAACTGCTCCCAGTCCTTGACCAGGTACGCCCGGCACGCGTGCAGGAACCGGACCTGCGGATCGGCGTCGACCGGCGGCAGTCCGGCGAGCGCCCGGTCCAGCTCCGGCACATGGCGTCCGTCGAGCCAGTGCGAGGCGTGCGCGAGCAGGAGGTCGCGCGGGCTCTCCAGCACGGGCTGCACCCACCAGCCGAGCCAGTACCAGGAGTTCAGCGTGCGGCGGTGCCGGGCCCGCTGCTCGCCGAAGCGCTCCCGGTTGCGGTACATCCGCAGCAGCGCGGTGGTGGTGTCCGCGCGCAGGGCGTGCAGTCCGAGCCAGCCGTCGGCCATCCCGGGGTCGATCCGGACCGCGGCTCGGAACTCCTCCTCGGCCTGCGGGTACGCCCCCACCGTGTAGGCGTCCACGCCGCGCACCCAGGCGAGGTCGGCCGGGGCCGGTGAGCCCTGCGTGCCGATGTCCATCCGGTCCCCCACATACCTGCCCCCGTGCTGTCCGCCGGGCGGATGCCCGGCGGAGCGTGCCGAACCACCGTGTCGTGGACGGGAATTGACCGCACCGGAGTGCATGGTACCCGGGCGCGGGGCGGCTGATTAAGGGCGCGTGGGCATGGGGTGAACGGTGACCCTGGGTGAGCGTGGAGTGCCGGAAGGGTGCCGGGGGGAAGCTGCCGAGGGCAGAACGAAGCCCCCGATCACGGGGGAACAACCGGGGGCTTCGCGTCCGGGCGGCTCCGAAAAGCCGCACATTGAGAACGTAAGACCTGTAAGGGCCCTGGGTCAAGCAGAGTTGGCGCACCCGGCGGGGTGGATTCCCGGCTGCTCGGTACGCCGGTCAGCCGGGGTCACGCTGGGTGAGGAAATGGTTCGCCCCTGCTGTCGCGCCCGGTCCCGGCAGCCACTCGTACCCCTCGGGAGACTCGCGTATCAGGGTGTCGGCGAAAGGCCGCGAGGGGTCGTCCGCGAAGTGGCGGCTCTCGGCCGTGGTCCAGTCGTCCCAGAAGCCCGCGAGCTCCGGCCCGTCCCGGTGCCGGCCGCGTATCCACGACTCCCGGGAGCCCCGCTCCATCCACAGCAGCCCGGCCAGATGGGGCCGCAGCGCCCGGCGGCCCGCGCCCACGCCCTCGACCAGGACGAGCGGCGCGGCGGGCAGGCGGCGCGGAGTCCCGAAGCGGCGCAGATTCCAGTCGTACGGGTGATAGAGCGCGCTGTCCCCCCGGGACCACGGGCCGATCACCTGGTCAAGCAAACGGCCGGTCCAGGAGAACAGTTCGTCGTGGGTCGCGAGGTCGTCGAGGCGGAGCACCGGTGCCCCGCCGAGGGCTTCGGCGAGCACGCCCGCGAAGGTGCTCTTGCCGGAGCCCGCGTGGCCGTCCACGGCGATCAGCCGGACCGGGCCGCAGGACGGCGGCCGTGCGCGCAGTCCGGCGGCGGCGCGATCGAGTGGCAGGGGGCGGCTCATGGAGATCACCCTAACGGGGGTACCGGGACCCGCCGGGGGACCGTGGCAGGCCGTGCCGTCGGCCGGGACCGGTGCCGGTCGCGCCGACGCCCTGCGTGTCGTTGGCGGAAGCCGTCCCGGACCCGGGATAGTCGGCCCGGCGACGCGCCCCCGAGACCGCTTCCGGAGGTCCCATGAGCACCCCTGCCTCGCGCAGAACCGTACTCACCGCGGCACTGGCGGCCGCGGTCGGCGGCAGCGCCCTGCCCTCCGCCGGCCCCGCGGCCGGCGCCGGCGTCCCGGTCCCCGCCGCCCGGCCGGGCCCCCTGGTGGACAACCGCTTCTGGAACTCCGGCGCGGACTGGCGCAGCGGTGCGGGCGAGGGCACCCGCACCGCCGCGGGCGGCCGCCCGGCGCTGGTCGTCGGCGCCCCCGCGGGCCGTACGCGGTACCCGGACCCGCACACCGGCCGCACCACCGTCTGGGAGTACGCGAGGTGGACCTCGCCCGTGCACCGCACCCGGGTGGCCGCGACCGAGGTCATCGCCTCCTGGAACGCCCGCACGCCCGCCGGGACCTGGCTGCAGACCGAGCTGTCCGGCACCTACGACGACGGGGGCACCACCCCGTGGTTCGTCATGGGCCGCTGGGCGGCGGGCGACGCGGACATCCGGCGCACCTCCGTCGACGGTCAGACCGACGGCCGGAGCAGCGTCCGGACCGACACTCTCGCCGTGGACGACCCGGCGAGCGGACTGCGGCTGGTCTCCTACCGGCTCCGCCTGACCCTCCACCGCCGGCCGGGGACCGCGCTCACACCGTCCGTCTGGCGCGTCGGGGCCATGGCCTCGGACATCCCGGACCGCTTCACGGTGCCGGCCTCCACGCCCCGGGCCGCCCGTGAACTGGCGGTGCCGCGCTACTCGCAGAACACCCACATCGGCCGGTACCCCGAGTACGACAACGGCGGCGAGGCCTGGTGCAGCCCCGCCTCCTCGCAGATGGTCCTCGAGTACTGGGGCCGCGGGCCCACGCCCGAGGAACTGGCCTGGGTCGATCCCGACTTCACCGATCCCCAGGTCTGCCACGCGGCCCGCCACACCTACGACCACCAGTACGAGGGCTGCGGGAACTGGCCGTTCAACGCCGCCTACGCGGCCTCGTACCGCGACATGAACGCCGTGGTCACCAGGCTGGAGTCGCTCGACCGGCTGGAGTCGCTCGTCGAGGCGGGCATTCCCGCCGTCACCTCCCAGTCCTTCCTGAAGGGCGAACTGGCCGGCGCGGGCTACGGAACCTCGGGCCACCTGATGACCGTGATCGGCTTCACCCCCGGCGGGGACGTGATCGCGAACGATCCGGCCGCACCCACCAACGAGGCCGTCCGCCGGGTGTACCGGCGGGCGGAGTGGGAGAACATCTGGCTTCGCACCAAGCGCTACGACGCGAGCGGGAGAGTGGCCTCCGGCACAGGCGGGGTCTGCTACCTCTTCTGGCCCGAGCGGCCGACCGCCGCCCAGCGCAAGGCCCTCGCCGCCCTCGGCATCGACTGACGCGCCCCCGCCGCGCCGGGGACCGTGACCGGAGTCACTGACCCTGGGCGGCGCGGCTGGCACTGTGGCCGGGGCAGGTCCCCGCGCACCCCCCGACAGGGCGGGCGGGACCCGCCGGGGGGCGACCGGAAACCACCAGCACGACCCAGCGAGCCGCCATGACCCCCACCGCCGCCACCGCCGCCACTGCCCCCACCGCCCCCTCCGTCGACGGAGTGACCAACGCCGCCGTCGCGCGGGCCCGCACCGGAGGACCCGACGACGACGTCCCCAAGATCGTCGAGCACATCATGGGCTGGGTCCTCGTGGTGGTGCTCGCGATGCTCGTCACCCAGGCGGGGCTGCTCTGACGGCGGCAAGTGTCCGCGTGTGCGCGCACGCCCTCCCGGGCGCCCCCGGTGGGTCCCGCCCCACCCCGGGCCCGGACGTCCGCGGCACGCCCGAACCGGCCGGGGGCGCGCATTCCGCCCGTGACGGACGCCGTCCGATGGGGCATACTCAAGCCGCCACAGCCGCTGGTCAGCCACTTCCGTGATCCGGGAGGGCAGCATCGGCGCACCAGTGACGTCCGGCGGCGCCGCCCGACCCTTCGCGCGCGACCGCCGTAGCGCCCGACAGGGAGGAGAGCGCCGCCATGCCCGACCGCGCCCCGCAGCCGGTGGACCGCACACTGCCCACCGAGGAGGCCAGGGATCTGATCGCCCTGGTCCGTGAGATCGTCCAGCGGGAGATCGCTCCACGCGCGGCCGAGGAGGAGGAAGCCGGCCGTTTCCCGCGCGAACTGTTCTCCCTGCTCTCCGAGTCGGGATTGCTCGGTCTCCCCTACGACTCCGAGTACGGCGGGGGCGACCAGCCCTACGAGGTCTATCTCCAGGTCCTCGAGGAGCTGGCAGGGGCCCGCCTCACCGTGGGCCTGGGCGTCAGCGTCCACTCCCTCGCCTGCCACGCGCTCGCCGGCTACGGGACCAAGGAGCAGCGCGCCGAGCACCTGCCCGCGATGCTCGGCGGGGGACTCCTCGGGGCCTACTGCCTCTCCGAGCCGTCGTCCGGCTCGGACGCGGCCTCCCTGCGCACGAAGGCCGAGCGCGACGGCGACGACTGGGTCATCACCGGAACCAAGGCCTGGATCACCCACGGCGGGGTCGCCGACTTCTACACCGTGCTGGCCCGGACCGGGGGCGAGGGCGCCCGCGGCATCTCGGCGTTCCTGGTGCCGGGCGACGCGGAGGGACTGAGCGCGGCCGCGCCCGAGAAGAAGATGGGCATGAAGGGCTCGCCCACCGCGCAGCTCCACTTCGACGGTGTACGCGTTCCGGACTCCCGCCGGATCGGCGACGAGGGACAGGGCTTCGCGATCGCGCTCTCCGCGCTCGACTCGGGGCGCCTCGGCATCGCCGCCTGCGCGATCGGCGTGGCCCAGGCCGCCCTCGACGAGTCCCTCGGCTACGCCACCGGGAGGCGGCAGTTCGGCCGTCCCATCGCCGACTTCCAGGGACTGCGTTTCATGCTCGCCGACATGGCCACGAAGGTCGAGGCGGGCCGTGCGCTCTACCTCGCCGCCGCGCGGCTGCGCGACCGGGGCCTGCCGTTCTCGAAGGAGGCGGCGATGGCCAAGCTGTTCTGCACGGACACGGCGATGCAGGTGGCCACCGACGCCGTGCAGATCCTCGGCGGCTACGGCTACACCGCGGACTTCCCCGTGGAGCGGCTGATGCGCGAGGCGAAGGTGCTGCAGATCGTCGAGGGCACCAACCAGATCCAGCGCATGGTCATCGCCCGTCACCTCGCCGGGCCGGAGTCCCGCTGACCCAGCCGGTCCCGCCGGTCCACACCGGCGCCGCCGTGAGCCGGTTCCACTCCTGGTCACGGCGGCCCGGCAGGGTCCGTCCCGCACTGGCCCAGCGGTTCAGCAGATCACGGTAGATCGGCGGGTCGGGTGCGTGCGGAACCGATTCTTCCCGACGTGGCGTCATCAGCCGGCGGCGGGCCCGGCCGCCCTCGGAGTGCTGCGCGGTCATGCCCGTCCCAACGGCGCCCGTCCGCGCCGAGTCACCCCCGATCCCGCTCGCGCACCGGTTCGCCCTGTCACCGCGGTGCGGGGCGCAGCCGCGCACCGCGCGCCCGCGGTCCCGCGCCTCGGGCCGTGTGCGTGAAGGGGACGAGCCCGGTGGCGGGCACCCGGAGCACGGGGAGTGCCGCACGGCGGTGACGGGGCCGTCGTGGACCCGCCGGGCGGCCGCGGACGGCGGTCCGGACGGGGGCGACGGCGCACCGCGACAGCCCCGCGGTCGCGCTACGGGGTACCTGCGAGCAGGCTGTCGCGGCACGGGACACCCGCGAGGAGGGCGTCGCGGTACGGGACACCCGCGGGGAGCCGACGGCTCAGGCCGCCCGCCGCATCGGGGGCACCCTCAGGGGCCGTGAGCCCGGGCCGCCGACGTGCGAGAAGGGCTGCGTCCGCCAGTCCAGTCCCTGGGGGAGCGTCAGCAGCAGTGCGGTGTCCTGCTCCTGGACCTCGAGCGTGTCGTCGGCCGGGCGGGCGTCGGCCGCGGCCCGGCCCGTCCCCGCGCAGACCGACAGCACGAACGGGTTCCACGGCGTCGGGCACAGTGCGTGCTCGGGGAGTACGTGCTCGTCCGCGAGCAGCGCGATCGGCTGTGCGCAGTCCGGGCAGACGACCCGGTACATCTCGAAGGTGTCGTAGGAGTCGAGTTCGTCGTCCTCGTGGGCCGCGACGGATTCGACAGGCTCCGGTTCGTTGCGTCCGGTGCGCTTCACACTCTGCATGGAAAATCTCCCCCTCGGGTGGGCCGACCAGGCATATGCGGCCTCGACCACAGCAAGCACTTCCCGTCCGGCCCTCGCGGTAACCGCGCGGCCCCGACGGACACGGTACCGCGGCTGTGGCGTTCGTCACATGCCTGCCGCAGGTGCCCGGCAGGGAGCCGGCCGACTGTGCCGAATGGTTCCGCGGGCAATAGGTTGACCTGCATGGAGGAGCTGGATCGTCAGATCGTCGAGTTGCTCGTCAAGGACGGGCGCATGAGCTACACCGACCTGGGCAGGGCCACGGGCCTGTCCACCTCGGCGGTGCACCAGCGGGTGCGCCGGCTCGAGCAGCGGGGCGTCATCCGGGGGTACGCCGCCGTCGTCGACCCCGAGGAGGTCGGACTGCCCCTGACCGCGTTCATCTCGGTGAAACCCTTCGACCCGAGCGCCCCCGACGACATCGCCGAGCGGCTGGCGGGCGTGCCCGAGATCGAGGCCTGCCACAGCGTCGCCGGAGACGAGAACTACATCCTCAAGGTCCGCGTCGGAACCCCGCTGGAGCTGGAGGAACTGCTCGGCCAGATCCGGTCGCTGGCCGGCGTCTCCACCCGCACGACCGTGGTGCTCTCCACCCCGTACGAGGCACGGCCGCCGCGAATCTAGGCTGTTCACATGAGTGAGAGCGCGACCCAGGCCGAACACCGCACCGTGCTGCTGCGCGGTGGGGAAGTCCACAGCCCCGCCGACCCCTTCGCCACCGCGATGGTCGTCGAGCGCGGGCACGTCGCCTGGGTGGGTTCCGAGGGTGCCGCGGACGCCTTCGCCTCGGGTGTGGACGAGGTGGTCGACCTCGAGGGCGCCCTGGTCACCCCGGCCTTCGTGGACGCGCACGTCCACACCACCGCGACCGGCCTCGCGCTCACCGGGCTCGACCTCTCCGCCGCCGCCTCGCTCGCCGAGGCGGCGGAGCTCATCCGGGCGTACGCCGGGGCACGGCCCGCCGACCGCGTCCTGATCGGGCACGGCTGGGACGCCTCGCGCTGGCCCGAGCGGCGGCCGCTCGGCAGGGAGGAGCTGGACCGGCTCACCGGAGGCCGCCCGCTCTACCTCACCCGCATCGACGTCCACTCCGCGCTGGTCACCACCGCGATGCTCGACCTCGTGCCGGCGGTCCGCGGCATGACCGGATTCCGCGACGGCGAGCCGCTCACCGGCGCGGCGCACCACGCCGTGCGCTCCGCCGCGTACGCCTCGGTCTCGCCCGGGCAGCGGGCCGACGCCCAGCGGGCCGCGCTGCGGCACGCCGCGTCCCTCGGTATCGGGACCGTCCACGAGTGCGGCGGTCCCGACATCTCCTCCGAGGACGACTTCACCGGACTGCTCAAGGCGGCGGCGGACGGACCGGGGCCGCGGGTCGTGGGGTACTGGGCCGACACGGACGTGGAGCGGGCCCGCGCCCTCGGGGCCGCCGGCGCGGCGGGAGACCTGTTCGCCGACGGCTCGCTGGGCTCGCACACCGCCTGCCTCCACGAGCCGTACGCCGACGCCCCGCACGCCGGTGTCGCCCACCTCGACGCGGCCGACGTCGCCGCGCATGTCACCGCGTGCACCGAGGCCGGGCTCCAGGCCGGCTTCCACGCCATCGGCGACCATGCGATCAGCAACGTCGTGTCGGGCCTGGAGGCCGCCGCGAAGGCGCTCGGCCTCGCCCGGATCCGGGCCGCCCGCCACCGGGTGGAGCACGCCGAGATGCTCACCCCGGAAACGGTCGCCGCGTTCGCCGAGTTCGGTCTGACCGCCTCGGTGCAGCCCGCGTTCGACGCGGCCTGGGGCGGCGACACCGGCATGTACGCGCAGCGCCTGGGCATCGAACGGGCCCGCACCCTCAACCCGTACGCGGCCCTGCTGCGCGCCGGGGTCCCGCTCGCCTTCGGCTCGGACAGCCCGGTCACCCCCGTGGACCCGTGGGGCACCGTCCGGGCCGCCGCCTTCCACCGCACCCCCGAGCACCGGATCTCCGTACGCGCCGCCTTCACCGCGCACACCCGTGGGGGCTGGCGTGCCGTCGGCCGCGACGACGGGGGCGCTCTGGTGCCCGGAGCGCCCGCGGACTACGCGGTCTGGCGCACCGGCGGCCTGGTGGTCCAGGCGCCGGACGACCGGGTCGCCCGCTGGTCCACCGACCCCCGCTCCGGCACCCCCGGCCTGCCCGATCTCACTCCCGGAAACCCCCTCCCCGAGTGCCTGCGGACCGTGGTCCTCGGACAAACGGTCTACGTACGGCCGGGCGAGTGACTTCGGCACGGAGCGCGCCGGGGTCCACTGCCGTGCGGGTTCCTCCACGACCTGCGGATCTTCGTTACCGAACGGTCGAAGCGGTCAATCGCCGCAGATCGCACGACTGTTGACAGACAGCGCCCGTCGGCGGGTAGGTTCGGCCGGGTCCACCGAAGGACCACCGACCGGCCGGCCTCCACGCAGTCGTCGAACGCCGCTGGGCCAGGGGTGGGGCGCCGCACCGGCACTCCACGCTGGGAGCCAGGTCCAGCGCCCGAGCCTCGGGGCGAGGGACGGTCACGGCCGGTCAGGGTCCCCCCTGCTCCCGACGGAGCCCGGGGGAGGGTGCGACCCGGGTGGGGCCCGGCGTTCAGTAGACAACGGCTCTCGGCCGACCCGCAGCCAGCGGTTCCCGGGCCGGCCCGAAGGACGCCGGGCCCGACCCTCAGGCCTCGCAACCGTTCCGTCGGCGTCGCCTCCGCGGTGCTCGCTATGGTGGGTCCCTGCGTACGAACGTGAAGGGGCAGCATGAACGACGGCGGTCAGCGGCGATACGGCCGGCTCGGCAAAGCCTTGGTGATCATCCCGACCTACAACGAGGCGGAGAACATCGAGCCGATCGTCTCCCGGGTGCGTGCCGCCGTGCCGGAGGCCGACGTCCTGGTCGCCGACGACAACAGCCCCGACGGGACGGGGAAGATCGCCGACGAGCTCTCGGCCCAGGACGGCCAGGTCCACGTCCTGCACCGCAAGGGCAAGGAGGGCCTCGGAGCCGCCTACCTCGCGGGCTTCCGCTGGGGAATCGACAACGGCTACGGCGTCCTGGTCGAGATGGACGCCGACGGCTCCCACCAGCCGGAGGAACTGCCCAGGCTCCTCACCGCGCTCAAGGGCGCCGACCTCGTGCTCGGCTCCCGGTGGGTGCCGGGCGGGCGCGTGGTGAACTGGCCCAAGTCCCGCGAGTTCCTCTCGCGCGGCGGCAGCACGTACTCGCGACTGCTGCTCGGCGTGCCGATCCGGGACGTCACGGGCGGCTTCCGCGCCTTCCGCAAGGAGACCCTCGAAGGGCTGGGGCTGGACGGCGTGGCGTCGCAGGGCTACTGCTTCCAGGTGGACCTCGCCCGGCGGGCCGTGGAGGCCGGTTTCCACGTGGTGGAGGTCCCTATCACCTTCGTGGAGCGCGAGCTGGGCGACTCCAAGATGAGCCGGGACATCGTCGTGGAGGCCCTGTGGCGGGTCACGGCCTGGGGTGTCGGTGCCCGGGCGGGCAAGATCATCGGACGCAGGCCGCTCTGACAGCGGGGGCGGTCCCGCGCCCCGCCCCGCCCCGGACCGTGCACCGCCGCCGGGGTGAGCGCGTCCGCCGGGGCGGGGGCCGGACCGGTCCCCGGTGCGACCCGGCCGCCCCGGTGCGACCCGGCCGGCCGGGCCGAGGCCCGGGTCCCGTCACGACCCCTTTCCGGCCCGGCGACGATCCGGCGCTCACTCCGCTCCGGCCGGAGACCCGGCACACTGGGAGCATGACGACCGGCGCAACGACACCGACCGCCCCGAGGCGCTCCCGCGCCCGCACCTTCGTTCCCCTCGGCATCGCCGCCTGGCTGGTGCTGGAGATCTGGCTGCTCACCGTCGTCGCAGGTGCCGCAGGCGGGTTCACCGTCTTCGCGCTGCTCGTGGCAGGCGGGCTGCTCGGCGCCGTGGTGATCAAGCGGGCCGGCCGCCGCGCCTTCCGCAGTCTGTCGGAGACCCTTCAGCGGCAGCAGTCCGGCACCGCGCCGGCCGAGGACCGATCGGGCACGGGCAACGGCTTCCTGATGCTCGGCGGACTGCTCCTCATGCTGCCGGGCCTGATCTCCGACGCGGCGGGACTGCTGCTGCTGGTCCCACCGGTCCGTACCGCTCTCGGCCGGAGGGCGGAGCGGTCGCTGGAGCGCCGTATGCGGCAGGCGACCCCCGGTTCCCTCGGCGACGCCTTCCAGCAGGCCCGTATTCACCGTCCGGACGGAAAGGTCGTGCAGGGTGAGGTCGTCCGCGAGGACGCACCCGCGCGGTCCCACCCCGAGCAGGGCCCGCGTCCGCCGCTGACCTCCTAGCCAGGGCGTGCTGCACGTCCCGGTCGCCCGCGGCTCCTCCCGGGTCCTCCGATCCGGTGGTCCGCCACACGCTCCCGGCACCGTATGACCGGGTGCGCCCGCGCGGTGGTGCGGCGGTTCCCGCGGGGCCGGGCGCGTACCGTCCGGTGCCTGCCTGCCTGCCTGCCTGCCTGCCCTGCCCGCACCCGCCCGGCGGTCGCGACCGCCGGGCGCGGCGTACGTGAGTGCACACGCAGGAGCCGTGGGTTGCGGCACACGGTATGTGCCGCAACCCACGGCTCCTGCGCTCTGTGCGAGTCGGTGGTGCGTCCCTACGCGGACTTCCGGCTGTCGCGCGGGTGCACCGCGATGTTCATGGCCCCGGAGCGGAGGACGGCCAGCCGCTCGGCCAGCACCTCCTCGAGCTCCTCACGCGTGCGCCGCTCCATGAGCATGTCCCAGTGCGTACGCGCGGGCTTCCCCTTCTTCTCCTCGGGGCCGTCCCCGTCCACCAGGAGCGCCTGGGCGCCGCACGCCTTGCACTCCCACTCCGGCGGAATCTCCGCCTCGACCGAGAACGGCATCTCGAAACGATGTCCGTTCTGGCATGCGTACTCCACCGCCTGGCGCGGGGCCAGATCGATGCCGCGGTCGGTCTCGTAGCTGGTCACCACGAGGCGCGTGCCGCGAAGAGCTCGCTCACTCATGAATCGTGCCTCCCGGGCTTGTCGCCCACAGGACAGGTGTCGCTGTCGTCGTCATCCGGTCAACGTCCGGTCGGCGGTGAAGATTCCCGTTGCCGGTCATGCGTCGTCGCCCGTCGTGCCGCTGCTTTTCCAGGGTTTGGGTACCCACCAGTGCCCGGTTTGTCACATCTGGCAGAAAGTGTCACCCAGCGTTTGGAGCTTTTCAGCACGCAGTAACGGTCCGCCTGGCAGGCCAAAGGCGTACACTACCGGCCCTTCGCTTCAACGTCTAAATCCGTTTCGGGACCGGGTTCCCCGCCTCGGCGATCGCACGCCTCACCGGAACGCGGGCCAGGAGCACGAACCCCAGTGCGAAGAAGATCACCAAAGAGATGATGGCGGCCCGGTAGCTGCCCGTGATCTGGAACGCCAGACCGAACACGAGCGGTCCCAGCCAGCTCAGCCCCCGGTCGCTCATCTCGTACGCGGAGAAGTACTCCGCCTCCTTGCCCCGCGGGACCAGGTGGGAGTACAGCGAGCGGGACAGCGCCTGGCTGCCGCCCAGCACCAGGCCGATCGCCGCGGCCAGCGCGTAGAACCACAGCGGCGTCCGCGGCGGCAGGAGGTAGCCGGCGGCGAGGATCAGCGTCCACACGGCGAGCGAGCCGAGGATGGTGCGCTTGGCCCCGTGCGAGCGGGCCAGCCGGCCCATGCCCAGCGCGCCCGCCACCGCCAGCACCTGGACCAGCAGTACCGCCGTGATCAGGGTGGTCTGGTCGAGGCCCAGCTCCTCGGAGCCGTACACCGACGCCTGGGAGATCACCGTCTGCACCCCGTCGTTGTAGACCAGGTAGGCCAGCAGGAAGGACAGCGTCAGCGGATGGCGCCGCATGTCCTTCAGGGTCGCCCTCAACTGGCGCCACCCCGCCCCGACCGCGCCCGCGCCCGGAGCGGGCGGCGCGTCCCCGGCGGTACGCCGGTCCCGCAGCCGGCGCAGCGGTACGAGCGCGAAGGCCCCCCACCAAACGCCCGCCGAGGCGAGGCAGACGCGGACCGCCTCCGACTCGGAGAGGCCGAGGGACCCGTGGCCGGTGTAGAGCACCAGGTTGAGCACGAGGACCAGCGCCCCCGAGGTGTAGCCGAAGGCCCAGCCGCGCGAGGAGACCGTGTCCCGTTCCTCCGGCCCGGCGATCTGCGGCAGGTACGCGTTGTAGAGGACCATCGAGACCGACAGCGAGGCGTTGGCGACGATCAGCAGGAAGGCACCGAGCAGATAGCGGTCACCGTCGAGGAAGAACATGCCCGCCGTCGCCGTGGCCCCCAGATAGGCGGCGGCGGCCAGCAGCGGCTTCTTGCGGCCCGTGCGGTCGGCGATCGCGCCCACCATGGGCATCGCCAGCACCGCCACCACCACCGAGACCGACACCGCGTACGGGAACACGGAGCCGGCGCGGACCGGGATGCCGAGCGGGTGGACGAAACCGGCGGGGTCCGCGGCGGACTTCGCCACCACGGTGAGATAGGGGCCGAGGAAGACCGTCAGCACGCTCGTGGAGTAGACGGAGCACGCGAAGTCGTAGAAGTACCAGCCGCGCTGCTCGCGCCGGCGGGCGGCGTCGTCCGTCCCGGTGGTCCCGTCCGCGGTGCCGGCGGCCATGGTCCGCCCCCCTCACTCGTCCCCGTGGCGGAGACGCGCGCCGCTCAGACCCAGGCTCCCCGGTCGGTCATCACCGTACGCAGCATCTCCAGATGATCGGTCATGATGCCATCCACTCCCAGGTCCAGGAGAGCGGCCGTACGGTCCGGATCGTTCACGGTCCACACGTGCACCTGGAGCCCGCGCGCGTGGGCCTCTCGGACGAACCGGCGGTCCACCACCCGCACCCCGCCCTGCGACCGGGGCACCTGCGCGCACACCGCCCCCCGGCGGACCGCGGCGGGGATGCCGAGCGAGCGCAGCCGCAGGCCGATCACCCCGCGCACGCCGTACGACGTCGCGAGCCTGGGGCCGGCGAGCCGGTACGCACGGGAGACCCGGCCCTCCGAGAACGAGCCGACGCACACCCGGTCCCAGGCGTTCCTCCGCCGCACGAGGTCGACGAGCGGCTCCAGTGCGCCCTCCGCCTTGATGTCGACGTTCCAGCGGGACGCCGGGAACTCCTCCAGGAGGTCCTCGAAGAGCGGGAGGGGCTCCTTCCCGGCCACCCGGGCCCGTGCGACCTCGGCCCACGGCAGCCGGTCGATCCGGCCGCGCGCGTCGGTCACCCGGTCCAGGGTCGGGTCGTGGAACGCGACGAGCCTGCCGTCCGCGGTGGTGTGCACGTCCGTCTCGAAGTAGCGGTAGCCGAGCGCCGCCGCGCGCCGGAACGCCGCCGCCGTGTTCTCCAGGCCGCCGGCCGTGCCGCCGCGGTGGGCGAACGGGATGGGGGCGGGGTGGTCGAGATAGGGATGCCTCGGGCGCGCTGCGGAAGTCACGAACGCAGTATCACCCGTTCGGGTGAAGATCCGGCGACGACCGTGCTTCCTGACCCGGCCGGCGGGATGGCGAACACCCGCAGGAACAGCTGCGCCAGCGGGCCGATGGACAGCGCGTACACGACCGTGCCCGCTCCCACCGTGCCGCCGAGGGCGAACCCGGTCGCCACGACCGCCACCTCGATCGCCGTGCGGACCAGCCGGACGGACCGGCCGGTCAGCCGGTGCAGCCCGGTCATCAGCCCGTCGCGCGGACCGGGTCCGAAGCGGGCCGAGATGTAGAGGCCGGTGGCCATTCCGTTGAGCACGATTCCCGCCACCGTCAGCGGGATCTGCGCGGCCGGCCCGTGGACGCCGGGCACCGCGGCGAGGGTGCCGTCCATCGCGATGCCGATCACGAAGACATTGGAGACCGTGCCCAGTCCGGGCCGCTGGCGCAGCGGCACCCACAGCAGCAGCACCGCGGCGCCGACGATGATCGAGACGACGCCGATGGTGAGGCCCGTCCGCTCGGCCAGGCCCTGGTGCAGCACACCCCAGGGCTCCAGGCCGAGGCCCCCGCGGACCAGCAGGGCGGAGCTCGCCCCGTAGAGCGCCAGACCGATGTAGAGCTGCAGCAGTCTGCGGGGCAGGCGCCTGCCCCGCAGACCGGACGTGATGGACAAGATTCTGCCCCCGCTGGTGGAAGTGGACTGATGCATGACACCCTGTGGCAGGGGCATGCGTGCCAACCATGGCCAATCAAGGGAAGGTGGACTGACTTTCATGGCTCAGTGGACTTCGGCGGTGGGGGCGCCCGCGCTGGCCAGGCAACTGCAGGCGCAGCAGCCGCGTCCGGCGGGCCCCGGCACCCGCAGGCCGCCCGCCTACCGTGCCCTCGCGGACGGCATCCGGCTGCTCGTCCTGGAGGGCCGGGTCCCCGTCGCCGCCCGGCTGCCCGCCGAGCGCGAACTGGCGATGGCCCTGGCCGTCAGCCGGACGACGGTGGCCGCCGCGTACGAGGCCCTGCGCAACGAGGGCTTCCTGGAGTCCCGCCGAGGGGCGGGCAGCTGGACGGCCGTGCCCGCGGGCAATCCGCTGCCCGCACGCGGCCTCGAACCGCTGCCCCCGGAATCCCTCGGCTCCATGATCGACCTCGGCTGCGCCGCGCTCCCGGCGCCCGAGCCCTGGCTGACCCGGGGCATCCAGGGCGCGCTGGAGGAGCTGCCGCCTTACGCGCACACCCACGGCGACTACCCGGCCGGCCTGCCCGCACTGCGCCAGATGCTCGCCGACCGGTACACCCGGCGCGGCATCCCCACCATGCCCGAACAGATCATGGTGACCACCGGTGCCATGGGCGCCATGGACGCGATCTGCCACCTCTTCGCGGGGCGGGGGGAGCGCGTCGCCGTGGAGTCGCCCTCCTACGCCAACATCCTCCAGCTGATGCGCGAGGCCGGTGCCCGGCTGGTGCCGGTCGCCATGGCCGAGGGGCTGCGGGGCTGGGATCTGCCCCGCTGGCGACAGGTGCTGCGCGACGCCGCACCCCGGCTCGCCTATGTCGTCGCCGACTTCCACAACCCCACCGGGGCGCTCGCGGACGAGGACCAGAGGCGGCAGCTCGTCGACGCCGCCCGCTCGGCGGGCACCGTGCTCGTGGTGGACGAGACGATGTCCGAGCTGCGCCTCGACGACGGAACCGCCATGCCCCGGCCCGTCTGCGCCTTCGACCCCGCCGGCTCGACGGTCCTCACCGTCGGCTCGGCCAGCAAGGCGTTCTGGGCGGGCATGCGGATCGGCTGGGTCCGGGCCGCCCCGGACGTGATCCGCTCCCTGGTCGCCGCGCGTGCCTACGCCGACCTGGGCACCCCGGTCCTGGAACAGCTGGGTGTCGACTGGCTGATGCGGACCGGCGGCTGGGACGAGGCGGTCGCCCTGCGGCGTGAGCAGGCCCGGCGGAACCGCGACGACATGGTGGCGGCGCTCCACCGGGAGCTGCCGGACTGGGAGTTCGAGATCCCGCACGGCGGTCTGACGCTGTGGGTCCGCGCGGGCGGCCTGTCCGGATCCCGGCTCGCGGAGGTCGGCGAACGCGTGGGCGTACGCGTCCCATCCGGGCCGCGGTTCGGTGTGGACGGCGCGTTCGAGGGGTACGTCCGGCTGCCCTTCACCGTCGGCGGACCGGTCGCCGAGGAGGCCGCCGCCCGGCTGGCTGCGGCGGCCCGGCTGGTCAGGACGGGCGTGACCACGGGCACGGAGGCGCCGAGGACGTTCGTGGCGTGAGGACGTTCGCGGCGTGAGGACGTTCGCGGCGTGAGGACCGGGGAGTCCTGGCGGCCCGGCGCGAAGGCCGCACGTCCTGCCGCCCCCCGGGAGGAGCGCTGCGGCGCGGGACGGCGCCCGGCTGAGCGGCCGGCGCGACGAGACGGTTCGGCTCCGGTCGGCTCCCCGCCGGTGCCGGTGCCGGTGCCGGCGCGGGTTCCGGTGCGGGTTCCGGTGCCGGTGTGGTGCCCGGCCCAAGGCGGTGTGCGGGCCGGTCTTCCGCCGGTGCGGGTATCCGGTACCGGTGCGGATGCCGAGGCGGTGCGTGCCCGTCGGGGTCAGCCTTCCGCCGGTACCGGGGCCGAGGCGGTCCGGGCGGCCGGGCCCGACGCCGGCTCCGGCACGGGCCCGGTGGCCGTCCCGCGCGCCGGACCGGCCGGAACCTCCGTATGGGGCCCGGTGAGCGCCGTGCCGCCGGAGCCCGCGGAACCGGCCTCCGGCTCCCCGGCCCGACGGTCCCGCGGCACCTCCGGCTCCCCGGTGCCGTACCGCTCCGGGAGCAGACCCAGCACGGCCTGGCGGTGCGCCTCGCTCGCGGCCTCGTCGTACGGGTCGGGCGTCGCGGGAACCTGGAGCCTGAGCACCGCTCCGGTCCCCATCCGGACGTAGCCCCGGCCGGGCGGCACGTCGGCGGTGGGGGTCGTGTGCGGGGGCGCGCCGAGCACGCCTTTCACCTGCTCCGGGGTCGCCGGACCGAGTACGAGGCGGGCACGGGTGTGCGTGCGCACCGTCTCGTCCAGGAACTCGAGGCTGTCGAACTGGTCGGCCACGGCCACGGTCACGTGCGCGGCCCGGCCGTGCCTGAGCGGGATCTGCAGCAGCTGCTGGGGGTCGGGCCTGCCGTCCGCGGCCGCCACATGGCTGAGCACGCTGGGTTTGTCCACCAGGATGCACAGCGGGCGCCGGACGTCCTCGGGGGCGGGGTGCCCCGACTGCCGGGCCCGGTTGGCGGCGATGAGCCGGCGCTCCGTCTCATGGGCCGCCCACTCCAGGCCGGCCAGCGCCCCGGCGAGTCCGCACTCGACGGCGAGTACACCGGCACGGCCCGTCAGGCAGGCGTACTCGCCGGTGCCGCTGCCCTCCACGATCAGGACGTCCCCGTACGGCAGCGCCTGCAGGGCCAGGGAGCGCAGCAGGGACGTCGTGCCGCTGCCGGGGTGGCCGACGGCCAGCAGATGCGGCTCCGTCGAGCGCGGTCCGGTGCGCCACACCACGGGCGGCGCGTCCCTCGTCGCGTCGCCGTCGAGGACCGGCATGGTCCGCCGGACGGCGTCCGGGTCGGTGAAGCCGAGGACCAGTTCGCCGGGAGCGGTCACGAAGCGCTGGGCGGCGATGGTGACCGGGAGCGCGGGCAGGACGCTCATCAGCAGCTGGTTGGCCTCCTCGTCCCAGACGAACAGGTACTCGCGGCCGCGGCCCGACTTGGCGTGCAGCAGATGCTCGATCCGGGCGCGGGCCTCGGCCTCGCCGTCGGGGAAGTACGGCGGGTACTTCACCCGCAGCCGGGTCAGCCGCCCGTCCGCGTCGAACTCGTGGTCGCTGAACGCCTTGGCCCACTCCCCGCCGTGGGCGAAGAGCGGACTCGGATCCTCCGGGACGGAGAAGTACGGCACCAGCGCGTCGTGGAGCGCCTGCAGCCGCGCGACCTGCGACTCCTCGGGGCCGGTGCGCACCGGCGTGCGCTCCCGTCCCTTCCAGGCGGCCACTCCCATCAGGCCGATCAGCCCCAGCAGTGGCCCGTAGGGGGCGAGCGCGACCGCCAGGACGCAGACCGCCGCCAGGAACAGCCCGGGGCCACGCCGGTCCTTGGGCGTGTCGGACCACTTGCGCAGTCCGGCGGCGGCCAGCAGCCTCAGCCCGCGGCTGATCGTGATGAGCGGATGGAGGACGTCGGTGGCGTTGTCGGCGGCCGTCCGCGCGAGCTCGCGGCTGCGAGCGATCCGGTCGTTGCCGCTGATCGGAATGCGGGGGAGTGGTCGCCGGGCCACGTGCTTCTCCTGCTCCTCGAGTGGTGGGGAGGGGGACGGGGAGTTGGACGGGGAGGGATACGGGAGGTCAGAACTTGATCCCGCCCAGGAGACTGGCCAGGCTCGCTCCTCCTGCGGTGATGCTCGGGGCGATGGCCGTGCCCGCCAGGTAGAAGCCGAAGAGTGCGCAGACCAGCGCGTGCGAGGCCTTCAGCCCGTCCTTCTTGAAGAACAGGAAGACGATGATGCCCAGCAGCACGACGCCTGAGATGGACAGAATCATGAGCGGTTCTCCTGGTTGAGGGGACAGTCACCATGAGTCCTTCCATCCTCACAGGAGGTATCTATACGACAAAAGGTGCATTCGAGTGAAAGATCGCTCTATTCGCCGGAACGGCGGATGGCGGATCGTTGCCGATCGGGTGTCGATCTTCGCTCTGCCGCCCATCGCGGATCCCGGCGCCGCCCCCGGTGCGGGCGTGGGTGCGGACCCGGGTGCGGTCCTCGGCGCGGCTTGGGAGCGGCCCTCGCCGCGGTCCCGGCGGCACTCGCTGCGGGGTCCCTCGATTCTGGCCGCCGGGACGCGGAGTGTGCCCCTCCGCAGGCCGCAGTACCCTGTCGGTTCGCTCGTGCGATTCCGCACCGCCTACCGAAGCGGCAGGTCAAGCCGCTGCCGGGGGCCCGGGACGCACCGGGCGCCGTTCGTCGTCGCAAAGAGAGGAAGTCCTCGTATGAGTGATGCCCCGGACCCCGAGGTGGTCGAGCTGGCCTCCAGGGTCTTCGACCTGGCGCGGCGGGGAGACGCCGAGGCGCTCGCCGCCTATGTCGACGCCGGTGTCCCGGCGAACCTCACCAACGACAACGGCGACTCGCTCGTCATGCTCGCCGCCTACCACGGCCACGCCGGCGCGGTGACCGCCCTGCTCGCCCGCGGGGCCGACGCGGACCGCCCCAACGACCGCGGCCAGACCCCCCTCGCCGGCGCCGTCTTCAAGGGCGAGGACGAGGTGATCCGGGCCCTGCTGGACGGCGGAGCCGACCCGGCGGCGGGAACCCCGTCCGCGGTGGATACCGCGCGGATGTTCGGGAAGGCGGACCTCCTGGAGCTGTTCGGCGCCCGGTGAACGGGAGTTGAACGCAAGGGGGGAGCAGTCGCCCGAAATGTGGTCGCGGCGACGAAATGGCTGGGTCATCATGACGTCGGGCCCGCTGGGGCCACCGACGAGAGGCAGAGGAAGATGGTTTACAACAAGCGGAAGACCACGGGCAGCCGATCATGTTGCCGCGCGGCCTAGGCGAACACACCCCCGGTTGCGTCGACAGCTTGATGTGAGGCACTTTCCCATGTTCGAACCTGTCATAGCGCCGAGCGGCACCCTGCTCGGCCTGCTGCAGAGGGGCCGCGGCGACGGCACGCTGCACGCGCTCGCCGCGCCGCGCGCCGACGCGCTCGAGGCCCTCAACCAGTGTGTGCTCCACGACCCCCGCCACGACTGGCAGGTGGAGAACCGCTCCCTCTACTACGCCCGCCTCTTCCTGGACCTCGGCGGCGGTCTCGAGGCCGTCGAGTCCCACCTCTTCGGCCCCGGGGACGCTCTCGACACCGAGGACACCCGGACCGGACTCGCGCTCTCCGTACTGGGGCACCTGGCCTCGTACGGGCGCGACGACGCCCTCGTGCTGCTCCGCAGGTACGCGGCGACCGGTGCCAACTGGGCCTGGGCCCTCGACGAGCTCGCCCTGCGCGACGACGACGCGGGGCTCCGCTCACTCGCCGGCGCCGTGCTCGGCCGTTTCCCGGCCACCCCGGAGGGCGACGCCGAACTGGTCGCCGCCGTACGCGACGCCTTCGAGCCGAGGCCGTGGCGGCTCTGGGCCGAGGACCGCCGGGAGTCGGTCGGCGCCCGGGTGCGTGCCGCACGCGACGGCGGCTCCTTCGACCGCTGGCAGCGCCAAATGCGGCCCACCGGGCCACGCCCCGGCTGGAGCGTCCAGTCCGTCTTCGACTGGGCCCGGCAGGGAGCGGAACGCGGCAGCGCCCTGCACGTGCCCGCGGCGCGCTGCCTCGGCGCCGTCGCCGGGCCCGACGACCGGCCGCTGATCGTCGAGACCGCACGCAGCGGGCCCGACGGCGCACGCTGCGCGGCCCTGCACTACCTGGCGGAGGCACGGGACCCCGCCGTCCTCGATCTCATCGAGGCCGCGGCGGCCGACCCGTCCCGTACCGTCGCCGACGCCGCCGTCGCCGCGTTCGAGCGGATGTGCGGCGAGGCCGCCGTCGACCGGGCACGCGGCTGGGTCCACCGGCCCGACGCGCTCGGTGCCTCGGCGGCGGGCGTCCTCGCCTGCCGCGGCGGCGGCCAGGACGGCGAGCTCGTCCTCGGCGCACTCCGCGAGACCGTCCGCGCCGACGGACCGGACGCCCCGCTGCTGTGGGCCCTGGTCGACGGTGCCGGCCGACTCGGCATCGGCTGCGCGGCACCCGTACTGCGGCACATCTACCGCGAGACCACCTCCTCCCGGTTGCGCGGCCGTACGGCCCGCGCCCTGGCCGCCACCGACCCCTCCTTCGCCACCGGCTTCGCCGTCGAGTGCCTGTGGGACTGCGAGGAGACGACGAGAGAGGTCGCCGCCCTGCACGCCGAGACGCGAGACGCACGCGTCGCCGAACGCCTCCGCCGGCTCGCCGCCGATCCCGCGGAGGAGGCCGAGGTCCAGACGGCCGTCCGCAGCCGCTTCGCTCCGGAGGCCCCTCCCCTCTGAGACCCGTCCCGGACGCGCTCTCGCCTGGCCGGGTGCCCGGCGGCCCGGGCCCCGGCGCCGTCGGGCACCTCCCGAAGCCCGACCGGGGCCGGGCGGGCCGCATCGCGGTGGCCGTCGGCCGAAACGGGCAGGGTGGGTCGGCGCGGGGCAGGTCCGGTGGGCACACGCCGGGGCGGGGTCAAACGCTCATGGGACGTTCGACGCGCGGAAAGATCCACGTTGGCCGCGCCACCCCCGGCGCGACGAGAACACGAGTATGCGTGTCGTCATCGTCACCGAATCCTTCCCGCCCGACGTCAACGGTGTGGCGCACTGCGCCCTGCAGACCGCCCGGCATCTCGCCGCACGCGGCCACGACCCCCTCGTCATCGCCCCGGCGGTGGCCGGACCCGACGCCGACGCCCCCTGCCCCGTGGTGCGCGTGCCGTCCCTGCCGCTGCCCGGCTACCCCCAGGTGCGGGTGGCCCTGCCCAGCCGGCGGCTGGCCGCGGCGCTCACCGCGCACCGGGCCGATGTCGTCCACCTGGCCAGCCCGTTCGTCCTCGGCGTGCGGGGCATGGGCGTCGCGGCGAAGCTCGGGCTGCCCGCCGTCGCCGTCTACCAGACCGACCTCGCCGGATACGCCCGCACCTACATGGGCGCCGGGGAGAGTACGGCCTGGCGGCGCATCCGCACCGTGCACACCGCCGCCGACCGCACCCTCGCGCCGTCCAGCGCCGCGGTCCGCGACCTGGAGCGGCACGGCGTTCCGCGGGTGCGGCTGTGGCCGCGCGGGGTGGACACCGAACGGTTCCGGCCCGGGCTGAGGGACGAGTCGCTGCGGCGCACCCTCGCCCCGGACGGCGAGGCGCTCGTCGGCTACGTCGGGCGGCTCGCGCCCGAGAAGTGCGTCGAGCTGCTCTCCGGGGTCTGCGCGCTGCCGGGCGTCAAGGTCGTCGTGGTGGGCGACGGGCCCAGCGGCGCCACGCTGCGGAGCTCCCTGCCGGGCGCGGTGTTCCTCGGCCGGCGCACCGGCGACGACCTGGCCAGGATCTTCGCGTCGCTCGACGTGTTCGCCCACACCGGACCGTACGAGACGTTCTGCCAGACCGTGCAGGAGGCGATGGCCAGCGGTCTGCCGGTCGTCGCGCCCGCGGCCGGCGGCCCGCTCGACCTCGTCGACCACGGCCGGACCGGGCTGCTCGTGCCGCCACACGACGCGGGCGAGGTGCGGGACGCGGTGGCGGCCCTGGTGGCCGACCCGGCGCGCCGGCAGGCGTACGGCCGGGCCGCCCGGGCCACCGTGCAGGACAGGACCTGGTCCGCCGTCGGCGACCGGCTCCTGGACCACTACGCGGAGGTGCTCCGGGAGCGCACGGCGGTGGCGGCATGAACGGGGAGGGCGGAGGGAGCGGGGCGTACCCGGTGGCCCGTGCCGGGGACCCGCAGTACGGGCGGAGGGCCCAGCGCGCGGGCGGCGCGGGCGGGCTGCGGATCGTGCGGCTCGCCAACTTCGTGACACCGTCCTCCGGCGGGCTGCGCACCGCGCTGCGCGAGCTGGGACGCGGCTATCTGGCCGCAGGCCACGAGCCGGTGCTCGTCGTCCCCGGCGACACCGAGAGCGACGAACACACCGATCAGGGACGGGTCGTCACCGTACCCGGGCCCGAACTGCCGGGCACCGGGGGATACCGGGTTCTCACCGGCCGGCCCCGGCTGCGCGGGCTGCTCGAGGAACTCGCCCCCGACCGGCTGGAGGTCTCCGACCGCACCACGCTGCGCTGGACCGGGGAGTGGGCGCGGCGCCGTCGCGTCCCCTCGGTCATGGTGTCCCACGAGACCGCCGACGGAGTGCTGCGCACCTGGGGCGTTCCCGGCGCGCTCGCCGAACGCGCCGCGGACCGGCTGAACAGGCGCACCGCCTGGTCGTACTCGCGGATCGTGTGCACCACGGAGTGGGCGGAGCGCGAGTTCGTCCGGATCGGCGCCCGGAACGTGGTGCGCGCACCCCTCGGCGTGGAACTCGACCGCTGCCGGCCGGGCCGCCGCAGCCGGGTCCTGCGGGCCCGCTACGCGCAGGGCGCCGACGTCCTGCTGGTGCTCTGCTCGCGGCTCTCCGTGGAGAAGCGCCCGGGCATGGCCCTGGACGCCCTCGCCGGGCTGCGCGGGAGCGGGGTGCGGGCGGCCCTCGTGGTGGCGGGGGAGGGCCCGCTGCGCGCGGGGCTGGTCCGGCGGGCGCGCGCCGAGCGGCTGCCGGTGCACTTCCTCGGCCACGTCGTCGACCGCGAGGCCCTGGCGGATCTCCAGGCCGCGGCGGACATCTGCCTGGCGCCCGGTCCCGCCGAAACGTTTGGGCTCTCCGCGCTGGAGGCGCTCGCCTGCGGCACACCGGTGGTGGCCAGCGCGTCCTCGGCCCTGCCCGAGATCGTCGGCGACGCGGGGGCCGCCGCGCACGACAGACCGGAAGCCTTCGCGGACGCGGTCCGGGAACTCCTGGCCCGCCCGGAGGGCCCGCGCCGCGCCGCCGCCCGCGCCCGAGCCGAACTCTTCGGCTGGGACCGCGCGGTCGCCGCCTTCCTCACCGCCCACGACGCCCCCGCCCGGATCCCGGGCCGCCCTAAGGCCGTGGCATGACCGTCGGTCCGGTACGGCCGTGCGACGGCGCGGCGACGGGTGCCGCGGGGGAAACGGGCGCCTCCGGCCGGGGAGACGGCGTGCCGGCCGGGGAGGCGGTGGCCGCGGTCCCGCCCCAGCCACTTGCGGCCCGCCGCGCCACCAAGCCCCCCGAGTTGTCCGAGCCGTCCGAGCCGTCCGAGCTGCCCGTTCCGCCCGAGCCGCCCAGGCTGTCCGAGCTGCCCGAGCCGTCCGAGGTGCCCGAGCTGCCCAGGCTGCCCGAGCCCTCTGAGCCGTCTGAGCCGTCCGGGCCGCCGTGGCCCACGGGCACGGCAGCCCTGCGCGTCCCCCGCTTCGCCGCCCTCGGGGACTCGCTCACCGAAGGCGTCGGCGACCCCGTCGAGGGGGTGTGGCGCGGCTGGGCCGCGCTGCTGGCACCGGGGCTCGGGACGACCCGGCAGCCCGCGGAGTTCCGCAACTTCGCGGTCAGCGGCGCGCTCGCCCGCGACGTGCACGAGTCCCAGACCCCCGCCGCGCTGGCGTACGCGCCGGACCTCGCCTCCGTGATCGTCGGTGTGAACGACACCCTCCGGCACGGCTTCGACATCCGGGACCTCGCCGTCCGCCTCGACAAGGTCTGCGCCGCGCTCAGCGCGAGCGGCAGCAGACTGCTGACGGCCTGCCTGCCGGACCCGGGCAGGATGCTCGCGCTGCCCGCACCGCTGGCCCGGCCGCTCGCGCGTCGGCAGCGCGCCGTGAACGCCGTCGTCCACGCGCTCTCCGAGCGGTACGCCGCCGTCCATCTGCATCTCGCCGACGACTGCTGGGTCGAGGACCGCACCCTGTGGAGCGCCGACCGGCTCCACCCCGGCGAACGGGGCCACCGGGCGATGGCCCGCCGGTTCCACGCACTGCTGGCCGCCGAGGGGCTCGCCCACGGCGCCGCGCCCGGCGGCGAGCCCGAGCAGCCCGTGCCCGGCCGCACGGCCAGGGCCGTGTGGCTGGCCACGGCCGGCACCGCCTGGGTGGCCCGCCGGTGCACCGATCTGCTGCCCCAGCTGCTGGGTCTGGCCGGCGCCGAGGTGCGGCACTGGGCCCGGGGCACCAGCGCCCGCCTCGACCACCTCGCCGAAAACTCCCTCTCCACCGCGCTCGCCTCGCTGTCCCCCGCCCCGCCGCTTGCCAGAATGGGGGAATGAGCGGGCGCTGGGAGTTCTGGATCGACCGTGGCGGGACGTTCACCGACATCGTGGGGAGACGCCCCGACGGCCGGCTCGTCACCCGCAAACTGCTGTCCCACAACCCCGAGCACTACGCCGACGCGGCCGTCGCCGGTATCCGGCTGCTGCTCGGCCTCGGCCCGGGGGAGCCCGTGCCCGCGGACCGTGTCGACGTCGTGAAGATGGGCACGACCGTGGCCACCAACGCGCTGCTGGAGCGCCGGGGCGAACCGACCGTCCTGCTGGTCACGGAGGGCTTCCGGGACGCGCTGCGCATCGCGTACCAGAACCGCCCCCGGCTGTTCGACCGCCACATCGTGCTGCCCGAGGCCGTCTACGACCGTGTCGTCGAGGTTCCCGAACGGGTCGGCGCCCGCGGCGAGGTGGTCCGGCCGCTGGACCTCGCGCCGGTGCGGGAGGAGCTGCGGCGGGCCCGCCGGGACGGATTCACGAGTGCGGCGGTCGTGTTCATGCACGGCTACCGCCACCCGGAGCACGAGTCGGCCGTCGCCGGCGCGGCGCGTGAGCTGGGTTTCACCCAGGTGAGCTGCTCGCACGAGGTCAGCCCGCTCATCAAGCTCGTACCCCGCGGCGACACCACCGTCGTGGACGCGTACCTCTCGCCGATCCTGCGCCGCTACGTCGACGAGGTCGCGAAGGAACTCCGGGCCGTCCGCCTGATGTTCATGCAGTCCAACGGCGGGCTGCGCGAGGCCGCCCACTTCCGGGGGAAGGACGCCGTGCTGTCCGGGCCCGCCGGAGGCGTCGTCGGCATGGCCCGCACCTCCGAGCAGGCCGGCTTCCGGCGGGTCATCGGCTTCGACATGGGCGGGACGTCGACCGATGTGTCCCACTACGCGGGGGAGTTCGAACGGGAGCTGGGCACCCAGGTCGCCGGTGTGCGGATGCGCGCGCCGATGATGAACATCCACACCGTCGCCGCCGGCGGCGGCTCGATCCTCCACTTCGACGGCCGGCGCTACCGTGTGGGCCCCGACTCGGCGGGCGCCGTGCCGGGCCCCGCCTGCTACCGGCGCGGCGGACCGCTCACCGTCACCGACGCCAATGTGATGCTCGGCAGGATCCAGCCGCGGCACTTCCCCGCCGTCTTCGGCCCCGACGGCGACCAGCCGCTCGACGCCGGTGCCGTACGGGACGGGTTCGGCCGGCTGGCCGAGGAGGTGCGCGAGGCCACGGGCACCGCACGCAGCCCGGAGGAGGTCGCGGCGGGCTTCCTCGAGATCGCGGTCCGCAACATGGCCAACGCCGTCCGGAAGATCTCCGTCCAGCGGGGGCACGACGTGACCCGCTACGCCCTGACCTGCTTCGGCGGCGCCGGCGGCCAGCACGCCTGCGCGGTCGCCGACGCGCTTGGCATCGACACCGTGATCGTGCCCCCGCTCGCCGGAGTGCTCTCCGCCTACGGCATCGGGCTGGCCGACGCCACCGCCATGCGCGAGCAGTCGGTGGAGGCGGAGCTGGGCGAGGGCACCATGAGCCGGGTGCGGGAGCTCTGCGGCGAACTGGCCGCGCGCACCCGTGCGGAGCTGCGGGAGGACGCCGTCCCCGACGCGTCGATCGCGACCCGCGCCCGGGTGCTCGTCCGCTACGCCGGCACGGACTCCTCGATGCCGGTGCCCCTCGGCACGGAGGCCGCCATCCGGGAGGCGTTCACCGCGGCCCACCGCGCACGGTACGCCTTCACCATGGACAAGCCGCTGGTCGTGGAGGCGGTGTCGGTGGAGGCCGTGGGTACGGCCGGGCCGCACGGGACCGTCGTCGTCGACGAGGCGACCGGCGGCGCGGTACCGCGGCGGGGAGAGACCGTGGGGATGTTCCTGGACGGCCGGCGCGTCGACGCCCCGCTGCTGAACCGCGAGGACCTCGCACCGGGCGACACCGTCGAAGGGCCCGCGATCGTCGCCGAGGCCGACGCCACCACCGTGGTCGACCCCGGCTGGCGGGCCGCCGTCGGCGAGGGAGGGCATCTGCTGCTCACCCGGGTGCGGCCGCGGCCCGGCCGTACCGCCGCGGGCACGGACGTCGACCCCGTGCTGCTGGAGGTCTTCAACAACCTCTTCATGGCGATCGCCGAGCAGATGGGCCTGCGGCTGGAGAACACCGCCCACTCGGTCAACATCAAGGAGCGGCTCGACTTCTCCTGCGCCCTCTTCGATGCCGACGGCAACCTCATCGCCAACGCGCCCCACATCCCGGTGCACCTGGGCTCGATGGGCGAGTCCATCAAGGAGGTGCTGCGCCGCAACGCGGGCGACCTGCGGCCCGGCGACGTGTACGCCATCAACGACCCGTACCACGGGGGCACCCACCTGCCCGACGTCACGGTCGTCACGCCGGTCTTCGACGAGGACGGCCGCCGGCTGCGCTTCCTCGTGGCCTCGCGGGGGCACCACGCCGAGATCGGCGGGATCACCCCGGGCTCGATGCCCGCGTTCAGCCGCACCATCGACGAGGAGGGGGTGCTGTTCGACAACTGGCTGCTCGTCAGGGACGGGCGGCTGCGCGAGGCCGAGACCCGGGAACTGCTCACCGGCGCCCGCCACCCGTCCCGCGACCCCGACACCAACCTCGCCGACCTGCGGGCGCAGATCGCCGCCAACGAGAAGGGGATCAGCGAACTGGGCCGGATGGTCGAGGAGTTCGGGCTCGACGTGGTGCAGGCCTACATGGGCCATGTGCGTGACAACGCCGAGGAGTCGGTGCGCCGCATCGTCGCCGCGCTCGGCGACGGCTCCTACCGCTACGAGACCGACGGCGGCGCCGTCATCGAGGTGACGCTGACGGTGGACCGTGAGGCCCGGGGGGCCGTCATCGACTTCACCGGCACGTCCGGGCAGCAGCCGGGCAACTTCAACGCCCCCAGGTCGGTGGTGCAGGCCGCCGTGCTGTACGTCTTCCGCACGCTGGTCGCCGACGACATCCCGCTCAACAGCGGCTGCCTGGAGCCGCTGGACGTACGCGTCCCGGACGGCTCGATGCTCGCCCCGGCCTACCCCGCGGCGACGGTGGCCGGGAACGTCGAGACCTCGCAGGCGGTGACCGGGGCCCTGTACGCGGCGCTCGGGGTGCAGGCGGAGGGCTCCGGCACCATGAACAACGTCACCTTCGGCAACGACCGCGTCCAGTACTACGAGACCGTGGCGAGCGGATCCGGCGCGGGCGACGGATTCCACGGCGCCGATGCCGTGCAGACCCACATGACCAACTCACGGCTCACCGACCCCGAGGTGCTGGAGTGGCGCTTCCCGGTACGGGTGGACGCCTTCTCGGTACGCGACGGAAGCGGTGGGGCGGGTTGCTGGCGGGGCGGATGCGGCGTCGTGCGCCGCATCCGCTTCCTGGAGCCGATGACCGTCGCCCTGCTGACCGGGCACCGGCGGGTGAGGCCCTACGGGATGGCCGGCGGCGAGCCCGGGGCGCCGGGGGCGAACGCCGTGGAGCGCGCCGACGGGACGGTCGAGCGACTGCGCGGGGTGGACTCGGTGGAGGTCGGTCCCGGAGACGTCCTGGTCGTACGCACACCGGGTGGCGGCGGCTACGGGCGCCCGGGCGGCTGACCCCGCACGGGGCCGGGACGCAACCCCCGGCGCTCACCGGATGGGAACGAACCGCACCGGTGTGCCCGGGACCGCCTGGGCCGCCGCGGCGAGGTCGCTCTCGCGGACGACGGCCACCACCGGATAGCCGCCGGTGGTGGGGTGGTCGGCGAGGAACACCACGGGCCTGCCGTCCGGGGGGACCTGCACGGCGCCCAGCACCATGCCCTCGCTGGGCAGTTCGCCGTGCACGGCCCGCTCCAGCTCCGGCCCCTCCGTCCGCAGTCCGATGCGGTTGCCGGCCGCCGACACCCGGTAGCCGCCGGTGGCCAGGGTCCGGCGGGCGGCCTCGGTGAACCAGTCGTGACGCGGGCCGAACCGCACCCGCAGCACCAGCTCGGACGGCGGAGCGGGCCAGGGTGCCCCGTCCACCCGGGCGGCCTCACCGGCGGGCCGGCCCAGCGGGAGGACGTCGCCGCCGGAGAGCGGTGCGGGCCCCAGACCGGAGAGCAGATCCGTCGAGCGGCTGCCCAGTACCGGCTCGGGCACGAGGCCCCCGGCGAATCCCAGATAGCTCCGCACACCGCGGACCGCCGCGCCCACCTCAAGCAGCTCCCCGGCCCCGACCCGTACCGGCGCACCCCAGGCCACGGGCCGTCCTCCGGCCCGCAGCGGGCAGGGTGCGCCACCCACCGCCACGGTGACGTCACGGCTCGGCCGTACCGCGCAGCCGGTGAGCGTGGTCTCCAGCGCCGCCGCGTCCTCGTCGTTGCCGACGAGCCGGTTGACCAGCCGCAGCGCGGACGGGTCCAGCGCGCCGGAGCGCGGCACGCCGAGGTGCGCGTACCCGGGGCGGCCGAGGTCCTGAACGGTCGTCAGCGCCCCGGCCCGCACCACGAGCAGGGCCGGATCGGTCACCGTCCGGCCTCCGCTCGGGGCACGAACCGGACCCGGGCCCCGGGGGCGAGGAGCGCCGCCGGCTCCCTCGCGGCGTTCCACAGGACCGCGTCGGTGGTTCCGATCAGCTGCCAGCCGCCGGGCGAGGTACGCGGATAGACGCCCGTGTACGTCCCCGCCAGGGCGACGGCCCCGGCGGGCACCGCCGTCCGCGGTGTGGCCCGCCGCGGCACCGCGAACTCCGCGCCGAGCCCGGTGAGATAGGCGAAGCCCGGGGCGAAGCCGCAGAAGGCGACGCGGAACTCGGTGGCGGAGTGCACGGCCGCGACCTCGGCGGGCGGGACGCCCCACCGGTCGGCGACCTCGGCGAGGTCCGGGCCGTCGTAGCGCACGGGTATCTCGGTCACCGTAGCGCTGCCCGCGGTGAGCGGCGGGACGGCCCACCGGGGGAGCTCGACGGCCAGCCGATCCGGTTCCTCGACGCCGTCGAGGAGGACGGTGCACGCCGCCGGGACGATCTCCCGCACCGGGGGCAGCGTGCCCGCGGCGCGGCGGCGCAGCAGCTCGGCGTGGAGCGCCCCGGCCTCCTCGGCGCCGGCGAGTTCCACCAGCAGCGCCCGCTCGCCGACGGGCAGCAGCCTCATACGAAGGCCTCCACCCGGATCCCCGACTCCTCCAGCCGTCCTCGCACCCGCCGGGCGAGCTCGACCGCTCCCGCGGTGTCGCCGTGCAGGCAGAGCGAGCGCGCCCGGACCCCGACCGGCCGGCCGCAGTGCGAGGTGACGACCCCGAACCGGGCCATGGCCACCGAGCGTTCGACCACCGCGTCCGGGTCGGTGAGCACGGAGCCCTCCCGTCCCCGTGGCACCAGGGTGCCGTCCTGCTCGTACGCCCGGTCCGCGAACGCCTCGGCGACGACCGGCAGTCCGGCCTGCCCGGCCGCCGCGTGGAGCGCCGAGCCGGGAAGTCCCAGCAGCGGCAGCCGCTCGCCGGTCAGCAGCACCCCCTCGACCACGGCCTCGGCCTGCCGCTCGTCGTGGACGACGCGGTTGTAGAGCGCCCCGTGCGGTTTGACGTACGACACCCGGGTACCGGCGGCACGTGCGAAGACCTCCAGTGCGCCGATCTGGTAGGCCACTTCGGCGGCCAGCTCGTCGGCGGGGACGTCCATGGAGCGCCGGCCGAAGCCGGCCAGGTCGCGGTAGGACACCTGGGCGCCGATCCGCACCCCCCGCTCGGCCGCCAGGGCGCACACCCGGCGCATGGTCACCGCGTCGCCGGCGTGGAACCCGCAGGCCACATTGGCGCTGGTGACCACGGAGAGCAGCTCCTCGTCGTCGGTCAGGCGCCACCGGCCGAAGCCCTCGCCGAGGTCGGCGTTGAGGTCGATCGAGGCCCGGGTCATCGGGCGGCTCCTCTCATACGAGCTCCCGGCCGCGGGTCTCCGGCAGTCCCAGCAGCGCCACGACGGCCAGTCCGTAGCCCAGCGCGCCGAAGACCAGGGCGCCGCCGACGCCCCAGCTCCCGGCCAGGAACCCGACCAGGGTGGGGAAGAACGCCCCCACCGCACGGCCGGTGTTGTACGTGAAGCCCTGGCCGGTGCCGCGCACCGCCGTCGGGTACAGCTCGGCCAGGAACGAGCCGAAGCCGCTGAAGATGGCCGACATGCAGAACCCGAGCGGGAACCCCAGCACGAGCAGCATCCCGTCGGCCCCCGGGGGGATGTTCGTGTACGCCAGGATGCAGCCCGCGGAGAGCGCGGCGAACAGGGCGATGTTCCTCTTCCGGCCGAGTACGTCCGTGAGGTACCCGCCGGTCAGATAGCCGATGAAGGCGCCGGATATGAGGAGCGCGAGATAGCCGCCGGTGCCGACGACCGTGAGGCCCCGCTCCGACTTGAGGTACGTCGGCACCCAGGTCGCCAGCGTGTAGTAGCCGCCCTGGACGCCCGTGGACAGCAGTACCGCGAAGACCGTCGTACGGCACAGGCCCTTGCGGAATATCGCGGTGAACGATCCCCGGTCGCGGCTCGCCCTGCGCTGCTCCGCGGCCTCGGGGGCGTCCGTCACGTTCCGGCGGACGTACACGACGAGCAGGGCCGGCAGCGCGCCCGTCCAGAACATGACACGCCACGCCGTGTCGGGGTCGAGGAACTGGAAGACCAGCGTGTAGACGATCACGGCCAGGGCCCAGCCGACGGCCCATGCGCTCTGGATCGCGCCCAGCGTGCGGCCCCGGTTCGCGGCCGTGGCGTACTCGGCGACGAGGATCGCGCCGACGGCCCACTCGCCGCCGAAACCGAGGCCCTGGAGTGCCCGGAACACCAGCAGCGTCTCGTAGTTGGGCGCGAAGCCGCACAGCACGGTGAACAGGGCGTAGGTGACCACGGTGATCATCAGGGCCCGGACCCGGCCTATGCGGTCGGCGAGGATCCCGGCGAGCGCTCCGCCCACCGCGGAGACGACCAGCGTGACGGTGGTGAGCAGGCCGGTCCGGCCGCTGTCCAGGCCGAAGTAGGCGGCGATGGCCACCATGCCGAGCGGCAGCGTGAAGAAGTCGTAGGAGTCCAGCGCATAGCCGCCGAACGCGCCGCCGAAGGCCCGGCGGCCCCGTGGCCCCAGGGCGCGCAGCCAGCCGAACGCTCCTCCTTCCTGCGGCAGTTCGCCCTTCTCGGGCTGGGTTTCGGTGGTACTCATCGGCACCTCGCAGAGGGGGGAGGGGACGCGGCCGGGTGGTGATGCCGGGTGACGTGCTGATCCTGCGGCGTGACGCCCGGCACACCGTAGGGGATTGTTCAACGATCCGACAAGAGTCTTGTCGTCCCGGCCGGAGTGGACTGTGCTTCTACGATGGGCGCCGGACGCCGACGGGGCGGCCGGGGACAGCGCGGAGCGGACAGGGGGCGGGTGCGGTGGGTGCGACGGGGTCCGGGCTCGGTGAACTGGCCGGTGACCGGGGGCTGCTGGGGCGTACGAGCACGGCGGAGCGGGTCGCGGACATCCTGCGTACCCGGATCGCGGACGGCTTCTTCCGGCCGGGGGCACGGCTCTCGGAGGACGGCATCGGCGGGGCGCTCGGCGTCTCCCGCAACACGCTGCGCGAGGCCTTCCGGCTGCTGACGCACGAGCGGCTGCTGGTGCACGAGCTCAACCGCGGGGTGTTCGTCCGGTTCCTCACGGTGGACGACGTGGAGGACATCTACCGCACCCGCCGGCTGGTCGAGTGCGCCGTCGTCCGCGGGCTCGGCGCACCGCCGTTCGCGCTCGACGGGCTGCTCACCGCGGTGCTCGGCGGTGAGCGGTCGGCCCGGGACCGGCACTGGCCGGGCGTGGCCACCGCCAACATCCACTTCCACCGCGAACTGGTCGCGCTCGCCCGCAGTGCCCGCACCGACGAGCTGATGCGCGGCGTCCTCGCCGAGCTCCGCCTGGTGTTCCACGTGGTGGACGACCCCCGCGGCCTCCATGAGCCGTACCTCATACGAAACCGGGAGATTCTGGAGGCGCTCGAGGCGGGCAGGTGCGGCACGGCGGAGCGGCTCCTCGCCGACTACCTCGACGACTCCCGCGCCCGGCTCGTCGAGGTGTACGGAGGGCTGGTGCCGGACCGGGGAGCGGCCGGGCGCTGAGCGCCGGTGTGTCCGCGTGGAGCGCTGGGCCGCGAGCGCCGCGTACCGGGGGCCGCGTCAAGCGCCGGTGTGTCCGCGTCGAGGACCGGTGCGCCCGCGCCGAGCGCGGGGTTTCTGCGCCGTTTCGACCGGTGTCGGTGCGAGGACCTAGTCTGTGCACCGTGACTTCGCCCGCCTCGACGGACACCGTTCCGCCCCAGCTCAGCGCGGGGCCGCGCCCCGCACAGGGCCCGGCCGCCGACGAAGGGCTCGCGCGGCGGCTCCGCGCGCTCGCGTGCACCGCGCCGCTGCACGACCTGGACGCCCGCAAGGCCAACCTCGCGGGCGAGTACTCGGTCTACGCGATGGCCGAGGTCGCCCTCGCCGCCATCGACCTCGTCACGCTCAACATGGACTTCGACACCGGCGCCGACCACGAGCAGATAGTGGCCAGGCTGCTGCCGCGCATCGCGGCCCAGGCACCGCGGCGCCCCGCCGCCGAGCACGAGCGAGTGGCGCGCTGGGTGCTGGAGAACCTGATCAACGTCGGCAGCGTCGACCGCGGCTTCCGCGCGGTGTACGGCACTTTCGGCCCGGACGGCGCATATGTCCGGCGGGACTACGACTTCAAACTCATCGAAGAGGTCCCCGGCTACGGCGGGAGCGTCTATCTGCGCACCACGGACGAGGCGGTGAACGTCCTCGTCGGCGCCCTCGACACGGACGTCACCAGCGCGCAGATCGCCGCGGAGGTGAAGCTGGAGGTGCTGATCAGCCGCGGCCGGCTCGCCGACGCCCAGCTCGCGGCCGAGCAGGCCCGCTACCGGACCGTGCAGTACGCGGAGACGCTGCGCAGAACGCTCGAGGCCACCCGGCGCGATGTGCGCGCCGTCGACTGGCTCAACTCCGTGCCCGACATGATCACCGAGGCGCTCGACCACGTCGCCGACCGCTACCGCCACGAGAACGCGATCCTCACCAACATCCGCAAGGCGCGGGACGAGGCCGAGGACCCGGAGCACAAGCGCCGCGCGGCCGAGCTCGTCGACATCGTCAAGGACTGCATCCGCCGCCACACCCAGCTGCAGTCCAGGCTGCTGGAGGCCGGCCCGCTCTTCCGCGCCGAGCAGGACCGTCAGGCGTTCGCGGCGCCCGCCGCCCGCTCCGGCGTCGATCTGTACGGCCAGCTCGTCGCACCGCTGCTGCCCCTGCCCGTCGAACAGGCCATCCACGTCACCGACGCGTACTTCTCACGCGGCACGGGACTGCGCACCCCCGCGTCGGTCCGCGTCGCGGACCTCGTCGACATGCTGCTCAGCCCGCCCGTGGAGCGCGAGCACCTGGGCGCCGAGCTGCCCGAGCCCGATCTGATCGCGACCCCCGACGACAGCCGCTTCAGCGAGGAGCAACTGGCGCACGCCATGGAGCTGCTGGACCTGGAGCACGACGCACCGCGCCGGCTCTCCGGTCTTCTCGCCGACGCCCGCCGTCTCGATCCGGACCTGCCGTACCTCGTCGCCCTCCTCGCCGTCCACGCGGCCAGCCCCCCGGTCGGCACGGCCTACCGCCAGGGCGAGGAGCGGCTGCTCTTCGCCGTCGACGACGGCACCGAGCTGGACGATCCCGAGTTCGGCGGCGCCGACCTGATCGTGGGCACCGCCCTGCTGGACGCGGCGGGCATGGCCGCCGACCGCACGGAGGCGGCGTGACGCCGCGGCCGGGGCCCGCCCCCGGTGCGCCGGCGGTGCCTTGCCCGCACGTTCGGCGGCCACGGCGGTCACGGCCGGCAGCCGCCCGGACCGCCCGCACGGCGTGCCCCGCAGCGCACGAGAGCGCCCGCCCCCGCACGGAAGTGCCGTACGCCCGGACGGAAGTGCCGTACCCCCGCAGGGAAGTGCCCTGCCGCACGGAACCGCCGCACCCCCGCACAGAGGAGCACCACCCGTGAGCGACCAGCACGCAGAGCACGCCGGGCCCCGGCGTGAGGCGGACGTGCCGCTCGGGCCGCCGCCCGGGCCGGTCTCAGGGCCGTTCCCAGGGCCGGTGTCCGCGTCCACCGGCCCCACCCCCGCCGACGCTGCCGACGCCGCGCGACTCGTCTCCTTCGGGCTGCAGCCCAAACTGCCGCCCTCGCGCGACACCGAGTACGCCGAGCTGCTGCGCCGCTACCGCGAGGAGCCCGCCTTCGCCCGCCTCGCCGACGCCGTCGCCACCGGGCTCGGCCTGATCGTCCTCGAGGTGTCGCCCCGTGCCGGCATGGCCGTGGCCGCCGCCGAGGACTCGGTCTTCGCCGTCCGCATGGGCGACTACGCCCGGCGGGCCTCCGCCGACTCGGCCGACCGGTTCCTCCACGGCCTCGCCCATCTCGCCGTCGCGGCGCTGGCGTTCCCCCGGCCCGAGGACCTCGCCGACGACGGCTACATCGGCCGGATCACCGTCAACGGCGTCGACGCCTTCGTGCGGCAGGCCTGCCGCCGCCTGGAGGAGCGCGCCGAGGAGCAGGGGGAGAACACCGACCCGGCCTCCGAGTCGCCCGGCCTCGAAGCCGCATGGCGCGTCTACGCGCGGCGCAGTGCCACCGGAGCCACCAAGGACGCCCGCCGTCTCGCCGGCTCCACCACCGGGATCATCGCCAAGGCGGTCGCCTTCCTCACCGACTCCGGATTCCTGCAGCGCACCGGCGACGACTCCGGCGGCGCGTACCGGACGACCGCCCGCTACCAGCTGCAGGTCCGCGACATGGCGGGCAGCGCCGCCCTGGCGGAGCTGCTGGAACTCGGCGTCGTCCCGGTCACCGACGGATCCGCCACGCTGGTGCCCGCGCCCGACGCCGACGCCCTGGAGCCGCCGGCCGGCGCCGGACTTCCCTTCCACTCCTTGCACTCCTGACCCCGCGGGCAGCGACCCCCGCCCGCGGGCCCTCTCCCCCCGTCCCACCCGTCCCCCCGTCCCCTGTCTCCCCCGTCCCCCGCCCCCGCCCCCAGCGTCCACCCCGCCCCCACCGTCCACCCCGCCTCACCTACGCCGAGAACGACGAGAGTCCGCCGCCATGTACGAGCTGTCCCGGGTACGCCTCTACTCCATCGGGCCCGCCGGTGCGCGCTACGCCGACACCGTGCTGGACCTGCGCGGAGTCGGCGCGCCCGTGCCCGACCCGGCCCCGAAGCAGGCCGAGTTCTTCGAGGAGGAGCCGGCCGGTCCGCCCCGCCGGCCGGCCCCCGCGGGCGTGCTCTTCCTGGAGAACGGCGGCGGCAAGTCCGTCCTCCTCAAACTGATCTTCTCGGTGATGCTGCCCGGCCACCGGAACACCCTCGGCGGCGCCAGCTCCGGCGTACTGCGCAAGTTCCTCCTCGCCGACGACTGCGGCCATGTCGCCCTGGAGTGGCAGCACACCCTCACCGGTGAGCTGGTGGTGGTCGGCAAGGCCAGCGAGTGGCGCGGCCGCCAGGTCTCCAGCGACCCCCGGAAGTTCGCCGAGGCCTGGTACTCCTTCCGGCCCGGGCCCGGCCTCAGCCTGGACTCGCTGCCGGTGGCCGAGTCCACCCCCGTCCGGCCGCCCGCCGAGGGCGCCTCCGGCGCCCGGGGCCGCCGTCGCACCATGAAGGGGTTCCGCGACGCCATCACCGAGGCGGGCAAGGCGTACCCGCATCTCGAGGTGTACTGGGAGGAGATCCACGACCGCTGGAACGAGCACCTCGGCGACCTGGGCCTCGATCCCGAACTCTTCCGGTACCAGCGGGAGATGAACGCGGACGAGGGAGAAGCCGCCGGCCTGTTCGCGGTCAAGAAGGACTCCGACTTCACGGACCTGCTGCTGCGCGCCGTCACCGACACCCGCGACACCGACGGGCTCGCCGACCTCGTCAGCGGCTTCGGCAACAAGCTGGGCCGCCGCGCCGAACTCATCGCCGAACGGGACTTCACCGCCGGCTCGGCCGACCTCCTCGGCCGCATCGTGGCGGCCGCGGACGCCCGGACCAGGGCGCGCGACATCCATCTCGGAGCCGAGCGCCGCACCCGTACGCTCGCGCGCCGGCTCTCCGCCAGGGCGGCCGAGGAGCGCGCCCGGGCCGCCGAACTCGCCCAGCAGGTCACCGCCGCCGCGCACACCGTCACCGAGGCGGAGCGGTCCCGCGGCCACAGCTCCCTCGTGGCTGCCGAACTGGCCTACCGGCACGCCTCCCTGGCCCTCACCGCCGCTGAGCGGGCCGCCGCCGCCCAGCGGCGCGAACTGACCGACGCACGCACCCTCTACTCGGCCTGGCAGGCCGCCGAGGCGGTGCTCCGCCACCGCGCCGCGGCGGACCGCTCCGCGCGTGTGGCCGCCGCCATCCGCGACGCCGAGCGGGACGCCGCGCCGGCGCTCGCGGCCCGCGCGAGGGCCGCCGCCGACCTCGTGCGCGCCCTCCACTCCGCCGCCGACGACGGCGAGCGCCTGGCCAACCAGGAGGAGGAGCGTTCCGCCGCTCTCCAGGAGGCCGGCGAGGCCGCCCACCGCGACGCCACCGCCGCCGCCACCGACGCACAGCGGGCGCGCAGCGAGGCGGACCATCTGCGCCAGCGCCTCGCCGAGGTCGAAGAGGAGACCGCGGAGGCCGTCCGCGCCGGCTGGCTCGACGACACCGCGCCCGACGCCGATCCCGCGCGGGCCGCCCTCGCCGCCAGCGACGCCGAGAAGGCCGCCGTCGCCGCCTGGGACGCGGCACGCGAGACGGCCCGCTCGGCCGCGGAGCGCGCCCGGGAGACCGGGGCCGCCGAGACCCGGGCCGAACTGGCCGCGGCCCGTGCCGCGGACGCCGCCCAGGCGGCAGCCCGCGCCCACGAGGCCGAGCGGCTCGCCGCGGCCTCCATCGCCGAGTCCGACCGCCTCGCCGCACTGCTCAGCCTGCCGGCGCCCGCCGGCCGGCCGGGAGTCCCGGTACCCCGGCGCGAGCCGTCCGCCGAAGCAGCCGCACCCGGCCCGGCGGGCACCCGGACGGCAATCCCGGCCCAGGCGGCCGGCTCCGGCGGCGGCCCGGCGGGGACCGGGAGCGGCGGCCCGGCCGAGACCGGGGGCGGCGGCCCGGCGGACACCGCATCCGCGCGGACAGCGGGGGCCGAGCGCCAGGGCGGCGTGCGGCCCGAGCACGACGCCGAAGACCCCCTCACCGCGGAGGAGTTCGACCGCTGCGCCGACGAACTGCGCGAGCTGCTCGACCAGGGCGTCACGGCCGCCGAACGCCAGCTGTTCGACCTGAGGACCGCGGCCGCGGACGACTCCCGCATCCTCGGAGCTCTCGGCGACGGCGGTCTGCTGCCCCCCGGCCCCGACGTCCTCGCGACCGTCGAGTTCCTCGGCGAGCACGGCATCCCCGCGCTCCCCGGCTGGCGCTACCTCGCCCAGGCCGTCGCCCCGGCCGACCACGCCGCCGTGCTCGCCGCACGGCCGGAGCTCGTCGACGGTGTCGTCATCACCGACCCCGTGTCCTACGCCCGCGCCCGCGAGGTGCTGACCGGGGCGGCCCTGCTGCCGCGTTCCGCCGTCGCCGTCGGCACCGCGGCCGCCCTGCTCGCCCCCGTACCGGACCCGGCAGGCGGCACGGACACCGGCGTGTTCCTCGTGCCGCCGAACCCGGCCATGCACGACGAGCACGCCGCGGACGCGGAGCGCCAGGAGCTGCGGACCCGGGCCGCGGCGCGGGACGAGGACATCAGGACCCTCGCGGCCCGGCTGGCGGGTGACCGCGCCCTCGCCGCCCGTATCGGATCCTGGCGCGCCGACTGCCCACCCGGCATGCTCGCCGAGCTCGCCCGGGCCGCGCACACCGCCCGGGAGGCGGCCGAGGCGGCCGAGGCGGTCCTCGCCGAGGCCCGCACCGCCCGGGCCGAGGCCGAGGAGGCCGCCGCCGACAGCGCCCGGGTGCGCGACGAGCGGCAGGACGCGGCCCAGCGGGCCCGCCGCGCCGCCGACGCGCTCGCCGGGCTGGCCTTCCGGCTCCGCGAGCGCGCCGGCTGGCAGGCGAAACTGCGTGAACTCGCCGACGAGGCCGCCGAGTCCGACGCCCGCGCCGCCTCGTGTCTGGAACGCGCGAGAGCCGCGGACCAGGACCGCCGGGCCGCCCAGCGCGCCGCGGACGACGCCCGGCGCACCGCACGCGCCCTCCGAGCGGAGCGTGCCGAGATCGCGGGCGCCCCCGAGCGGCTGCCCGAACCCGACGAGACCCCCGGCACCCCGCGACCCTCGCTGCCGGCCCTGCGGGAGGCGTACCGCGCCGCGTCCCAGCTGTACGAGAAGGTCGGCGTCGGCGCCGACCTCCGCGCCGAACAGGCCCGCGCCGAGAGCGACGAGAGCGCCGCACTCGCCGAGCTCGACCGGCTCACCAACAAGGTCCGCACCCGCGCCGCCCAGTTGCTGGAGGGCACCGACGGCGCGGACGGCCCCTCCCGTCAGGCCGCCGCGGCCCGCGCCGAGGCACAGGTGCAGATGCTGGAGACCCGCGCCTCCGAGGCCAGCGAGAAGCTCGGCCGGCTGCGCGGCGAGGCCGAGCGCCTCGCACCCGTCGACGGCGACGCGCACACCGGACTTCCCGGGGAGCTGGAGCCCTCGGACGCCCAGCACGCCCAGGCGCTGCTGCGAACCGCCACCGGCGAACTGGCGGCCCTTACCGAGGAGCTGGACGCCGCCCGGGCGAGACACGCCGAACTGCTGCGCGCGCACCGCGCCGCCGAGGACGCGGTGAGCGGCTTCGGCGAGACGGCGGCCCTCCTGCGCGACCTGCTCAGGGACCACGCCGAAGAGGACCAGGAGGAGCCCGAGCCGTACCCGGGGGACCTCGAGGAGGCCAGGCACTCCGCGGCCGAGGCCCGTCGCTCCCTGCGCGGCTGCGCGGCCGATCTGTCCGCCGCCGAGGCGGCCGTGCGCGAGGCGAGCGACGTGCTCGTGCGGCACGCCAACTCCACCCGCTACGAGGCGGTGCGCACGCCGGCCCGCCTGCAGATCCGCGAACTGCCGGCGTCCGCCCTGCCGGAGCACGCGGCGCGCTGGGCCGAGGCGTTCGCGCCCCGGCTGCGCGTCCTCACCGACGAACTGGCCCAACTGGAGCGCAACCGCGACTCCATCGTGGACCGCCTGCGCGGACTGGTGGAGTCCGCCCTCACCACGCTCCGCTCCGCGCAGCGGCTCTCCCGGCTGCCCGAGGGCCTGGGGGAGTGGTCGGGGCAGGAGTTCCTGCGGATCCGCTTCGAGGAGCCCGACCAGGCGACGCTGGTCGAGCGGCTCGGCGAGGTCGTCGACGAGGCCACCCGCGCCGCGGTGCGGAAGAACTCGGACCTGAGCCGGGACGGCATGTCGCTGCTGCTGCGCGCCGTCCGGGCGGCCCTCGAACCGAAGGGCGTGGCCGTCGAGATCCTCAAGCCGGACGCGGTGCTGCGCGCCGAGCGGGTACCGGTCGGTCAGATGGGCGACGTCTTCTCCGGCGGCCAGCTGCTCACCGCGGCGATCGCGCTCTACTGCACCATGGCCGCGCTCCGCAGCAACGACCGGGGCCGGGACAAGCACCGGCATGCCGGGACGCTGTTCCTGGACAACCCCATCGGCCGGGCCAACGCCACCTACCTGCTGGAGCTGCAGCGCGCCGTGTCGGACGCCCTGGGAGTGCAGCTGCTCTACACCACGGGCCTGTTCGACACCACCGCCCTCGCGGAGTTCCCGCTGGTCATCAGGCTCCGCAACGACGCGGACCTGAGGGCGGGCCTGAAGTACATCAGCGTCGAGGAGCATCTGCGCCCGGGTCTGCCCCAGCAGCGCACCGACGGCGAGACCGTGCACGGGGAGATCAGCGCGACGCGGATGTTCCGGCGGGCCACCGACGAGCCGGCACCGGCTCCGGCACCCGTCGGGACCGGGGCCACGCCCCTCCGGAACCGGGCCACATCCACCGAGCCCGGGAACGGGTCCACCCGGACGGGGCCCGGGCAGGGGACGGAGCAGGAGGTCGAGACGGACGCCGAGACGGACACCTAGTCGGATACCGAGACGGACACCGACACCCACACTCACACCGGGACAGGGAGGGCGGCGGGGACCCGCTCACCGAGACGGCCTCAGGACTGAGACAACCTCAGGCCTGGGACAGCCTCCCCGAACCCCTTCGCCCTATCCGCGCGGACTCGCGCGCCTCGGCGCGGGCGGTCCGCCGGGCCTGCCGCCGCTCACGCCGCAGCCGGCGCGCCGTGCTGCTCGGCACCGACACCACACCGTTCCGCTGGTTCCACACCTGGCGCGTCACCCACACGTCCAGCACGGCCCAGGTCGCGCCGACCGTGCTCGCCACGCTGCTCAGCACCATGGGGAACGCCAGCCACGATCCCGTCACGGTGAAGAAGAAGGCCATCAACGCCTGGGTCATCGTCACCGCCGTCACGATCACGGCACGCACGGCCGCCGTGCGCACCGGGTCGGGCAGCCGCCGTCGCCCCACCGGCTCCTCGACCCAGAGTCCCCGTGGCACTTCCGTCCGGTCCGCCGTCTCCATGGTCTGTGCTCCGTCCCCGCGAATGTCCGCCTGCAGGGTTGGCTACCCGCTTCCGGTACGCGCACGCCGGCGCGCCCGTAGGCCGATTCCCCCGCAACTCCTGTTCCCCGTACACAGGGACGAACGGACGTCGCGGAAGATTCCCCCTGGAGCAGGGATTTCCGGTCATACGTCCGGGAAGGGTTTGCGGCGTCCCGCCGGTGTCGTCGGCCACAGTCCCGAGTGCCAAGTCCGCGAATACCGGGACAACTCCTGATCAACGGCTCGACGCGCGGCCGAAAAACGTCCGGACGAGTCTTCGAGTTGTCACTCCGTCAGTAGTAGGCTCGCGCCGTTTGCTGACGCAGGGAGACAAGACCTGGGGCAACTCGGCACCTCTCACGCCAGACAGCGGCACCACGCACCAAGCGGACATCACCACCCGCGCCGTCCGCGCGGGTCGAGCTGGGGGAGGCCATGCGCTTTCGCGGGAAGTCCATCCGCCGGAAGATCGTGGCGTTGCTGCTCGTGCCGCTCGTCTCCCTGACCGCGCTGTGGGGGTTCGCGACCGCACTGACCGGCCGTGAGGCGAAGCAACTGCTGGACGCCGGCTACATCTTCGAGAAGGTCGGCCTCCCTCTCGAGGACACCGTCCGGGTGATCCAGAAGGAACGCCGCCAGACCCTGGTGTACCTGGCCGACCCCCGCGCCGCCGACTCCCTGGTCGCCCTGCAAGGCCAGCGCTCCCAGACCGACCGGGCAGTGGCCGAAATCCGGTCCAGCGCACAGGACTCCGAGGTCAGGAGCTCCCTCAGCCCGGACGCGTCGCGGCGCCTCGACCGGCTCCTCGACGCGCTCGACGGGCTGGGCTCCCTGCGCCGCAACGTCGAGCAGAGCGCCATCACCCGTGCCCAGGCACTGGAGTTCTACAACCGTCTCGTCGACCCCTGCTACGGCTTCCTCGCCTCTCTGAACGGTTTGGAGAGCGTCGAACTCGAGAGGCAGGGGCGGGCCCTGGTGGGTGTGGTGCGCGCCCGCGAACTGCTGTCCCGCGAGGACGCCCTCGTGACCTCGGCGCTGGTCGCGGGCAAGGTCACCGCGCAGGAGATCCGCGCCGTGACCGACCTCGTCGCCAACCGCAAGCTCCTGTACGAGGTCAACCTCGAGGTGCTGCCCGCGTCCGAGCGCGAGATCGTCGAGCGGTACTGGGGCAGTCACGACACCCAGCCCCTCCGCGAGGCCGAGGAGCGGCTGCTCGTCCAGGGCGCCACGGACGAGCCGCGTGTCGTGGGCGCCGACCGGTGGCAGCAGCTGGCCGGGCCGGTCCTGGAGGATCTGGCCCGCCAGTCCAGCGAGGCCGGCGACCGCTACCAGGACCGGGTGAAGCCCGCCGCGTACGCCGTTCTCGTCAAGGCGGGCATCGCCGGAGTCCTCGGCTTCCTGGCCCTTCTCGTCTCCGTCGTCGTCTCCGTGCGCATCGGCCGCGACCTCGCGCGGGCGCTGTCCCGGCTGCGCAAGGAGGCCCACGAGGTCTCCGGTGTCCGCCTCCCCAGCGTGATGCGCCGGCTCGCCGCGGGCGAGAACGTCGACGTGGAGACCGAGGCGCCGCACCTGGAGTACGACAAGGACGAGATCGGCCAGGTCGGCCAGGCGCTCAACACCCTCCAGCGGGCAGCCGTCGAGGCCGCCGTCAAGCAGGCCGACATGCGCCGTGGGGTCTCCGAGGTCTTCGTGAACCTCGCCCGCCGCAACCAGGTCCTGCTCCACCGCCAGCTCACCCTCCTCGACACGATGGAGCGCCGCACCGAGGACGCGGAGGAACTGGCGGACCTGTTCCGGCTGGACCACCTCACCACCCGGATGCGCCGGCACGCGGAGGGCCTGGTGATCCTCTCCGGCTCCGCCCCCTCCCGGCAGTGGCGCAAGCCGATCCAGCTCATGGACGTCGTACGGGCCGCCGTCGCCGAGGTCGAGGACTACGAGCGGATCGAGGTCCGGCGGCTGGCGCGGGTGGGCGTGGCCGGTCCCGCGGTCTCCGACCTCACCCATCTCATCGCCGAACTGCTGGAGAACGCCACGGTGTTCTCGCCCCCGCACACCGGTGTGCAGGTGCACGGCGAGCGGGTCGCCAACGGCTTCACCCTGGAGATCCACGACCGGGGCCTCGGGATGGCCCCCGAGGCACTGCTCGACGCCAACCTCCGGCTGGCGGAGACACCCGAGTTCGAGCTCTCCGACACCGACAGGCTCGGTCTCTTCGTCGTCAGCCGCCTCGCACAACGGCAGAACGTGCGGGTCTCCCTGCAGCAGTCGCCGTACGGGGGGACCACCGCGGTGGTCTTCGTCCCGGCGGCGCTGCTCACCGACGCCCCCGACTCCGAGGGCACCGGTTTCCGGCTTGACCGCAAGCGCTCCCCGGGCGCCCGCGACGGCTCCCGCCGCCACTCCGAGGGAGGCCGGCTGGAGGCCCTCTCGCAGATCCCCGCGGCCTACACGGGTCCGGCGGTGCTCGACGGCCCCGTCGAACTCGAGGCGCCCGTCGGCAGTCTGGGGTTCGAGGACCGGCCGGCGCTGGGCGGCCGGAACGACCGTATCGACACGGCCGAACCGATCGGCGACGCTGCGGCGGGCATCGAGGACACCGAGGGCGGGCGCGGCGGGCCGTTCCGGGCCCGGGACTTCCTGCGCACCCCGGACGTGCAGCACCAGCAGGCCTCCGACCTGGCGCCGGAACGTTCCGGGAAGAACGGGCGGCCCTCGTCCGGGCGTCCGGTTCCCCTGCCGCGCCGCAAGCCGCCGACGCTGGTCGCGGACAACGGCCGCCGGGTCGACGGACGGGGCCGCGCGCACCCCCTGCCCGGACCTCCCGGTGACGAGCCGGATCCTCCCGGCACGAGCCCGGACTGCACCGACGCGGCCCCCGCGGCGGGCCCGTCCTCCGGTCCGGTGCGGCTCCCGCTGCGGGGCAAACCCGCCCGCCGGACCGGCGGTCCCGGGCGGAGCGGCGGCACGACCCGGCAGGCGGACGACGCGGGGGACGGCGGCGTGGCGAGCACCGCGCGACCGGCCCGCGGCCCCTCGGGACCGACGGTCGGCGGACTGCCCCGGCGGGTCCGCCAGGCCAGCCTCGCACCGCAGTTGCGCGAGGCCGCCGACGCCCGGGCCGCCGGCCGGGGCACCGCGGCGGAGGACGCCGCGGACTTCGAACGTGACGCGGAACAGGTCCGCGACCGCATGGCCTCGCTGCAGCGTGGCTGGCAGCGCGGGCGCCGCCAGAACGCAGCCGACGCAGGCGACGCAGGCGAGACAGCACCAGGAACGACACCGGAGGGGGACGGTCGATGACCGCACCGAACGCCGCAGCAACCGACAGGGCCAAGGACGGAGAGCTCAACTGGCTCCTCGACGAACTGGTCGAGCGCGTCGGTTCCATCCGCAAGGCCCTCGTCCTCTCCGGCGACGGCCTGGCCACCGGCGCTTCCAAGGACCTCACCCGTGAGGACGGGGAACACCTCGCCGCCGTGGCGTCCGGGTTCCACAGCCTCGCCAAGGGCGTGGGCCGCCACTTCGACGCGGGCCGGGTACGCCAGACCGTCGTCGAGCTCGAGGACGCCTTCCTCTTCGTCACCGCCGCGGGCGACGGCAGCTGCCTGGCCGTGCTGTCCGACGCCGACTCGGACGTCGGGCTGGTCGCCTACGAGATGACGCTGATGGTCAAGCGCGTCGGCGCCCACCTCGCGACGGCACCCCGGGCCGGGCTCGCCGCCGGAGGGTGAGTGGACGGGCCATGACTGACGGCAGACAGCAGGTCCGGCAAGCCCCCCGGTGGTTCGACGACGAAGCCGGTCCGGTCGTCCGTCCCTACGCGATGACCCGCGGCCGGACCAGCAGTACCACGGAGCACCGGCTCGACCTGATCGCGCTCGTCGTGCCGGAACCGGCCGCCCACGACCCAGGCCGGGACCGGACGCTCTCCCCGGAGCACGTGGAGATCGTCGAACGCTGCGGCACCACCCCCCAGTCGATCGCCGAGCTCGCCGCCGGCCTGGACCTCCCCGTCGGGGTGATCCGGGTACTCGTGGGCGATCTCGTCGACGACGCCCTGGTCCATGTGACCCGTCCCGTTCCGCCGGCAGAGCTGCCGGACGTCAGCATTCTCCGCGAGGTGATCAATGGTCTTCGGGCGCTCTAGCCGACGGGAGACGCCGGTGGAGCCGGTGACACTGAAGATCCTTGTGGCCGGCGGCTTCGGGGTCGGCAAGACCACCCTCGTGGGCGCGGTCAGCGAGATCAAGCCGCTGCGCACCGAGGAGACCCTCAGCGAGGCGGGCCGGCCCGTGGACGACCTCGAAGGGGTGGAGTCCAAGAGCACGACGACGGTCGCGATGGACTTCGGCCGGATCACCCTGCGCGAGGATCTGGTCCTGTACCTCTTCGGCACCCCCGGTCAGGACCGGTTCTGGTTCCTCTGGGACGAGCTGGCCCAGGGGGCGCTCGGCGCGGTCGTGCTCGCCGACACCCGCCGCCTGGAGGACTCCTTCGCCGCCGTCGACTACTTCGAGCGGCGCGGCATCCCGTTCACCGTGGGGGTCAACCGCTTCGATGGCGCGGAGGAGTACCCCGAGGAGACCGTGCGGGCGGCCCTCGACCTCGACCCCGAGGTACCGCTCCTGATGTGCGACGCCCGTGAGCGGGAGTCGGTCAAGTCGGTGCTGGTGGCGGTCGTGGAGCACGCCCTGGTGCGGTCCACCAGGGAGCGGGAGCCCGCGGCGACCTGAGCCGTGCCGGCCGGCACCCGCCCCTCGGGCACGGCACGGCCCGTACCTCCGCCGGCGGGGGTCTCCACCTGCTGGTCCTCGAAGTCGGGTGAGTGGGCGTATCCATGTATGAGTGAGTGTCGTTGTCAGAGCGTGAATCTGACGGAATGGGCGAGGACGCAGGGTGTGCATCCGCAGACCGCGTATCGCTGGTTCCGTGAGGGGACGTTGCCGGTACCGGCAATGGGGTCTCCCCTGCTCGAACGAAGTTGAGAGCTTGGGGAAGGGTCGGGCCACGCACGATCCTGGTGAACATCGAGGCGAACACCACGCCCGAGGCCATCGGCGGTCTGGGCCTGTATGCCCGCGTGTCCTCGCACGATCAGAGGACCGATCTGGAACGCCAGGTCGCTCGGCTGTCGGCGTGGGTGGCGAAGGCCGGTCACCGAGTCGTTCGTGTTGAGGCGGAGACCGCTTCCGGGATGGACGGCTGCCGTTCCAAGGCCCGGCGTCTGCTGGCCGACCCGAACGTGACCTGCGTGGTGGTGGAGCACAAGGACCGGCTCGGCCGGATGAACGTCGGGCTTGTCGAGGCCGCCTTGTCCGCGACGGGCCGTCGCCTGCTGGTGCTGGACGACGGCGAGGTCGAAGACGACCTGGTGCGGGACATGGTGGAGGTGCTGACGTCGTTGTGCGTCCGCCTGTACGGGCGCAGGTCAGCGAAGAACCGCGCCCGCAAGGCATTGGAGGCCGCCGCACATGGCTGACCTCCGCCCGATCGCCGCGCCGTTCGTCGCTCTCGGCCCGTCCGGCGTAGCGATCCGCACCCGGTTCAAGGGCCTGACTGCCGAGGATGACAAGGTGCTGCGGGCCGTGGGCGTGCACCTCGGCTCGCTGGCGTCGAAGGATCTCAAGCGCAGGTGTGCTGACGGACTGGAGCACTCCACCGAGACGTGGGCGGCCCGTAAGCGGGAGCTGACTGAGGATTCCTCCTCGCGCTGGGCGGGGAGCATCACGAAGGCCACGCACGATCAGTGGGCGCTGTCCCGCAGGGCCCAGCTGGCGCACATCCAGGGCCTGGAGGCCGGTATCCGCACGGTCGCGCGCCGCCTGTCACTGCCGGTCGGGGAGAGGGGCACGAAACGGGCGCCGGGCGGATACCGCACGAAACAGGAGTGGTTCGTCAAGACACGGCGCCTGCACCTGCTGGAAGACCGGCTGGAGGGTGAGCAGGCCGACCGTGAAACGGGGCGTGTCCGCGTCATACGCGGCGGGAAGAAGCTGGCCCTGGGCCGGCATAACCTCGACGCCGCGCGGCTCACCGAGGATGCGTGGCGGCAGCGCTGGGAAGCCGAACGCTGGTTCCTCGCCGCTGACGGCGAGTCGGGCAAACGCTTCGGCAACGAAACGATCCGCGTCACCCCGGACGGCCAGGTCGGCATCAAGCTGCCGACGCCGCTCGCGCACCTGGCCAACGCCAGGCACGGCCGGTACGTCCCCATCGGCACCGTGCGGTTCCATCACCGGGGCGATCAGTGGGCTGACCGCGTGGCCGCGAACCGTGCCGTCGCCTACCGCATCCACCTGGACGTGGAGCGCGGACGCTGGTACCTGACCGCGTCGTGGACGATCCCGCCAGTCCAGACCGTGCCCCTCACCCAGGCCCGCACCGGGGGCCTGATCGGCGTCGACACGAACGCCGATCACCTCGCCGCGTGACGGCTCGACGCCCACGGCAACCCGTGCGGCGAGCCCCGCCGCTTCTCCTACGACCTGTCCGGCAACACCCGGCACCGGGACGCCCAGGTCCGGCACGCCCTCACCCGCCTGTTGCACTGGGCCAAGCGGTACGGCCTGTCGATCGCGGTAGAAGACCTCGACTTCGGCTCGGAGAAGACCCGGGAGAAGCACGGACGGCGTAAGCGGTTCCGCAGGCTCATCTCCGGCATGCCCGTGGCCAGGCTGCGAGCCCGGCTCGTGTCCATGGCGGCCGAACTCGCCATCCCCCTCGTCGCCGTGGACCCGGCGTACACCTCCCGCTGGGGCGCTGAGCACTGGCAGAAGCCCCTGGCCTCGAAGAACCGCAGGACCAGCCGACACGACGCGGCAAGCGTCGCGATCGGACGACGCGCCCTTGGACACCGTATCCGGCGACGGACGGCACCGCCCCACGACGACCAGAGCGATCGTCGTGGGCATCGGACCGCCCAGGCCGGACACCGTGACCGAGGGCGTGAGGAAACCCGCCCCCGCATTCCCGGACCACGCACACGATGCGTGCCACCGGACGCGGAGCGAACGCGGGCGACCAGGACACCCAAGACCGTTCGGGATGTCCGCAGTGACCAGGTCTGGGTCCAAGACTCACTCCTGCCCACTGAATAGGAACGGTACGAGCCGTGGCCCGAGGTGGCGGGCGGCTACCCGGCGTCGTCCCGCTGCCAGCCGAAACTCCGCTCCACGGCCCGGCGCCAGTTGCCGTACTCCCGGTCCCGCACCTCCGGGGACATCCGCGGCGACCACTCGGCGTCGCGCCGCCAGTGCTCCTTCAGCTCGTCCAGCCCGCCCCACACCCCGGTGGCGAGGCCCGCGGCGTACGCCGCACCCAGGCAGGTCGTCTCGGACACCCTGGGACGGATCACCGGCACGTCCAGTACGTCGGCCTGATGCTGCATCAGCAGCCCGTTCGCGGTCATCCCGCCGTCCACCTTGAGTGTGCTGATCGGCACCCCCGAGTCCTGGTACATCGCGTCCACCACCTCACGCGTCTGCCAGCTCGTCGCCTCCAGCACGGCCCGGGCCAGATGCGCCCTGGTGACGTACCGGGTGAGGCCGGTGATCACCCCGCGGGCGTCGGAGCGCCAGTACGGTGCGTACAGCCCGGAGAAGGCCGGCACGATGTACGCCCCTCCGTTGTCCTCGACGCTCGCGGCCAGGGGCTCGATCTCGTCCGCGCTGCCGATGATCCCGAGCTGGTCCCGGAACCACTGCACCAGCGCACCCGTGATCGCGATGGAGCCCTCGAGGCAGTAGACCGGGTCGGAGTCACCGATCTTGTAGCCGAGCGTCGTGATCAGGCCGTGCTTGGAGGGCACCGGCCGGTTGCCGGTGTTGAGCAGCAGGAAGCTGCCCGTGCCGTATGTGTTCTTCGCCGTTCCCGGGTCGTAGCAGGCCTGGCCGAAGACGGCGGCCTGCTGGTCGCCGAGCGCGGAGGCGACCGGTACGCCCTCCAGCGGGCCCACGGCGGTCCCGTAGACCTCCGCCGAGGAGCGGATCTGCGGGAGGACCGCCTCCGGCACGTTCATCGCGGCGAGGACGGAGGCGTCCCACTGGAGCGTCTCCAGGTTCATCAGCATGGTGCGGGAGGCGTTGGTGACGTCCGTGACGTGGACGCCGCCGTCGGTACCGCCGGTCAGGTTCCAGATCAGCCAGGAGTCGATGGTGCCGAAGGCGATCTCCCCCCGCTCGGCCCGCTCGCGGAGTCCGGGCACGTGGTCCAGCAGCCAGGCGGCCTTCGGGCCCGAGAAGTAGCTGGCGAGCGGAAGGCCGGTGGCGTCGCGGAACCGGTCCTGCCCGTCCGCGCCGCCGAGTTCGGTGCACAGCGCGGAGGTGCGGGTGTCCTGCCAGACGATGGCGTTGTGCACCGGCCTGCCCGTCGACCTGTCCCAGAGAACCGTGGTCTCGCGCTGGTTGGTGATGCCGAGGGCGCTGAGCTGCCCGGCCCGCAGCCCGGCCCTGGCGAGCGCTCCGGCGACCACGGCCTGCACCGTGGACCAGATCTCGCCGGCGTCGTGCTCCACCCAGCCGGGCTTGGGGAAGATCTGACGGTGCTCCCGCTGGTCGGCGGCGACGATCGCCCCGTTCCGGTCGAAGATGATGCAGCGGCTTGACGTGGTGCCCTGGTCGATGGCGGCGACGAGCTTCTGGGAGGTGTCCGTCATGACGTCCTCTTGTCGGATGGCGCTGCCCTGGGGCTGCGGTGGGAACGGGTGCCGACCGGGCGGTGCACCCGGAGGGTCCGGTGTGGCGGTTCAGAACACGATGTTGAAGATCACGCCCGAGAGCAGCCCGCCGAGGAGCGGCCCGGCCACCGGGATCCAGGCGTAACCCCAGTCGGATGTGCCCTTGCCGGGGATGGGCAGCAGCGCGTGCGCCAGCCGCGGGCCCAGGTCGCGGGCGGGGTTGACGGCGTAGCCGGTCGGCCCGCCGAGTGACAGTCCGATGCCGACGACGAGCAGCGACACCAGCAGCACCGAGATCCCGGAGCCGTAGATCCCCGCGGCTTCGCCCGGGACCTGGCCGATACCGATGCCTGCGTTGCGCCCGAAGGCCAGCAGCGGCAGCACCAGTCCGACCGTGGCGACGGTCTCGGTGAGCAGATTGGCCGTGGGGCTGCGGATCTCCGGGGCGGTCGAGAAGACTCCCAGCGTGGGCCGGGTGTTCGCCCGGAACTGCGCGTAGTAGGCCAGCCAGGCCAGTACGGCCCCGAGGAACGCCCCGGTCAGCTGGGCCACCATGTACAGCGGGACCTTGCCCCATTCGCCGGTGTCGACGGCGATGCCCACGGTCACGGCCGGGTTGAGGTGACCGCCGGACAGGGGCGCCGCGGTGTACGCGCCCGCCAGCACGCCGAATCCCCAGCCGAAGGCGATGACGACCCAGCCCGCCGCCTTGGCCTTGGAGTGGTCGAGGGTGACGGCGGCGCAGACCCCCGCGCCGAAGAGGACCAGTATCGCGGTGCCGATGACCTCGCCGAGGAAGATGTCTGCGTTGCTCATGGCGGCTCCAGGCTGGGTGCGGATTCCCATGGCTACGGAGCGCGGAGGCAGGGCGGAGGGCCGGGGCCGTGCCGTACGCGGTCTCCGTGACGAGCGTGGTGAGCGCGCCGGAACGCCGCGCTGCTTGGGGCGGCGCCGACGAAGAGGCAGTTTTCCCCCGGGTCACCGGCCCGTCAAGGTCGCCTCTCCCGCGCGCGCTGCACGGGCGCCGGCGGGCCCCGGTACCGCGCGGGCACGTGGCGGACCGGGATCGCTCAGCTGACCGCGACGACTGCCGATCCGTGACCGAACAGCCCCTGGTTCGCGGTCATTCCGGCGCGCGCCCCCGTCACCTGGCGTTCGCCCGCGGTTCCTCGAAGCTGCCAGGTCAGTTCGCACACCTGGGCGATGGCCTGGGCCGGTACGGCCTCCCCGAACGAGGCCAGCCCGCCGCTGGCGTTGACCGGGATCCGGCCGCCCAGGGCGGTCGCCCCGTCGCGGAGCAGCCCGGCGCCCTCACCCTCCGGGCACAGCCCCAGGTCCTCGTACCACTGCAACTCCAGTGCGGTGGACAGGTCGTACACCTCCGCGAGCGACAGGTCCTCCGGCCCCAGCGCGGCCTCCTCGTACGCGGCGCGGGCGATCGACTCCCGGAATCCCGGGGCCGGTGGACCGGCGGCGACCGCCGAGTCGGTGGCGATGTCCGGGAGGCCGGGCTCGGTCCTGGGGTAGACGGGGGTGACCGTCGAGACCGCGCGGATGCGGACCGGATCGCCGGCGCCGTGCCGGCGGGCGTACTCCATGCTCGACAGCACCAGTGCGGCGCCGCCGTCGGACGTGGCGCAGACGTCGAGCAGCCGCAGCGGGTCGGCGACGACGGGGGAGGCCGCGACCTGCCCGGCGCTCACCGCCGTGCGGTACCGGGCGTACGGGTTGAGCGCCCCGGCCGCCGCGTTCTTGACCTTGACCCGGGCGAAGTCGTCCGGGGTGTCGCCGTGGAGGGCCATGCGGCGGCGCGCGTACAGGGCGAAGTAGGCCGGGTTGGTGGCGCCGAGCAGCCGGAAGCGCAGCCAGTCGGGGTCGTCGGGCCGGTCGCCGCCGGCGGGTGCGAAGAACCCCTTCGGCGCGGAGTCGGCGCCGACGACCAGCACCACCTCGGCGATGCCCGACAGGATCTGGGCCCGTGCGGTGTCGATGGCCTGTGCCCCCGAGGCACAGGCCGCGTACACGCTGGTGACGCGGGTCCCCTGCCAGCCCAGGGCCTGGGCGAAGGCCGCTCCCGCGACATGGCCGGGGTATCCGCAGCGGATCGTGCCGGCGCCGACCACCGACCGGACGTCGGCCCAGCCGATCCCCGCGTCCGCGAGCGCGGCACGGGCTGCGGCCGTCCCGTACTCGATGAAGCTCCGGCCCCACTTGCCCCACGGGTGCATGCCCGCGCCGAGCACCGCGACCTCGTTCACCGCTCCTCCTCGACCGGGCGCCACTGCCAGGTCGTCCACACCGTGTCCGCGTCCTCGGAGAGGATCCCGGGCACCACCTCGACCTCCGTGCCGACGCTCAGGTCCGCGACCGTCACCCCCGGGACCGCCTGCCCGAGCACCACCATCCGCTCGGCCGCCAGCTCGACGGCGAGGAGGGTGTACGGCTGCCACCCGGACTCCGGGTCGGAGACGTACGGCGCCGGCGGACGGTAGCGGCCGTCCGTGTACGACCACACGCGCCCCCGCTTCGACAGCGCCACCTCCGTGAGCACGCCGCCCGCGCAGGCGGGGTTGCGGCAGAGCGCGTCCTCACGTGGGAAGAACACCGCCGAGCAGGCGCCGCAGCGGGTGCCCAGCAGCCGGAACCCCTCCTCGTCGTCCGACTTGGTGAACCAGCCCGCCACCACCGGTCTGCGTACCCGCGTCAAGGCCCCTCCCGGACGTCCGCATCACAGAACTGACGATTCGTCAGAACTCTGGCCAGTGTGCCATGCGCGGGGCACGGGCACGACCCGGCGGGGCGCCCGGTCGCGGCCACCGCGGGAGGCCCGCCCGCCGGCGTGCCGAACGGCGCCCACGGCCGGGCCTGTTCGATGTCCGCTGCACCACGCCTGCTCGGTGTCCGGCACGGGAGAAGGGGCGGCCCGCATCCCCGGGTTGGTCCCGGCCACCGGTTGCTGATAGACGGTGCGCATGACGCGCATAAGAGGACCCGCCACCGCACTCACCGCACGCCGCGCACTTGCCGCACGCCGCGCACTCGCGGCACGCCGCGCACTCGCGGCACGCCGCGCACTCGCGGCACGCCGCGCACTCGCGGCACGCCGCGTCCTCACCGCCCTCACCGCCCTGCTCGCCCTCACCGCCCTGACGGCCCCGGCCGTCGTGACCGCCGCCGCGCCGGGCGCCTCCGCCGCACCGCCCCGCGCCGTCTCCGAACCGACGGCCCCCCGGGGATTCGTCACGCTGGGCTCCGTCGATCCGACGATCCTCCAGGACATCCGCTACACCACGGCGCACAACTTCGTCGGGGAACCGATCGACGGCTACCGCCAACCGGTCTGCATCCTCACCCGCCCCGCCGCCCGGGCGCTCCGCACGGCCCAGCGCACCCTGCTGCGCAAGGGCTACTCGCTCAAGGTCTACGACTGCTACCGGCCGCAGCGCGCCGTGGACCACTTCGTGCGCTGGGCCCGAAACCTCACCGACGAGCGGATGAAGCAGGAGTTCTATCCACGCGTCGACAAGCCGAGACTCCTCGCGGACGGCTACATCGCCGAGAAGTCCGGTCACAGCCGCGGCAGCACCGTCGACCTCACCGTCGTCCCCCTCCCGGCCGCGAAGACCCGCCCGTACGTGCCCGGCGAGCCCCTCGTCCCCTGCTACGCACCGCGGCCGGAGCGCTTTCCGGACAACTCCGCCGACATGGGCACCGGGTACGACTGCTTCGACACGCTCTCGCACACCGGCGACCCGCGCGTCCAGGGCGCCCGGCGCGCCAACCGGCAGCTGCTCGAGAGCGCCCTCGCCCGCGTCGGCTTCGTCAACCTGCCCCAGGAGTGGTGGCACTTCACCCATCGGCCGGAACTCTTCCCCGGCACATACTTCGACTTCCCCGTGTCCCGGCGGTCCCTCCACGGTGCCCCGGGGGACTGATCCGGCGCCGGGATCGCGGAAGCACCCGGCCCCGGCCCTGCCCCTGGCCCCGGCTCCAGTGGCGCGGACCGCGGGGTCCGCCGTCGCGTAGAGTCGGCATGTGACCGAGCCCCGCGAAACCACACCCGGTACCGGCGCCGCAACGGCCCGCACGCCCGTGCACCGGACGCCGGTCCGGGACTCCCACTGCTCCAGCTGCGGGGCTCCGTACCACGGTCCCGCGGGCTGGCCCAGGAGCTGTGCCGACTGCGGTGACATCGCCTACCGCAACCCCCTCCCCGTGGCCGTCGCCCTGCTCCCCGTCACCGGCCCGCGCACCACCGGACTCGTCGTGATCACCCGCACCATCGAACCCCAGCGCGGCCGGGTCGCCCTGCCCGGCGGGTTCATCGACCACAGCGAGGACTGGAGGCAAGCCGTCGTCCGCGAGCTGAAGGAGGAGACCGGCATCGACGCCGCGCAGCAGGACGTCCGTCTCGCCGACGCCCTCAGCTCGCCCGGCGGGCACCTGCTGCTCTTCGGCCTGCTCCCGCACCGTCCCGCGGACGAACTCCCGCCCTCGGCCCCGACCGACGAGACGGAGGGGTGGCACGTCCTGCACGAGCCGGCCGAACTCGCCTTCCCCCTGCACACCGCGGCGGTACGGAACTGGTTCGCCGGCCGCTACGGCTGAGCCGGGCCGGGCGGGCGTGCCGACGGCCCGCCGCGCACCCGCACCGGACGCTCCGGCGGCACCGATCCGGCGCCGGACACCGCGTCGGACACCCGCTCCACCACGGTCCGGCCGTCCACCAGCCGTGCGGCGTACCGCTCCACCACGGGCCGCGCCCCCGGAGGGCCGTCCTCCACCACCGCCCCGCCGCCGCTGCGCCCCGGCGCCGGGGCCCACACCTCCAGTCCGGTCCGGCCGCCCTCGGCACGTACCGGAATCACCGAACCCGCCCGCGCGAGCACCGGGATCCGCGACAGCGGGGCGTCCAGCAGGACCTGCCCCGGGCCCTCGTACGAGCCGCCGGACACCGTGTCGTACCAGAGCCCCCGCGGCAGCCGCACCGCACGCCGGTCCGCCCCCCGCTCCAGCACCGGCGCCACCAGCAGCGCGTCACCCAGCAGGAAGGCGTCCCCGCAGTCCCGCAGCGCCCGGTCGCGCGGCGCCTCCCACCACAACGGCCGCACATACGGAGCCCCGGTCTGCCGTGCCTGATGCGCCAGGGTCACGAAGTAGGGGCGCAGCCGCTCCCGTTCGAGCAGTGCCGCCCTGGCGTGCCCGAGGACCTGCGGGCCGAACTCCCACGGCTCCCGGCGCCCCGCGCCGATCGCCGCGTGCGTACGGAACAGCGGCAGATACGCGGCGAGCTCGAACCAGCGCAGGAACAGCTCGGGCGACGGGCTCCCGTCGAACCCGCCCACGTCGGGACCCGAGTAGGGCACCCCGCACAGCCCCAGTCCCAGCACCAGCGACAGTGAGGCCCGCAGCCCCGGCCAGCCCGTCGCCACATCACCGGACCAGGTCCCGCCGTACCGCTGCATGCCCACCCAGCCGGAGCGGGAGAACAGGAACGGCCGCTCCCGCGGACGCAGCCTCCGCAAGCCCTCGTAGCCCGCCCGCGCCATCGCCAGGCCGTACACGTTGTGGGCCTCACGGTGGTCGCCGCCCCGGCCCTCCAGGCAGTGCCGGGCCGAGCGGGGCAGCGTCATGTCGCCGAACGGGGTGAACGACACCGGCTCGTTCATGTCGTGCCACACCCCGGAGAAGCCCTGCGCCAGACGCTCCTCGTACAGCCCACCCCACCAGGCGCGGACCCGCGGATCGGTGAAGTCCGGATACACGCACTCGCCGGGCCACACTTCGCCGCGCACCTCGCGCCCCCGCCCGTCCCGGACGAACGCGCCGGCCGCGGCGCCCGTGTCGTACACCTCGTTGCCGGGCTCGGCCTTCACCGCCGGATCCACGATCGAGACCAGCCGCACCCCCTCCGCCCGGAGATCCTCCGCCAGCCGGGGCAGGTCGGGAAAGCGCTCCGTGTCCACGGTGAAGACCCGGTGGCCGTCGTAGTGGTCGATGTCCAGGTGCAGCGCCGACAGCGGCAGACCCCGCCCCCGGTAGCCCGCCACCACCCGGCGCACCTCGCGCTCGCTGCCGAAGCCCCAGCGCGCGTGCTGCGGCCCCAGCGCCCACGACGGCGGCGGCACGGGCGCCCCGGTGAGCCCCGTCCACCCCCGCAGCACCCGGGCCGGCGTGCCCACGACCACCCAGCAGCGCAGCGGCCCACCCGCCATCCGGACCTCGCTGGTACCCGGGCGGTCGTGCCCCGACCCCGCGCCCTCCGCGCCCTCGCGCAGGGTGACCCGCCCCTCCCAGGAGTTGTCCAGGAACGCCAGATGCGTACCCGCGTCCGCGACCACCCACTGCACCGGCATCGTGATGTACAGCGGATCGTCGTCCGGACCGAAGCTCCCGCGCGGATCGGTGTTCCACAGCCGGTACGTGCCGTCCCTGAGGCGGGGACCCGACGCGCGGCCGCCGAGGCCGAAGAACCGGGCGTCGGCGGGTACCTCACTGCGCTGCAGCCAGCGGGCGGGGCCGCCGCCGACCGGTTCCCACCAGCGCGGGGGCAGATCCCTGCGCAAAACCACCCCGCCGGGTGTCCGGATCTCGACCCCGCCGTGCCGGGACACCGCCACCGTGACCCGCTCCGAGACGATCCGCCAGCCGCCCGCCTTGTCCGGCTCCAGCTCCGCCCGCGGATCGGGCCGCGGAGGCGCGCCGTCCAGCGCGTACGACGGCTCGGGCCCGGCACCGTCCCAGCCCCAGAACACGACTCCCGCGGCCGCCACGGTCACCCGGAGCTCCGAACGGGCGAAGCGGACGAGCCCGCCGCCCGGCGACGGCTCGGCCCCGGTCACGGTGCCCGGCACCCGCGCCCGCTCCGCGCCCCGCGGGGGCAGCCCCCACGCGTCCGTACGCCTGCGGCGCCACGCCGAACGCGCCGCGCGCAGCCCCCGCACCGTCCCGAACACCCTCACCGAGCGCGCCAGATCACGACCGTCCATGCCGCTCACCCTGCCATCCGCCGAGGCCGGGGCGGGGTCCGTTCAGCTGTCGTTCACCCGCGGCGGGAGTCCCCGCCGATCGCGGTACCGGAAGCCGACCGTCGCGATGCGAGGCGCCACCACCCGTGGTCAGAGCACACAATCAGCCACTGCGGCATGGGTGGGGAACCCTGGTGCGGAAGACGATCACGTGGCATCGTCCCTGTCATCCGTGCGAGGCCACACCCTCGCCCCGCCCGGACACACACGTGACCACGTGCCGACCGCGTGCCGACCACGCACAGAGCCGCACAGCCGCCCGGGAGCCGCCCCATGACCTCAAGCGCGAACCCTGCCCCCCTCTGGCAGCCCGACGCCGACCGCATCGCGGCGGCCCGGATCACCCGCTTCCAGGCATGGGCCGCCGACCGCTACGGTGCGCCCGCCGAAGGCGGCTACCCGGCCCTGCACCGCTGGTCCGTCGACCGGCTCGAGACCTTCTGGCAGGCGGTCGCCGACTGGTTCGACGTACGGTTCTCCACCCCCGGCGAGCGCGTCCTCGCCGACCGCGGCATGCCCGGCGCCCGGTGGTTCCCCGGCGCCACCCTCAACTACGCCGAACACGCCCTGCGCACCGCCGAGGATCCCGCCCGCGCCCATGAGCCGGCCCTCGTCCATCTGGACGAGACACACACCCCGGCTTCCGTCAGCTGGGCCGAACTGCGCCGCCAGGTCGGATCCCTCGCCGCCGAACTCCGCGCCCTCGGGGTACGGCCCGGCGACCGCGTCAGCGGCTATCTGCCCAACATCCCGCAGGCCGTGACCGCCCTCCTCGCCACCGCCGCCGTCGGCGCCACCTGGACCTCGTGCGCGCCCGACTTCGGCGCCCGCAGCGTCCTCGACCGCTTCCAGCAGGTCGAGCCGGTCGTCCTCTTCACCGTGGACGGCTACCGCTACGGCGGCAAGGAGCACGACCGCGCCGACGTGGTCGCCGAGCTCCGCCGCGAACTGCCCACCCTGCGCGCCGTCGTCCACATCCCCCTGCTCGGCTCCCCGGCCCCCGAAGGCGCCCTGGAGTGGTCCGCGCTCACCGCCGGCGACGTCGAACCCGACTTCGAGCAGGTCCCCTTCGAGCACCCGCTGTGGGTGCTCTACTCCTCCGGCACCACCGGGCTGCCCAAGGCGATCGTCCAGTCCCAGGGCGGCATCCTGCTGGAGCACTTCAAGCAACTCGGACTGCACTGCGACCTCGGTCCCGGCGACCGCTTCTTCTGGTACACGTCCACCGGCTGGATGATGTGGAACTTCCTCGTCTCCGGGCTGCTCACCGGCACCACCGTGGTGCTGTACGACGGCAGCCCCGGCCACCCCGACACCGGCGCCCAGTGGGCCATCGCCGAGCGCACCGGGACGACCCTCTTCGGCACCTCCGCCGCCTACGTCATGGCCTGCCGAAAGGCCGGCGTGCACCCCGCGCGCGACCACGACCTGACCACCGTCCGCTGCGTCGCCACCACCGGCTCCCCCCTGCCGCCCGACGGCTTCCGCTGGCTGCACGACGAGGTCCGCGAGGACCTGTGGATCGCGTCCGTCAGCGGCGGCACGGACGTCTGCAGCTGCTTCGCGGGCGCCGTGCCGACCCTGCCCGTCCACATCGGCGAACTCCAGGCCGCCTGCCTCGGCACCGACCTGCAGTCCTGGGACCCGCACGGCAAGCCCCTCGTCGGCGAGGTCGGCGAGCTCGTCGTCACCAACCCCATGCCGTCCATGCCGATCCGCTTCTGGAACGACCCCGACGGCAGCCGCTACCGCGACAGCTACTTCGAGATGTTCCCGGGCGTCTGGCGGCACGGAGACTGGATCACGATCACCGACCACGGCTCCGTCGTCATCCACGGACGGTCGGACTCCACCCTCAACCGCCAGGGCGTCCGGATGGGCTCCGCCGACATCTACGAAGTGGTGGAACGACTCCCCGAGATCAGGGAATCCCTGGTCATCGGCCTCGAGGAACCCGACGGCGGCTACTGGATGCCGCTCTTCGTCCACCTCGCACCGGGCGCCGCGCTCGACGACGACCTGCGCTCCCGGATCAAGCGGGCCATCCGTGAGCAGCTCTCGCCGCGCCATGTCCCGGACGAGATCATCGAGGTTCCCGGCGTCCCGCACACCCTCACCGGCAAGCGCATCGAGGTCCCGGTCAAGCGCCTGCTCCAGGGAACCGCCCTCACCAAGGTGGTGAACCCCGGATCGGTGGACGACCTCGAACTGCTGCGCTTCTACGAGCACCTGGCGCGCGAGCGCGCCGCCGGGCGCGGCTGAACCGGCGCCCCCCGGCGTCCCCCTCCCTGCGGCGGAACCACGTTGTCAGTGCCCGCGGTTACGGTGAGTGAGCACTGGGCAACACCGCCCGAACGGCCAGGGGGACTCCATGCAGCACGGCAAGCAGCAGGCGAACACCCGCACCACGACCCACGGCAAGGACGGCGCACACCGCGCACCGGACGGCCCGGACCACACCGCGGCGCCCACCCACCCCGGGCGGCACGACCACGCGCGCGGACGCGGCCGGGCCGGGGGCGACCGGCGAGCGCGCCACCGGGCCCTGCGCCGCGACGTACCCGCCGTCGTCGGGCTCCTCGTCGACGACGAGGACTTCGCCGCCATGCGCCGGTACCCGACCTTCGCCTTCGACGACCATCCCGACTATCTGCGCCACGCGGAAGGCCTGCTCAAAGCACTCTCCACCCAGGGCGGGCACACCACCGTCGCCCTCTTCGACCCGGAGGAGTTCGCCCACTACTGCCGGGAGGCCGGGCTCGATCCCGACTCCTCCGCGAGCCGCAGCCGCTACACCGCCGAGGTCGCCGCCACCGGCGCGACCGTCGCGTACACCGGCCAGCCGCTGGACGAACTCGTCCCACTGCTCCTCAACCGCGCGGTCCGGCACGCCACATGGGAGTACGCCACCTCCCTCCTGGCCGGCACCGGCCCGGAGCGCGGGGACGACGCGGGCCGCACCGCGTTCGAGCGCGCGTCACGGCTCCTCGCCGAACTGCTCGACGGCGCCGGCCCGGGGACCCACCACCTCGTCTGCAGCGTCCCGGCCGACCAGGGGGAGCAGCTCCTGGCGGTCCTCCACACCACACGCCCCGACGACGGGCCGGGAGCCCTCGACTCCTCCGAGGCCGCCGAGTTCGCGACGGTCCTGGCGGTCGGCGTCGCCCTCGAAAGCCCCGGCGGAGTCGTCCTCAGAACCTCGCTGCCCGGCGCTCCCGACCGGCTCCACGGCTGGCGGCTCCACGCCGGCCGGCTGGTCGCGCTCACCGAGGCCGAGGTCTTCTGCGCCTACTGCACGGACGCGGACACCGGGGACCCCCTGTCCCCGGAGCCGGGCGTCGAGTACCGGGCGGGCTTCGACGTGGGCGGCTCACACCCGTGAGCGCGCACGAGCCCCGAAGCCAAGGAGGAGGGCGACACGCTCAGCGTGTCCGGGGACGCAGGCGGTGCTCCGGCGGCGCCCCCTCGGCGCTCCGGACGGAAAGGGGGCTCCCCGCCGCACGGCGGGAAGCCCCTCCCAACGCCGGCCGCCGGTCACTCCCCGGACAGCACCGCCTGCGCGGCACGCCGCGCCTCGTCGGCGGAGTCCGCCGCCCGCGCCGCGGCGGCGGCCCGCTCGCACTGGGCCAGCGTGTACTTCGCCAGCGTCGCCCGTACATACGGGATCGACGCCGCACCCATCGAAAGGGAGGTGACACCCAGGCCCGTCAGCACACACGCGAGCAGCGGGTCCGACGCGGCCTCACCGCACACGCCGCAACTCTTGCCCTCGGCCGCGGCAGCCTCGGCGGACAACGCCACCAGGTCGAGCAGAGCGGGCTGCCACGGGTCCTGGAGCCGGGACACCGCACCCACCTGGCGGTCGGCGGCGAAGGCGTACTGCGCCAGGTCGTTCGTGCCCAGCGACAGGAACTCGACCTCCTGCAGCACCGACCGCGCCCGCAGGGCCGCGGACGGGATCTCGACCATCGCGCCGAACTTCGCGTTCAGCCCGGCCTCGCGGCACGCTTCGGCGAACGCCCTGGCATCGGCGCGGTCCGCCACCATCGGCGCCATGACCTCCAGGTACACGGGCAGACCCTCGGCGGCCTTCGACAGCGCGGTGAGCTGTGTGCGCAGCACCTCGGGGTGGTCCAGCAGCGTCCGCAGCCCCCGCACGCCCAGAGCCGGGTTCGGCTCGTCGGCCGGGGTCAGGAAGTCGAGCGGCTTGTCCGCGCCGGCGTCCAGCACCCGCACGACCACCCGTCCCTCGGGGAACGCCTCCAGCACCGTCCGGTACGCCTCGACCTGCTTGGCCTCCGAAGGCGCCTGCCTGCTGTCGTCGAGGAAGAGGAACTCGGTGCGGAACAGACCGACGCCCTCGGCACCGGCCTCCACCGCGGCGGGTACGTCTCCGGGGCCTCCGATGTTCGCCAGCAGCGGCACCTTGTGCCCGTCCGAGGTCGCACCCGGTCCGGTGGACGCCGCCAGCGCGGCCTTCCGCTCGGCCGCCGCCTCGGTGAGCAGCTCACGCCGCTCGTCGCTCGGCTCCACGAACACCTCGCCGGTGCTGCCGTCCACGGCGACCACCGTGCCCTCGCCCAGTTCGCACGCGCCCGGGAGCGCCACCACGGCCGGCACCCCCAGTGCCCGGGCCAGGATCGCACTGTGGCTGGTCGGGCCGCCCTCCTCGGTGATGAACCCGAGCACCAGCGCCGGGTCGAGCAGCGCCGTGTCCGCGGGAGCGAGGTCCCGGGCGATCAGTACATAGGGCTCGTCACTGTCCGGCACGCCCGGCATCGGCACCCCGAGCAGCCGCGCCACGATGCGGTTCCGCACGTCGTCGAGGTCGGCCACCCGGCCGGCCAGGTACTCGCCGG